>CAZTQN010000007.1:0-141976 GCA_964615765.1 uncultured Phycisphaeraceae bacterium
CCGTAGACGTAGCCGTCTTTCAGGTCGACGAGCGGATCGACGGGGGAGATCTCGACATCGAGCAGCGAGATGAAGTTGGTCGCGGCGAGCGCGTCGATGAACGCGGGCAGGCGCTGCGAGGAGACGACCACGTCCATGGTCGCTTCGCGGACGTCGAACCAGCGGTTCTTGCTGCCCGGCCCGCTGATGCGCCCGGTGATGGTGCGGGCGAAGTTGACGGGGGCCTTGTCCTCGCCGGGGTCGTAGGTCGCCGGGGCGGGGTTGGTCGGGTCATAGCCCGCGGGGCGGACGGTGATCTTGTGGACACGCTTGACGACGCCGCCCAGCAGGCTCTGCCCCTGGTTGGCGCGGGTGACGGCCCGCATCAGGTCGCTGTGCACCCAGCCCAGTTCCTGCATCTCCCACGCGACGGCGATGGTCGGGGCCTCGCTGGGGACCTGGGCGGGGATACCGGTGAACACGGACATGTCGGCGTACACGCCCAGTTCTGCCGCCCGGGCCCGGGCGCGGGCGATGCGCGCGTCGACCAGGTCGCGGGCGATCTTCTCGGCCTCGGCCTTGTCGGGCTCGGCACCCTTTTCGGCCTGGATGCGGGCCACCGCGGAGGCCCGCGCCTCGGCGAGCTGGGCCGCGAGCTGGGCCGGGTCGGGCGGTGAGCCGGCCCGCGCGTCGGCGAGGATCTTCTTGTGGTGCTCGATCGCGGCCCGCGCCAGTTCACGCGTGCGGACTTCGCGCTCCAGCGGTGGGGGCTCGGGGAAGACGCCCTCGGCGATCAGCAGCCCGTGCTGACCGCGGTTGAACTTCAGGCCTTCTTCCCAGACCACGCCGGTCTGCTGCTGCACGTCTTTCCAGCGCTCGGCGTAGAACTTCGTGAGTTCCGAGTTGAACTCGGTGTTCTTCTCCAGCAGCTTCTCGCCCGAGACGCCCTGCAGGTAGTACGAGTTCTTGGCCTTGGTGACCGAGTCCCAGTCCGTGTTCACCTTCTGCTGCATGCCCTCGACGAACTTCCCCTGCATCGAGGAGGAGAAGAACACCGCCGTCGGCAGCGCGGCGACGGCCACCACGCCCAGCGCGACGATGGGCCAGTTCGACTTCAGCCACGGCACGATCTTGTCCTTGGCGCTCACGGCTTGGAGCCCTCCTTGTTTTCCGTCGTCGGGGCGTTGGGGTCGCGGATGACGGCGTCGAAGGTCACGCGGAGGCGCGTGACGGTCTGACCCGGCTTGCCCGCCGGCGGGGCCGGGGGGATGGGGGCCAGTTGATCGAGCGATTGCCGATCCTGCCCGCCCGAGCCGGGCGATTCGCCGCCCGAACCGAACCCGCCGCGGTCGTCCTGCGGCCCGCCGCCCAGGCGTCCGCCGCCCCCGCCGAACTTGCCCCCGCTGCTTTCGCGATCGGGCGGTGGGGCAGGCGGCGCGTCGGTCCACCCGCCGCCTTCGCCCGCCGGCGCGCCGGCCGCGTCAGCCGCGGCGCCGTCGGCGGCGATCGTCTTCTTGTCGACGATCCGCGGCGGACGGAGCGAGGCCTTGTCGAAGGTGTACGGCAGGCCCGCGCGGTCCGCGTTGTTCTGCAGCCACTGCATGATCGTCGCGATGACGAACTTGTCCGGCTCGGCGTTGAGCGTCGTCATCTCGACTTCGAGATTGACGCGCCCGCCGACCGGCGTCGTGACCGGGCCCGCCGGCGCGTCGCGACCGCCGCTGCCCGCCGCGGGCGCGTTCGGATCCGTGGGCGGGGCGTACTTGGTCCGCAGACCCGCGAAGACCAGCCCGGCGGGGTCTTCACCCGGCTTGGCGGCGGTGGCGGCCTGCTCGTTGGCGGCGCGGAACATCTCGCCCACGTCGTTCAGCAGGCGTGCGTGCACGTCGCGGTGGTCGGGCAAGGTCGCGACGTTGGTCGCGCGGTAGTCGGCGACGAAGCCCTTCTGCACCTCCGACCACTCGCTCTTGAGGCGGCTGATGGTGGTCGCCGTCTGCTGGATCACCGCGGGCTTGTTCTCCGACGGGTCGGAGGCTTGCGCGACTACGGGGCGGTAGAAGCTGACAGCGCCGGCGGCGACGGAGAGGCCCGCGGCGGCCGCGAACCACTTGGTCTTCTTCTTCCACACCCCCTCGCGCACGATCGCGACCGGCACGAGGTTGGCCATGATCCCGAAGTTGAAGCCCAGGCCCTGCAGCGCCAGCCCGTACGCCGTCGCGAGGTTGCCGGTGGCGGCTTCGAACTCCGCCGCGCTGGGGCCTTCGACCGAGACCTTCTCGAACTTCTCCAGCCGCACGACTTCCATCTGCAGCTGCTGCCCGAGGTACTTGCGCAGGCCCGGCAGGTTGAACGTCGAGCCCAGCCCGATCATGCGGGTGAGGTTGGCGTCCTTGTGGCTGGACTGGTAGTACCCGATGGAGCGCTGCACGTCCTGGGCGAGGTCGCCGAAGACCGGGCGCATCGCTTGGAGAATGTGCCGGGCGTGCGTGCTCTGCTCGGCCTGGCGCTTGAGGGCCTCGGCCTTGACGTAGCTAAGTTTGAACGCGCCGACGAGGGCCTCGGTGAACTGGTGCCCGCCGATGGGGAACGTGCGGATCCAGACGCGCCCGGGCTCGGAGACGATCAGGTCGGTGCTGGTGGTGCCGATGTCGAGGATGACCGTGCCGGGCGTCTTGTCGTTGAAGCCCTGGTCCCACGCGACGGCGTTGTACGCGGCCAGCGGGCCGAGGGTCACGATCTCCGGCGTCACGCCGACTTCGTTCCACATCGCCAGCCGCTCGGTGATCTTGTCACGCGTGACGGCGAAGATGCCGACTTCGACGTCCGGGCTGTCCTTGCTGGTGAAGGTCTGGTAGTCCCACTCGACCTGCTCGATCGGGAACGGGATCTGCTGCACCGCCTCGAACTTGACGATATCGGGGATCTTCTTGGGCTCGACCGGCGGCAGCTTCGCAAACCGCGCGAACGATGAGTGCCCCGGGATGCCGATCGCGATCACCGCGCCCGTCAGGTCCTTCTGGCTGACGAGCTGCCCGATCGCGACGCGCACGGCGTCGTTCTGGTCCAGCTCGGGCGTCGACAGCACCTTCTTGTGCGGGATGTCGGCGTAGTCCAGCACGCGGACGTCGTCCCCGTCGCGCTGCAGCTTGATCGCCTTGATCCCGCCGGCTCCGAGTTCGATCCCCCAGCACACGTTGCCTGACGCCATGCTCGCTTCCTCGTGCTCGTAACCCGGGACGGCCCGCCGACTCGGTTCGCCCAGCCGGCAAGCCCACCCTGTTCATCACCGACCGGTCTTCCGACCGATCCGCGCCGCCCGACAGACAGTCCGGTTCCGCCAGGGGGCCGCATGGTACCGACTCGCGCCCGCGTCGGCGCGCCCCCCCCCGGACCCGCCCGCAGTCCGACACCCCGCCTTGGACGGCGCGTTCACCATCCATACGCCCGACCACAGTAAAGGTTTCCGCCCGAGGCGGCCGCCCGCCCCCCACTGCCGTCCCCGCCCCAGCCCCGCGTGGGGCAACGGGCTTACTTCATGACCAGCGACGCGCTCGAGACGAACGCGAGGCCCTGGCTGTCGATGGCGCCGGCGTAGTTGAGCAGTTCGACCGACGACGGCTCGGTGATCATGAGTGCCGCGCACAGGTTGCCCAGAGAGCACCACCGCGTCGAGTTCTGCTGCCAGGCCATCACGCCGATGAGCCCCTGCGGGTCGTTCTTGACCACGTGCTCGAGCAGTTGCATGTCCTGCTGCACGATCCGGTTCCGCTCGGCCTCGACCTCCGGCTCGTCGCCGATGAGCGGCTTTTGGTCGCCGAAGGCCGGGCCCATGTGCGACAGATCGGCCGAGCTGACCACCAGCGTCTTGCCCGGCTGCCCCGCGATGGCGGCCTTCATGGCCTTGACGAACTCGTCCAGGGCCACGCCCTTGCCGTCGTACGAGGCCCCGTTGTTCACGGCGGGGTCGTGCACCAGCGCGGCGAACACCGTGGGATACCGCCCGAAGCCGTCCTTGCCGAACACGTGCTGGATCCACGGAACGTGCAGTTCGATCGAATGCTCGCGCTCGTGGTCATAGCGGTTGGTGAACAGCCGCTCGCCGATCGAGGCCCGCATGGCGCTCAGGATGCCCGTGTCGATCTCGCACGTGCCCAGCGGCGTCTGGAACCCCTTGTCACACCCGACCACGCCGGTGCCCATGCCGAAATGGTTGGTCCCGAGGATTACGACCCGGTCGGGCCGATCGCAGACGCGCATGCGCCCGTACGTCGCGGCGTAGTTCATCCACCCGCGCGGGTAATCCAGGTGCGGGGCCACGACCGCCTTGGGCAACTCGTCAAAGCTCGGGTTTGGAACCGCCTTGAGTGACTCGCTCATCCAGGCATCAAAGATTTCCCGCATGAACTCCGGGCCTTTGCTGGCCCGGTCTTCTTCGGTGGCCTGCTGGCCGACTTTCTGGGCGACCAAGGCGTCGGCGAAGGCGGCGGTGCCGGCCGGGGGGAGGACGGGGGAGGCGTCGAACTGCTGCCGGGCGTCGGCGAGGATCGCTTCGAACTTCGGGCCTTCGAGCAGGCCGGCGTCGTCGAGCTGGGCGATCATATTCTCAAGGATTTCCCTGTTCAGGCCACGCCCAACCTCGGTGACGATCTGGTCGAGCCCGCGGGAGCCGTCCATAAGAGGAATGACAAGCTGGGCGGCCGGGGGGACGACGACCATGCGGTCGGAGATCTGGCGGGCGTCGGCGAGGCCGAGCATCTGGAACTTCTTGCCGGTCTGATCCTGAGCCTCGACCGGCACGCCGCGGAGAGCGCGGACTTTGGGCCGCTGCTGGTGGGAGGCGGCCGGGTCGAACTTGGGTTGCGGGGGTTGGGGGGGCTGGGCGGGGTTCGAGGGCTGGCTCATGGGGCGGGATGCTAGCGGCTCTGGACTGGTGGTCCTTCCTCGCTACACTTCTCTCCTGCCTTTTTGAGCACCCCCCTCTCCCTTCGACTCCGAGAAGTACCATGGCGGACAAGATCGACGGCTTCAAGCCCGGGCAAATCCTGACCTGCACGCTGCTCAAGGAGCCGCGGGCCGAGGCGCCCGTCGACACCATCATGCGCCTGATGCGCCGCGATCCGAGCGTGATCCGCGGGCTGCGCAAGAGCTACAAGATCCGCCAGCGGACGACCGTGGTGTACAACCGCGGCAACCGCGACTGGGTGCAGCGTCAGAAGTGCGGGCGCATCGTCCGCTGCGTCGCCGGCAACCGGTGGACGTTCCGCTACGACCTGTCCATCGCGCCCGACCTCAAGTCCGTCCAGCAGTACCTCAAGATCGAGACGGCCTGAAGCCGTTCCTGGCCTGAGTCCTTCCGGCTTTCTGTTCGCTTGAGCCGACCGTGCGGCACTCGCTCATACTGACGATCGCGACGCTCCCGGCGCTCTTTCTGATCGCCTGCGGTGAGTCTGCGCCGCCAACGCCCGCGCGTGGCCCGGCCGATGCGACGTACACCGTTCGCGCCCGCGTGCTCACCATCCCTGACCCGGCCAAGCCGACGGCCGAGTTCGTCGTCGTGCACGAGCCGATCCCGGACTTTGTCAATCCCAACGGGACCAAGGGCATGCCGAGCATGGCGATGCCGTTCCCGCTCAAACCGGGGGTGACGCTCGACGGGATCGCGGCGGGCGACATCGTCCGCATCACGTTCGACCTGTGGACCACGCCGGGGCAGCGCGGCTACGAGGCGACGCGGGTGGAAGAGTTGCCCGCGGACACGGTGTTGGAGCTGGCCCCGTCACCGGGTCCGCACGCGCCGGCGCACACGCACTGAGGCGGCCGCCGCGTGCCGACGCGGGGGCCATCCTCAAAAATCTTGAAAAATCGGGTGGGATGTCGGGCGGGTGGCGGGGTCGGTGGGACGGGCAGATGTTGCCGCGTCGCCCGGTCGGGCGCGAGCGCTTAAGGACATTTCCGGCAAAACAGCGCGACGGACCGATGCGGAAAGGCTCGCAGAGCGGCGGTGGCCGGAGTGTGGCCGCATTCGTTCTCGAACTCCCCTGCGTTGCAAGGAGATGCGCATGTTCGCCCGGTTCCACCAACTCGTTCGTGCCGTGGTCTTCGCGACCATCGCGCTGGCGGCCCTCGCACCCGCGAGCGTTGCCCAGTCCACCCAGTTCTCGCAGCAGATCCTGGTCAATGTGAACGGTCAGCCGTTCACGGGCCGGGCCGACCTGCAGTTCATCCTGTTCGGGCAGGCCCAGCGCGGGCCGGCCTTGACGGGCACGGTGCAGATCAACAACGTCAACATCATCAACGGCGTGTACCTGGCAACGCTGGATTTCGCGAACGCGTCGATCCTGGACGGGCGCGACCTGTGGCTGGCGGTGCGTGTGCGCACGCCGGCGGGCTCGACCACGCCGTTCACGCCGGTCGGGCGTCAGCGGGTGATCGTCGCGGCATATGCGCAGGTGGCGACGTCGGGGACGCCGGGCCCGCAAGGACCGGCGGGGCCGCAGGGCCCGGCGGGGCCGCAGGGTCCGGAGGGGCCGCAGGGTCCGGCCGGTCCGGCGGGGCCGCAGGGTCCGCAGGGCCCGGCTGGTCCGCAGGGCCCGCAGGGTCCGCAGGGTCCGGCTGGGCCGCAGGGGCCACAGGGTCCGGCTGGTCCGCAGGGCGCCGCTGGGCCGCAGGGTCCGCAGGGCGCGCAGGGTCCGACCGGCGTGCAGGGCGCGACGGGGAGCCAGGGCCTGCCGGGCACGGCCCGCAACGCGCAGAAGATCGCCACGCTGAACTTCTGGCAGGGCAATGTCGGGCTGGACGCGATCAACGTCGGCTCGGCCGGCTCGTTCGGGCCGCAGAGCGCGGCGTTTGACGGACGCTCGCTGTGGATCACCACCGGCGCGACCAACACCGTCGTTCGGCTTGACCCCGTGACCGGGATCGCCGACGCGACCGTGTCGGGGCTGTCCAACCCGATCCCGATCGTGTACACCGGCAGCCGCATGTGGGTCGGCGACACCGCTGCGCTGCGGCCGATCACCATCAGCAACAACGCGCTCGGCTCGGGCGTGAGCGTCTCGGTGCAGGACCTGACGTTCGACGGCGAGCGGCTGTGGGTCTCCAGCGGGGCCACCGTGACGCGGCGTTCGCCGGTCGACGGCTCGTTCGCCACCGGCGTCTCCGGCGACGACACCATCAACTTCAACATGTCGGGCCCGATCCTGTTCGACGGGACGAGCGTGTGGGTGATCGACCGCGGGGCCAACACCCTCAGCAAGATCAACCCGGGCGCGGCCCAGGCGGCGGTGTCCACCACGCTCCCGGCGGGCTCGGGCGAGACGTACAGCTCGCTGACGTACGACGGGCAGTACCTGTGGGCGGCGCTGACGAACGTCATCCGGCTCATCGACACCACGACCAACGCGACGGTCGCGACGATCAACCTCGCGGGCGAGGACGTGTCGCCGCAGCGGATGATCTTCGACGGGACCCACGTGTGGAGCATCCCGTTCGACGGGACGGCGGCGAGCCGCTTTGACATCGTGTCGCGCACGCGCACGGCCCGCTTCACGGGCCTGACCGGGGCCAGCGGGCTGGTCTTCGACGGGCGGCAGGTGTGGATCCTCAACACCGGCGCCGGCAACGTGATCCGCCGCTGATCCGGCGCGATTCCTCCAAAGCACACACACTCCTGGTTGAAGGGAGCATTCCGATGACGCTGTTTCGAACGCCTCTGCTCGCGGTGCTGATCGCGATGATGGCGGCGGTGTGGATGAGCCGCGCGGCGGCCGGGCAAACGTCCCGGCTGACGCAGATCGTGCAGGTCGCCCCGCGGGCGGCCGCGTTCACGGGGCGGGCGGACATCCGCCTGGACCTGTTCGTGAACCGGACCGGCGGGCAGCCGGTCTCGCCGACGGTGGATATTCTGAACGTGCCCGTGGTGAACGGGCTGGCGCTGGTGTCGTTCACGGTCCCGACGGACGTGTTCGAAGCCCAGCCTCGGTTTCTGCGCGTGCGCGTGCGGACGCCGGCGGGGCAGGGCGCGTACCTCGTGCTGCCGCGGCAGCCGCTGCTGAGCGTCGCGACCGCCCGGTCTGGACTGATCTCGCAGACCGACGGTCCGGAAGGCCCGGCGGGGCCGCAAGGTCCGGCCGGTCCGCAGGGTCCGGAAGGCCCGGCGGGTCCGGCGGGCACGGCGGTCGGGCCGGTGGGCGCGACGGGCCCGGCGGGACCGGTCGGCCCGGCTGGCCCGGCGGGCACGACGGTTGGGCCGATGGGCGCGGTCGGTCTGCAAGGGCCGCAGGGCGCGCAGGGGCTTGTCGGCGCGGTTGGGCCGCAGGGCCCGGCCGGTCCGACGGGCGCGCAGGGCCCGATGGGCCGGCGCCTGAGCCCCGTCAACGTCGCGACGCGCCGCTGGTTCCCTGTGAACCAGACGGGGCTGACCGATGTCGGTCTGGGCGGGATCGGGGCCTCGTCGATCGTCTATGACGGGCAGTTCATGTGGGTCGGGACGGCCATCAGCCCGCGCCTGATCCGCATCAACCCCGCGACCGGCGCCTCGACGACCTCCACGCCCACGGGCACCACCGGCATCAACTCGCTGCTGTACGCCGGGGATCGCCTGTGGCTGTTTACGGCGACGACGATGGTGCCGTACAACACGCGCACCAGCACGGCGGGCTCGGCGATCACCCTCCCCGAGACGCCGGCGTCGTCGGTGATGGACGGGACGCACATCTGGCTGGCGCTGCAGTCGAGCGGGCTGGTGCACAAGCGCGACGCCGTCACGGGCGCGCTGGTGGCTCAGTACACGTTCTCGGCGCCGTCGGGCGTCGCGTTCGATGGGACGTCGATCTGGGTGTCGGAGAACGGGAACAACCGGGTGCTCCGCGTCAACCCGAGCAATGGGAACGTGATCGCGACGGTCGCCGTCGGCATCGGCCCGGGGCCGGCGACGTTCGATGGCGAGAACCTGTGGGTGCCCAACCGCTCGGGCAACAGTGTCTCGGTGGTGTCGACGATCAGCACCACGCTGATCCAGACCATCGCGCTGCGGAGCGCGCCGCAGAAGGCGATCTTCGACGGCGAGTACGTCTGGCTGATCTACCCGAACGACGCCAACTTCCAGCTCCAGGTCTTCAACGCCCGCACGCGGGCGGCGGTGGCCGACTCAACGGCGGGGACGATCCCGCTGGACGGGGCGTTCGACGGGCTGAACACGTGGTTCGTCTCGCCGCTGGGCACGTCGGCGGCGCGGCGGTAAGCCAAGGTTGGCCGCGCGGCGATGCGCCGCGGGTGAAAGATGCAGGATCCACGCCCGGCCGAGAGGTCGGGCGTTTTCTTTTGGCGACGGCAAGCGACAGGTTGTTCAGCCGCGTGCGGATGCGCCGCGGCGGGCTTGGCTGGGGGCGGCCGGGGGCAGGAAAGAAAAAACCCAGCGCCTAGCCGTAGCCAAGCGCCGGGTCTCGTGGGGGTCGAACGGGAGAGGAATCGGATGCCGACCAGGGGTCGACATGCGTCCTCGCGAGTCGATACGACGCGCGCGTCGCGGCGGGTTCGCGAGCGTTCGGAAGTGCTTGGAAAAATGCGTAAACCGTGGTGATCCCGGTGCCCTGTTGGGGTGACCTGATGACCCGGATGGTGCAAGTTCCGCGCGCGATTTCTTTGGAGATGAACGGGGTGCGCGGAGGCCGCGTCGACCGGGCGCGAGCCGGGAGCGCGAGGGAAAATGACCCCCGGTCCGGGGTAGGGATCAAGGGTCGAGCACGGGCTTTACAAAACCTTTAAAGTTCTGGACGGAGGCGCGGATGGAAGGGCGACCCCTCCCCGTTATACTCTGGCCCCGCGAATCTCGCGGTACGCCGAGACGAACCCGGCGTGAAATGTGGTTCACTCGCCTACGCGGACCATGACACTCGGACGGTGCGGAGGGTGATCCCCCGCGGAACGACGCCCAAACGTCTTTTCGGCTCAGCCGCCGTCACTCCCCCACCTCCTCTCCCCCCCACTTCCAGTCTCTACCTTTCCACCTACCCCACCCCCCATCCATCCCACCGTTCGTCTTCGGCCAACCCGGCCTTGGGGAGGCGTGAGGCTCGAGCGGCATCCCGGAGCGGTCACGGTGAGCAGCAAGAAGACCAGCGGTTGGAAGATGGCCGTGATTGTCGGAGGGTTCTCGATCGCTGCGGTCGTGATGGTGTATCAGCTCGGCTTTGCCAGCCGGGAGGTTCGGTTTGCGCAGACGATCACGCTGATCGACGTGGGGTCGGGCGAGGTGTTCCGGACGAGCATCGCGGACCGTGGGTATCTGAGCCCCGGGCGGAACCCGAAAACGGGAGCTCGGACACTGGTGCCGATCGTGCCGGACAAGGACGACCCGAGCAAATGGCATGTGCCGGGCAACATGATGTCGGTGCTGGACGGGGTTGAGGGGGACCTGAAGGCGGTGGACGGGAAGACCGGGGACGTGGTGGTGCCCGTGGCGCAGCCGGTGGATTTTCCGCACCCGTCGAAGTGGGGCGAGAAGCCGCCGCTGGCGTCGTGAGCACGGGTGAGCCAGGCAGAACGAGTGAACCAGTCGGACGAGCCCGGGGGCGGGGCCTGAGACAGGGTGGCGGGAAGGGGAAGCGCGTGGTCGGCAGGATGAACCGCATGAAGCGAAACGAGAAACGGGCCTTCACGCTGATCGAGCTGCTGGTGGTGATCGCGATCATCGCGCTCCTGGTGAGCATCCTGCTGCCGTCGTTGCAGCAGGCGCGCGAGGCGGCCCGGGCGATCGTGTGCGGCGGTGGCAACCTGCGCCAACTGGGCGTCGGGATGATCGCGTATTCGACGGGGAACAAGGAGTTCATCCCCGGCCCCAACACGTCGAACGTGCCGTGGCAGTTGCCGGTTTCGCCGGGGTTCAACGAGATCTTCGGTGACACCTCGGGCGACACGCCGGTGAGCAATCACGACTGGATCACGCCGTCGATCGCGGGTTCGGTGGATCTGAACCCGAACCGGGCGCGGCGTACGCAGCAGATCTTCAACATCTTCGGGTGTGCGGCGTCGAAGGCGTTTAACCAGAGCCTCTTCCCGGTGGGCGGCGGGGCGCCGGACTATCAGGACTTTGAGGAAGTGCTGTACCGCAGCCGCGGGTTTCGGCAGATCAGCTATCTCTCGCCGGCGGCGTGGCACTACATGCCCAACGCGACGGAAGCGCAGCGGTCACCGATCACGTTCCGGCTGAATGACGGCCGAGAGGCGCGGATCCCGGGGTACGCCCACGGTGACATTCAGCGTCGCCCGGTGGATCCGCGGGCCAGCTATCGCCCGCGTGTGGACCTGGTCGGGACCCAGACTTCGAACAAGGTTTTCGCGGCCGACGGCACGCGGTACTTGTCGGACACGGGCGCATCGGCGGGGCAGTTGGACTTTGACATCTCGTCGCGGCCCAGCATTTACGGGTCGTTCCTGGAGCAGTCGCCGATCTGGGAAGGAACGACGGCGTGGGGCCGGGATGCAAACCTGTCAAACGGGCAAGTACCGGACAATCACCGGCTGTCGCTGCGGCACCCGGGGGGCACGGCGAACGCGCTGTTCTTTGACGGGTCGGTGCGGCGGCCGCGGCGTGAAGAGTTTTACGGGAACGTGTCGTTCTACTTCCCCACCGACAGCGTGTTTAACGGTGTGGGTGCGACGCCGGAATCCCGGGCACGGTACCAGTTGAACTCGCTGGTGCCGTAAGTGTGGTGTGCGGCGTGGCAAGGCCCGCTGCGGAGTCCGAAAACGAGCTAGCCGTCGGTATCCCGCATGCCGACGGCTGTTTTGTTTGGGCGATCAGGAGTTGTCCTGTTGTGGACAGAGAAACATGCGTTTTGCTGAGCGCGTGAGGGGCTTTCCTGTGTTGTCTTTACAACGTGTAAACATTGCGCGAAGTTTGCGATCCGGGCGGTGACTTCCGGGGGCGTTTGGGTATCTTTTCGACCCGAGTAGACCGGTGTCGCGTGTGCGGTGCGGTCACGGTGTGCCCTGATGGCGCTGCGGGAAGTGCGGCGGCGTGGGGCGAACGGGCTGGTGAGCTGTGGGTTGTTGGGCAGCCGCTGGCGGCAAAGGCGGACGGAGCGCGGCGGGCGCGGGCGGACCGGATGACCGGGACGCCGGGCTCGTCGGAAGATTATCAATGAGGAGTGCGTCCATGCGTAAGAACTGGTTGATGCTTGCGGCGATCGGCGCCGCGGCGACGTGTAGCCCGGCCCTTGGCGAAGACCCGGTGCAGATCGGCGACGTGGTGCAAGCCCTGTCGCAGAACAGCGCGACGAACACCGCGCGGCAGATCCGTGGCGGGGTGCAGTATCGCAGCCCCGGCGCGTTCCCCGGCACGGGCGCCCGCCCGACGGGCGCGTGGACGGCGCCGAACTCGGTGTTCCTGCAGTCGATCGAGTTCGACAACGCCAACGGCCTTCGCAAGAACGCTCGCGGCAACCTGCTTGCGTACAACTTCGGCTCGGCGGCCACCGGCGGGACGCTGTTCAACCTCTCGACCAACGGGAGCAACACGATCCAGGCGTCGCTCGCGGGGTTCACCGCGGCGTTCACGGACGAGTCGGTCGCGCAGCGCTCGGCGAGCCTGGCGGTGTCTCCGGACAACCAGCACATCGCGGGGACGTTCTTCGAGTCCGGTCGCGTGTTCGTGCTCGATTACAACGCGGGCTCCGCGATCGGCACGGGCTCGGGCGCGAGCGTGAGCAACTTCCAGAAGTCGCTCCCGCTCAACAGCATCCAGCACACCTTCGCGACCAAGTTCCTGGACAACGACACGCTGATCGTCGGGTACACGAACATCGTGGTGCCGGAGATCGCGACGGTCGACTTCAACCCGGTGACCAACACGTTCTCGGCGCCGGTGCCGCGGCTGCAGCTGCTGCCGTTCAACGGCTCGGGCAACAGCCGGTACATCGACATCGCCTATGAGCCGTCGGTGGCGCCGTACGTGTTCGTGTTCTACTCCCTGTTCGGCGGTGCGACGGAGAACCGCGTCAGCGTGATCGACCCGTCGACGTGGACGGAAGTGGCGACGTATGACCTGAGCTCGACGGTCGGGACTTCGCGCGAGATCGCGATCGGGCCGGATCGGCACGTGTACGTGAGCCAGTTCGCCAACGACACGCAGAACACGACGTACGTCGACGTGATCGATCTCGACCGCGACAACGACGGGGACGTCGACATCCTGGACGTGATCTCGATCGGCAACGCGAGCTCGAACAACCACGCGACGCGCGTGCCCCTGCCGGCGGCGACTCCGCTGGACCAGGGCTCCTCGTTCAGCGGCATCGACGTGGCCCTGTCGGCCCCGCTCGGCGTCGCCGGGCCGGAAGTCGTCGGCGCGTGCTGCACGACGGTGGGCTGCCTGGCGCAGATCACCGAGGCGGCGTGCGTCTCCTTCGGCGGGACCTACCAGGGGAACAACTCGGCGTGCACCAACTGCGCCCCGATCACGGGCGCGTGCTGCGACGTCGCGACGGGCGCGTGCTCGATCACGAGCTTCACGGCGTGCCTGTCGGCCAACCAGCTGTACTACGGCGACAACACGCTGTGCCAGCCGAACGCGTGCGACGGTCCGGGCGCCTGCTGCCTGCCGACCGGCTCGTGCGTGACGGCCCAGGCCCGCGACTGCTATGAAGTTCAGGGCGGGTTCTTCCAGGGCATCGGGACGGTGTGCGGCGCGTGCCCCACGCTCCAGCCGGTGCTGACCAGCTACACGTTCGACTCGACCAACCCGCTGCCGGACGGTCGTAACCTGTCGTTCTCCGTGACGCCGGACCTCTCGGGCAACACGCCCGCGGGCACCTTCGGGAACGGGTACACGGGCGGGAACTTCGACGTGTTCGGTCTGATCGACCGCACCGTCAACACGGACTTCGCCGACGACACCAACGGGACGCTGACGCAGGACACCTTCGGGATCCTGTACGCGTCGCGCACGGACCGCGTGTTCGGCGTGTCGGACCTGAACAACCTGGCGCAGGGCGGCACGGGCACGGGCACGGGCACCGCGACGTGGACGTTCAACATCTCGGGCGCTTCGAGCCTGAGCGCCGAGATCGACTTCGCGGCCCTGGGCAACTTCGAACTCGCCGGCGCCAACCCGGACGCGTTCAACTTCACCTACTCGATCGACGGCGGCGCTCCGCAGCCGCTGTTCACCTCGACGATCCAGGAAGGCAGCCTCGTGTACACGCGGATGGACCGCGGCACGCGCGTCAGCTTCCAGTTCAGCGAAGCCCTGCAGGACCCGGCGGCGATCAACGGGATCCAGCTGCGCAACGTCTTCAACCGCATCAGCGCTCCGATCGTGGGCACGGGCAACGTGCTGACGATCTCCTTCAACGCCTCGGCCGACGGCGCGGGCGAAATCTTCGCCTTCGATAACCTCACCATCCGTGGCTCGACCGCGGCCCCGACGACGGGCGCCTGCTGCCTGGCCAACGGGATGTGCTCGATCACGACGGCGGCGGCGTGCATCGGCGGGAACTTCCAGGGCGTCGGCACCAGCTGCACGCCGAGCCCGTGCCAGCAGCCCTCGACGGGCCGCTGCTGCGTCGGGGCCCGGTGCGCGATCGTGACGGCGGCCGAGTGCGTCGGCTCGGGCACGGCTCAGGCCGTGTTCACCGCGGGCGCCTCGGACTGCAACGCCCCGAGCGTGCTGAACGCTCCGTGCTGCTTCGCCGACTACAACAAGGCGGGCGGGGTCACCGTGCAGGACATCTTCGACTTCCTGACGGACTACTTCTCCTCCAGCGTGAACGCGAACGTTGGCGGGAACGGGACCGCGCTCCCGACGGTGCAGGACATCTTCGACTACCTGACGGCGTACTTCGCCGGCGGCTGCTGAGCCGCGGACACCGGATCGGGCGAGGGGTGTGAAGCCCCGAGCCGACGGTGATCACCAGTGAACGTGTGACGGGCCCCGCCGAAAGACGGGGCCCGTTGTTTTTCTCGGCGCGGGGGGGGACGCGGTCTGGGGGAGAGGTCGGAGGTGGGGACTCACCCGGAGGGCTGGTCTTGCGGGCGAGACAGCCGGAGTGGTGGCCGCGGGCGGGAATGTCCGGCATGGTGCGGGTGGGGTGCGGGAGCACGGAGGATCTCGGCGCACGTCGCGAGCGCCGCTCCGGTGCTTTGCCGCGGGAAGTACGCGTCGGGCTCGTCGGGCTCCAAGGAGGGCTCGCCGGCGCGGGTCGGCGTGCGCAGTGCCTGAGGGGCGCTGCGTGCGGGCCGATCCAGCAGAAAGCGGTGCGGAAGATATGAAGCGGACAGCATGTACGAGCGGCCTGACGGCCGCGGCGGTGTGTCTCGGGTTGGCGGCGGGGGCGGCGATGGCGCAGCCGGCCAACGACGTGTGCGGGGCGAACACGGGGTCGTTCACGATCCCGCCCGCGGGCGGGGCGGTGAGCCAGGCGGACACGACGGGGTGGACGCGTGACGGGGCGGCGTGCACGGGCTCGACCGGGGCGGACGTGTACTGGTACTTCACGCCGGCGTCGGCCGGGCCGTGGCGGATCGACACCTGCACGGGCGGGAACTTCGACTCGGTGGTTTCGATCCACAACAACGTGTGCCCGGTGAGCGCGAGCACGTACGCCGACGGTCAGACGGCGGCGGTGGCGTGCGACGATGACGAGACGGGGTGCGGGACGGGCGCGTCCTCGCGGATTGCGGGCGTCACGCTGACGCCGGGGACGACGTACATCATCCGCGTGGGGCGGTTCAGCGGGACGGCGACCGCCGGGTACACGCTGACGGTGACGAACCTGGGCACGCCTGGGGCGTGCTGCCTCGGGGGCGTGTGCACGATCACGTCGGCCGCGAGCTGCGTGGCGCCGTCGACATTCCTGGGCGCCGGGACGACGTGCACGCCCAACGCGTGCCCGCAGCCGCCGACGAACGACCTGTGCGCCAACCCCGCGACGGCGAACGTCGGGGCCAACGTGGGCGACAACTCGCAGGCGACGACCGACGGGTCGGCGTCGTGCCAGGCGACGTCGAACAAGGACGTGTGGTACACGTTCACGGCTCCGGCGGCGGGCGTGTACCGGCTCGACACCGAGGGCAGCGTGCAGAGCGACACGGTCGTGAGCGTTCTGGACGCGTGCGGCGGGAATGAGCTGGCGTGCGATGACGACTCGGGCACGGGCCTTCTGTCGGTGCTGTTCGTGCAGCTGAGCGCGAATCAGAACGTGCGGGTGCGGGTGGCCTCGTTCGGCTCGACGCCGGCGGGCGGCGTGTTCACGCTGAACATCGCGTCGGCCGTGGCCGGGGCGTGCTGCGACCTGGACGGGACGTGCGTGCTCTTGAGCACGGAACTGTGCGGGACCTTCGGGGGGAGCTATCAGGGCGACGGGACGACCTGCTCGCCCAACACCTGCCCTTCGCCGCAGCCGGCGACCAACGACACGTGCGCGACGGCGACGGTGGTGTCGGGGACGCAGTCGGGCCTGATCGACACGACGGGCGCGGCGAACGAGAACCAGGAGCCGGTGGGCTCGTGCAACTCGACGACGGCCGTCGGGCTGGACAACTCCGTGTGGTTCACGATGACGCCCAGCGCGAGCGGGACGCTGTCGGGGACGATCAACATGGAGTATGACGGCGTGGTGGTGCTGGTCTCGGGCGGGCCGTGCGGGAACGCGGCCAACTTCACCGAACTGGCCTGCTGGGACGCTGAGCCGATGGACCTTTCGACGCCTGACAGCGGGTCTTCGGCGCTGACGGCGGGCACGACGTACTACCTGCTGGTGGGCGACTGGGGCACCTCCGACGGCGGCGGCGCGACGTCGTACACCATCACCGTGCCGGGCACGGCGGCGAACGGTCGCTGCTGCATCGGGGCTCGGTGCGCGATCGTGACTTCGTCCGGGTGCACGGCGAGCGGCTCGGCCGGCGCGGCGTTCACCGCGGGCGCTTCCGACTGCAACGCTGGCGGCGGGGCGACGACGCCGTGCTGCTTCGCCGACTACAACAAGGCGGGCGGGATCACGGTGCAGGACATCTTCGACTTCCTGACGGATTACTTCACGGGTAGCGTGAACGCGAACGTCGGCGGGGACGGGACCGCCGTGCCGACGGTGCAGGACATCTTCGACTTCCTGACGGCGTACTTCGCGGGTGGGTGCTGAGTAAGAGGCACTGGGCACTAGGCACTGGGCACTCGCCGGAGGGGGCGAAGACGCCTGGCGCTTCTTCCCCCTCGGCCCTTGGCCCTTGGCCCTCGGCCCTTCTGATTCCGGCCCCGCCTTCGGGCGGGGCTTTCTTTTTTGGCGACGCGGGAGAAGTGGGCGGGCGGGGGCCTACAACCACGGACCCGACACCCCGTGGGCCCGGAGGTTGACGCATGTCCGCTGTGCACCGTGTTCTGGAATGGCTGTTTGAGAACGAGCAGGCCTCGCTGGATCGCCTGATGGACTGGCTCAGGATCCCGAGCGTGAGCACGGACCCGGCGTTTACGGGGGACGTGCGGCGGGCGGCGGAGTGGGCCGCGGAGCATCTGCGGGCGTCGGGGTTCAGTGTCGAACTGCGCGAGACGGGCACGGGCCCGGGGGACCGTGGGCATCCGATCGTGTGGGCGACGGCCAACCCGGACGCGCCGGGGCCCCACGTGCTGTTCTACGGGCATTACGACGTGCAGCCGGCGGACCCGTTGGAGTTGTGGGAGAGCGGGCCGTTCGAGCCGGTGATCAGGCCTGCGTCGGGGGACGTGGGCGAGCGGGTGGTGGCCCGCGGCGCGTGCGACGACAAGGGCCAGGTGATGATGTTCCTGGAGGCGATGCGCGCGTGGAAGCAGGCCGGGGGCGCGACGGCGGGCGGGATCAAGTTCAGCGTGCTGCTGGAGGGCGAAGAAGAGTCGGGCTCGGTGCACCTGGAGCGGTACCTGCGCGAGCGCGCGGACGAGCTCAAGGCGTGCGACGTGTGCCTGATCTCGGACACGGGCATGCTGTCGCGGACGCAGCCGGCGATCACGTACGGTGTGCGCGGGCTGGCGTATACGGAGATCGTGCTGCACGGGGCCAACCAGGATCTGCACTCGGGCCTGTGGGGCGGGCGGGCGCCCAACCCGATCAACGAGCTGGCGAAGGTGCTGTCGCAGTTGTGGGACGAGCACGGACGCGTGGCGATTCCCGGGTTCTATGACGCGGTGCGGCCGCTGGGCGTCGGGGAGCGGGCGGCGTGGAAGGCGCTCAAGTTCGACGCGGCGGGGGCGCTGGCGAAGATCGGCCTGCCGCCCGAGGCCGACCGGGGCGAGGCGGGGTACACGGCGATGGAGCGGGAGTGGGGCCGCCCGACGGCGGAGATCAACGGGATCGTGGGCGGGTATACCGGCGCGGGGGCCAAGACGGTGATCCCGGCGCGGGCGAGCGCGAAGGTGAGTTTCCGTCTGGTGGCGGACCAGGACCCGGCGGTGATCCGGGACGCGTTCTTTGATTTCTGCCGGCGCCGCACGCCGCCGGGCTGCCGGTGGGAACTCATCGATCACTCGGGCGGGAACCCGGCGACGGTGGCGACGGACTCGGCGTATCTGACGGCGGCGCGAGAAGCGGTGCGCCAGGCGACGGGCGCCGCGCCGGTGCTCATCAAGAGCGGCGGGTCGATCCCCGTGGCCGGGATGCTCAAGGGCATCGGCGGGCTCGAGACGATCTTCATGGGCTTCGGGCTCGATGACGACCGCGTGCACTCGCCCAACGAGAAGTTCGAACTGCAGTGCTACCGCTGGGGCGCGCGGAGCCATGCGCTGCTCATCGACCAACTGCGCGGCGGCGGGGCCGGCGCGGGCTGAGCGCGGCTGGGCGTGTTCAGGCGGCCTTGCGGCGCTGCGGCCTGGCGGGCGGCTGGGGGCCTGCGCTGAGCTGGCCGTGCAGCGAGCCGGCGTGGGCCGGGGCGTGCAGGACGGTCTCGGCCTCGCGGAGCGTGCGCTGGCGGGCGGCTTCTTCGAGCTGCTCCGAGTATTCCTCGCGCAGGGTCGCGACGCGGGCGCGGAGGTCGATCAGGTTGTGCTCGCGCTCGGCCCGGCGAGAGACCACAAACAGCGACTGCAGGACCGCCAGCACGGCGATCAGGGTGATGACGGTCCACGCCAGCGGGTCCATACCCGGGAGATCGACCCGGACGGGCCCCGACTTCACGCCCCGCGGGCTTGATTAGCGCGAACCGACGGGGATTTGGGCGGTAGTGTCGGGGTGCACCAAGGTCCGGGTTACAATCGCCGCGTGCAGGGTGAACCAGACAATCGTTGCGCGGGCGGGCGGTGGCGGCTGGCGATCACGCTGGCGGTGATTCTCGCGGGCATGGCGCCGGCGCTAGTGAGCGCGCGGGCGGCCTTTGGGCAGGGCTCGGGGGTGCCCGGCGATGTGCCCCCGGGGTCGGAGTCGTTCCGAGATCCGGATGAGGAGCCGGCCGAGGGGGAGCGGACGGCCCCGGTCGCGGGGGAGCGCGGGCGCGGCACGGGCGAGGTCACGCTCGCGGTGCGCACGATCGGGATGGGCGGGAAGGCGCGCGCGGGAGAGTGGGTCGGGGTGCGTGTCGACGTGACCGACACCGGCTCGCAGACGCGCAACGTGCTCATCCAGGCGGAGCTTCCCGATAGCGACGGCGACACGCTGCTGAGCCAGCGCGTCATCGCGACCACGCCGGGCGATCGGCGGAGCGTGTGGCTGTATCTGCGGATTCCGGCGTCGTGGGCGGCGGGCGGGGAGACGCTGCCGGTGGTCGCGTACGAAGCGGAGGAGACGGGCGCGGGCGACATCAGCCCCGCCGCGGGGCGTGCGTACCGGGCCGGGCGGCTGCTGGGTTCGACGACGTTTCTGATTCAGCAGAACCTGACGGCGGGGCGGTCGCTCGTCGGCGTGGTGGGCACGTCGATGGGCGGGCTGGATCAGTACAACTGGCCGGCGCTGAAGAACGAGCAGTACCCCCCCACCGGGCACGAGCACACGGAGGTCACGCCCGGGCTCGCCGCGCGGGACGTGCCGGACCGGTGGATGGGGCTGGCGGCGTTTGACGTGTTGGTGTGGACGGGCAACGACCCGAGCCTGCACCACCCGCGGTTGCTGGAGGGCGATGCGCCGGGGGCAATTGAGGAGTGGGTGCAGCGTGGCGGGCATCTGGTGGTGATGCTGCCGAGCATCGGGCAGACGTGGTACACGCCCAGCGGGCAGACGGACCACCTGCTGAAGGACATCCTGCCGCGAGTGCGGGTGGAGCGGCGCGAGGGCGTGTCGCTGGAGCCGCTGCGCTCGCTGCTCACGCGAGATCGCAAGGCGCCGCTGCCGGAGAGCGTGGTGGTGCAGACGCTCACGCCGGAGAACGCGGGGCCGTTCGAGGCGATGCCGATCATGACCGGGCCGGACGGGGCGGTGGTGGTGGCGCGGCGGCTGCTCGGCTCGGGCGCGGTGACGGTCGTCGGGCTGGATACGACGCACCCGAAACTGCGCGACGTGTCGGCGTCCTTGCAGGCCGACCACTTCTGGCACCGCGTGCTGGGCAAGCGGCTGGCGCTGCCGACGCCGGCGAAGTTGGACGAGGACATGAAGGGCAAGCCCGGGAGCGCCCCAGCGTGGAGCTCGCAGGTTGTGCCCGAGATCTATGAGGCGGTGATCCCGGCGGCGATCTCCAAGAGCGCGAGCGCCGCGGCGGGCGTGCTCTTGGCGCTGGTGGTTTTTGCGCTGTACTGGCTGATCGCCGGGCCGCTCGGCTATTTCGGGCTGCGACGGCGCGGGTGGATTCAGCACGCGTGGGTGGGCTTCGGGGCGGCGACGGTGGTGTTCACGGCGGTGGCGTGGACGGGGGCGAGCGCGCTGAAGATCCGGCGGGTGGAGGGGCAGCATCTGACGCTGCTGGACGCCGTGTACGGGCAGACGACGCAGCGGGCCAGGTCGTGGATCAGCCTGTTTCTGCCGGCGTATGGCGAGCAGCGGGTGAGCGTGGCGTCGAGCGACGGGCGTGTGCACAACGCGCTGACGCCGTGGGACGCGCCGCTCAGCGTGGGCGGGTCGGGGTTCGCGGCGTTTCCGGATGCGCGCGGGTACGCGATGGCGTCGCGCGGGCCGGACACGATCCGGTTCCCGTCGCGCGCGACGGTGAAGCAGGTGCAGGCGGACTGGCTGGGCGCCGTGCCGGGGACGTGGGGCTTGCCGGTGCCGACGGGAGCGGGCAGCGCGCCGGTGGGCGGGGAAGTGCGGCTGGTGGCGCGGGAGCCGGTGGTGGACGAGACGCTGGCCGGGCGGCCGCGTTCGAGGGATTGGGCGGTGGAGGGGACGCTGACGCACAACCTGCCGCGTGGGCTCAAGGATGTGCGGGCGGTCCTGGTGCTTGGACAATCGGCGCCGGCGCGGGGCGGGGAGGCGGGGGCGCTGCAGGCCGAGGCGTTCAGCGTGGTGCTGCCGAGCGGGTTTGTGTGGGAGCCTGGGACGGCGGTGGCGGTGGACCAGTGGTTCAAGCCGATCGCGACGGACATGCGTGCGGACAAGGACCTGGAGAACCTGCGCGGGCGGCCGACGTCGGCGCTGAACGTGCTGGGCGCGGTGGAGTCCTCGCGGGACACGGTGCAGGCGATGATGGCGCTGTCGTTCTTCGATCAGTTGACGCCGCCGGCGAAGTTTGACGCGGACAGCCGGACGCTGCCGCGTCGGCAGTCGACGTACGGGTACGACCTGTCGCGGTGGTTCACGCAGCCGTGCCTGATGATTCTCGGGGTGATGGAGAACAGCGAACTGCCGGTGCCGGTGACGGTGGACGACCTGCCGGCGGACCAGGTTCGGGAGCGGGTGCGCGGGACGACGATCGTGCGGTGGATCTTCCCGCTGACGGCGCGGCCGGTGCAGGGGGTGGGGGCGGGCGGGGAGGCGGACGCGGGCGTTCCGGCTGGGACGGATCCGGCTTCCGCCGACCCGGCGGGAACTGACCCGGCTTCGACCGACCCGGCCGATCCGGCGGCGGGAACGGGCGGCGGGCAACCGTGAGCGGGCACGCGGCGGCGCGTGCGGGCGTGTGCGTGAGATTCGGGTGTGACGACGGGAGACTCAGTCCGTGCCGATGATCGAGACTATCAACCTGACCAAGCGCTACGCGGACCTGGTGGCGCTGGACCAACTGAACCTGTCGATCGAGGCGGGGGACTGCTTCGGGTTCATCGGGCCCAACGGGGCGGGCAAGAGCACGACGATCAAGATCCTGGCGACGCTGCTCAAGCCGTCGAGCGGGCAGGCGATGATCGACGGGCTGACGGTGGGGTATCAGAACCGGCAGATCCGCCCGATCATCGGGTACGTGCCGGACTGGATGGGCGCGTACGACGACATGGTGGTGGCGGAGTATCTGGAGTTCTTCGCCGCGGCGTACAACATCCACGGGCAGCAGCGGCGCAAGGTCGTGGGCGACGTGCTGGACCTGACGGACCTGAACTACAAGGCGACGGCGGAGGTGAACAGCCTCAGCCGCGGGATGCAGCAGCGGCTGTCGATCGCGCGCGTGCTGCTGCACGACCCGAAGGTACTGCTGATGGACGAGCCGGCGTCGGGGCTGGACCCGCGGGCCCGGATCGAGATCCGCGAACTGCTCAAAGAGCTCAAGCGGATGGGCAAGACGATCATCATCTCCAGCCACATCCTGCCGGAACTGGGCGACTTGTGCAACACCGTCGGGATCATCGAGAAGGGCAAGCTGCTGTTCAGCGGGACGGTGAACGAGGCGATGCGCCGGGCCCGCGTGGGCAACCTGGTGCACGTCGCGGTGGTTGACCGGACGAAGCAGGCAGCGGAACTGCTGGCGAAGTTGCCGGGCGTGGGCAAGGTGACGATCACGGACCCGCCGCCGGGGTTCAAGGTCGGCGCGGGTGGCGGGGCGGGTGCGAACGGACTGAGCGCCGGCGGTGACGGGCGGATGATCAACGTGCAGTTCGACGCGGACGCCAAAACGGACGTGAGCGACGTGCCCAACCTGCTGATCAACAACGGGTTCCGCCTGCTGACGTTTACGGAAGAAGCCGTCAACCTCGAGACGGCGTTCATGCGGCTGACCAAGGGTGTGGTGCAGTGAGCAGGGGATAGGGGACGGGGGTGAGAGGTCAGGGGGCGGAGGCGGAGCGAGCGTGGTGTGAGCACGGCGGAGTCGCGGGCCAGCGAGTTAGCGCCAGCGGGCAGCGCCGCGGACGAAGCGGCGCGGCGTGAACGTGCCGCGCAGGGCGTGCACGGCTATAGCGCGTGGGATGACTTTGAGAGTGTCGTCGCGTCTCGGGAGTCGGTGGCGATCGACGAGCCGGCGATTCTGTTCGAGATGCGCACGCGTGTCGCGGCGGCGGCGGCGAACGCGGATGACCCGGCCGCGCTGCGCGCGTGCGCCGAGGAGCTGCGGACCCGGACGAAGGCGATGGCGAAGCTTGCGGCGGGCAACCGCGGGTTGTGGGTGGGGGCAATCTCGGAACGTGGGTTGCTTGTTCTTGGCCTCGCCTCGATTGCGTTGCTTTTGGTTTGGTCGCTGAAAGATCTCGTGCTATTGATCATCGCTTGTTCGGTGCTTGATCTCATCATCAGCCGAAACCGCCCTCGGCCGCGGATGGCTACGGACAAACGTGGGTCGTGGGGTTGGGCGATCGTGGGACTTGGGTTGTCTGTTGCCCTCATCTGGCTTGTGTTGCTTTGGGATCGTTGGTCGATGACGGACTTGATGCGGTTGGTACTCATGGTCGCCGCCTGGAAAGTGCTCGAACTTTCCACCACCCGCAACCACCCGTCGACACGGACGGCCACGCTCAACGTCGTCGACAGCTTCGTCGCCCGGCACTGCCCGGACTGCGGGTTCGATCTGTCAAACACGCCCGACGCGATCGCGCCGAGCGTGCTTGAGGGCCAGCGCATCGGCCCGGCCGTCTGCTCCGAGTGCACGTCCAAGTGGCCGCTACTGCCGGCGGGGCTGCCGGCGGTTCACCGGCGGTTGCGAGAATGAGTGGGCGTGACGGACCCGGCCGGCGGTAGCATCTGTGTTTGGGACGGGTTGGGGCGGCGTCTTGGAGAGCATGGACATGAACACACCAGTGCGCGGGTCGGGCGGGGTGAGTGTGCGGGCGATGTCGGCGGCGGCGGTGCTGCTGGCGGCGGGAGCCGCGCTGCCCGCGGCCTGGGCCCAGGGGCAGAGTTCGGGATCCGGACAGGGCGCCGGCACGCTCGCCGTGCCTGCGGCTCCGACGACGGAGAAGCGCCCCGTGACCGACACGCTGCACGGACAGTCGATCGTGGACCAGTTCCGCTGGCTGGAAGGCAGCCTGGACGATCCGAAGAACCTGGGGGCGGTGAACGACGAGGTCGCCGCGTGGACCGACGCGCAGAACGCCCGCACCCGCGCCCTGCTGGACAACATGCCGGGGCGCAAGGCCGTCGAGGATCGCCTGCGCCCGCTCATGGAGATCGGGAGCGTGTCGGCCCCGTCGATGGCCGGCAAGTACTACTTCTACACCAAACGCGACGGCAAGGAAAAGCAGCCCAAGGTGTATGTGCGCGACTCCGCGCTGGGCAACGCGCGGCTGCTGATCGACCCCGAGAGCATCGACCCGAGCGGGCTGACGGCGATCGGCGGGCTGGCCCCGTCGCAGGACGGCACCCTCGTCGGCGTCGGGCTCTATCGCGCGGGCGATGAGAACACCACGATCTACGTCGTCGAGACCGCGACCGGCAAGTGGCTGCCCACGCAGATCGAGGGCAAGGCCGGCATCGTGCAGTGGCTGCCGGACAACTCCGGGTTCTACTACGAGCGCCTGGCCGACGTGAAGGACCCGTACTCGGCCCAGATCCGCTTCCACCGCCTGGGCAGCAACCCGAAAGGCGACCCGCTGCTGTTCCGGCAGTACACCAAGGACGAGAACGAGAAACTCGCGACCACCTGGGGCCCGGGGGCGACGATCAGCCGCGATGGGCGGTGGATGGCGCTGTACTACTGGACGGGCACGTCGAGCAACGACATCTGGGTTGTTGACCTGACCAAGTGGTGGAAGGACGGCGTGCCGGGCGCGGGCGTGTTCGAGAAGACGGAGATCAAGGTCGGCGCGCCGAACACGTTCTTCGGGCAGATCGAGGGCGACACGCTGTACCTGCTGACGGACTACAAGGCCAGCAACAAGCGCGTGGTCGCCGTGAACCTGAGCAAGCCGGGCGAGAGCGACTGGCGCGAGATCATCCCCGAGAACAAGGACGCGGTGCTGAACTCCTTCGGCATCGCCAAGGGCCTGATCACGGCGGACTACGAGGAAAAGGCCGCGACGCGCATCAAGCTGTTCGACATGGCGGGCAAGCCGCTGGCGGACCTGAACCTGCCGGGGATCGGCTCGGCGGGGCTGTCGGTGGAGCATGACCGGACGGAGGCGTTCCTCTCGTTCACGAGCTTCAACTACCCGAACACGATCTTCCGCGTGGACTTGGCGAGCCCAAACGATCGCCCGGTCGTGTGGGAGCGCCCGCCGGTGCCGCTGGATCCGGGGCTGGTGGACGTCAAGCAGGTGACGTACACCTCGAAGGACAGCACGCCGGTGACGATGTTCATCGTGCACAAGAAGGGGCTGGTGCTCGACGGCGACAACCCGACGATCCTGACGGGTTACGGCGGGTTCAACATCTCGATGACGCCGTTCTTCAGCCCGACCATGTTCCCGTGGTTCGAGGCGGGGGGCGTCCTGGCGGTGCCGAACCTGCGCGGCGGGGGCGAGTACGGCAAGGCGTGGCACGAAGGCGGGATGCTGAACAACAAGCAGAACGTCTTCAACGACTTCATCGCCGCCGCCGAGTGGCTCGTCGAGAACAAGTACACCAGCCCGAAGCGACTGGGGATCTCGGGCGGGTCGAACGGCGGTCTGCTGACGGGGGCCGCGGTGACGCAGCGCCCGGACCTGTTCGCCGCGGTCGTCATCGACGTCCCGCTGCTGGACATGCTGCGCTACCAGGACTTCCTCATGGCGCGGTACTGGGTGCCGGAATACGGCGACCCGGCCGACCCCAAGGCCTTCGAGTGGCTCAAGGCGTACTCGCCGTATCACAACATCAAGGAAGGCACGAAGTACCCGGCGGTGTTCCTGACGGCGGGCGAGAACGACACGCGCGTGCACCCGATGCACGCCCGCAAGATGGCGGCGGCTCTGCAAGCCGCGACGGCGAGCGACCCGGCGGAGGACCCGATCATCCTGTGGGTCGATCGCGACGCCGGGCACGGTGCGGGCAAGCCGCTGAACCTGCGCTTGCGCGACGTGGTCGACAAGCGGATGTTTTTCATGTCGCAACTGGGCGTGAGCCCGCAGGAGCCGCGGAACTGAGTGGAAGGGGCGAGAGCCCTGACCCCACGCGGAGCGTGGGGGTACCCGACACAATCAGTGCATAAAAAAGCCCGGGGAGCGATCCCCGGGCTTTTCGTTTGGTGAGGCGGGAGCGCGATCAGTCGATCGTCTGCACGCGGCGGGTGCGCTGCGGGTCGATGGTGTCGATGCCGGGGTAGCGCGGGTCGCCGTTGACGCCGAAGATCGTCTTGTGGACGTTGTTGCGGAAGAACTCGACGTGCCCGTCGGTGAAGGCGTAGTTGCCGCCGGCCTTGCCGTGGTTGTCGCGGGTGCTCCACTCGCCGAGTTCGCGAACGCCGGCGAAGTTCTTGTCGGTGGCGCTGTTGTAGAAGGCGTTGGTGCTGACGTCGCGGGAGAGGGTTTCGTCGCCGAACATCGGCATGGCCTTGACGAGGACGGCCTCGTCGAGCTTGAGGCCCGCGACGTAGAGGAACGAGATGTTGTAGCTGACGACCTCGCGGCTGTTGCGCGGCGCCTTGGGCTGGACGAGCTTGACGTTGCCGTCGGTGAGGGCGACGTTGTCGGGCAGGCCGAGGGGGCGCCCGAAGTAGAAGTCTTCACGGTCGGAGGGGCAGTACAGCACGCCGAAGCCGTCGATGTAGGGAGCGAGGAGGGCGGTCTTGTTGCCGTCGCCGTACTGGGAGTTTTCTTCGACGGTGTTGCCGGGGGGGCCAAGGAACCCGTCACCCTCGGGGAAGAACTGCGCGGCGCCGACCTGGTAGAGGCTGAACATGCCGGCGACGCCGCCATAGCGGGCCTGGTTCTGCAGCGCGGGGGTGAGCTGACCAGAGGGGACCCACATGACGGGGAACCAATCGCGCTGATCGACGGCGTAGAGGTTCATGCCGATGGAGACCTGGCGGGTGTTTTGCCCGCAGACGGTGGTCTTGGCGCTGTCGCGGGCCTTGGCGAGGGCCGGCAAGAGGATGCCGATGAGCAAGGCGATGATGGCGATGACGACCAACAGCTCGATGAGCGTGAAGCCCGAACGTGTGGCTCGTCGGGGGAGCGGGGCGAGAACGGTGCGTGTCATGGCGAACTCCGTGCCCGTCTCCTGAATACGGGCTGGCGGGTCGATGAGGACCGCCGCGAGAGTCCGATCCGCTTGGCGCTCGCGGTGTTGGTGACCCCGGGGAACCCAAGGGTCTGACATCATTGTGTCCGTTTTATGGGTCATGTCAACTCGCTCGGATCGGTCTTGCAAAACTGTTTCAAGACGTTCCGGGCGGGGTTTCAGGGCCGTTTCCGCGGGCACAACGGGGCTATCGGTCATACCGCGCGTGGGGTTGTGCGGATCCGCTGGGCCGGGGTGTTTTCTGGGCCGGGAGGCGTGATCGTGAATGCAAGCGTATTCATCGCACGTTCTGGCCGTTTTTCGGATAGGGGAGTGGGCAAATCGCACGCCCACCCAGAGAAAGCCTTGGAGGGTGATGGTCCACGAGGTATGTTAGAGGGAGCGTGGGTCGGGGCCGCCGCGATCGTGGCGCCCGAAGACCATGCCGAACGCCGGGTCGCGCCGGCGCATCGTGGAACAGTTCTGCAACGCAGTGCAGACACACCTCGGGATCAGGAGAAAAAAGAATGAAGGCTGTTCGTATCGCCGCTCTGCTCGCGCTCGCGGGCGCGAGCACGTCGTTTGGTCAAACTCTGGACGGGAAGTTGGCGGGGGACGCTTCGGCGTACGGCCCGGCGCGGTTCACGCAGAACCAGCCGACGAGCCTGTGCGACAACAACGCCGCGCTGTGCTCGCCCTTGGGCGGGGGCGTGCGGTGGGCCATCAACAACTCGAACGCCGCGGGCGTTCCGGGCGGCGGGGGCACGCTGCTGACCCCGGCCGAGCAGGCCGCCGCGGCCGCCGTGGCCACCGGTCTGGAAATCGCCATCCCCGTCAGCCAGCTCGGGGCGCTCGGGTCGACGATCCGCGTCACCGGCTGGGTGAACGGCGGCGGGTCGGATTATCTCTCCAACCAGGTCATCGGCGGTTTCACGACCGACCGCGGGAACCTCGGCGGTGACGGCAACGGCGGCTTCAACGGCGCCGTCGCCATCAACTGGCCCAGCATCGCCGGCGACCAGTTCGCCTCGATCGCCAACCCCGGCGCGTTCCCGGCGCTCGCCATCACGCTCGACGGCTCGCGCGACGCCGCGTACCCGGCCCCGCAGTTCGTCCAGACCAACCAGACGCAGTTCGGCGACGGGACCGCGGGCCTGGCCGACTGCCCGGGTGGCGGGTCTGAGATCGCCAACCTCTCCGTCACGTTCGGCAACGCCGACCTGGGCGACGGGGCCCAGAACTACGTGTTCATCTTCGTGGGCGGCAACCTCGAGTGCAACTTCAACCGCCTGAACCTCATCATCGACAACGGCTCGGGCACCGGGCAGCCGACCATCGGCGGCTGCCTCCCCGGCGCTGACGGCCTGTCGCGCCACATCGGCATGACCTTCGACGCGCCCTTCCGCGCCAACTACTACCTCTCGTTCCGCAACGGCGGCGGGCCCGCCTCGATCTTCGCTGACTTCGCCCGTATCGACGGCTCCGGCTCCGGCGGGTTCGTCGGCGGCGGTCTGACCGGCGGCACCTCGATCGCCGGCAGCGCGACCGCCTGCCCGCCCAGCGAGACGGCCTCCAACGGCTCCGAACTGAACCAGGTCTTCGCCCGCGTTGATCGCGCGGCGGGCCGGCTCAAGCTGCTCATCACCGGCAACCTCCGCCAGGATGACTTCATCCACCTGTTCTTTGACACCCGCCCGGGTGGGCAGAACGCCATTCTCGATGACAACGTGCGCGTCGGCATCGCCGACGGCGACCGCGGGCACCTGCCCCGCTTCGGCCCGCTGACCGTGGGCGGCCCCGCCCTCACGTTCGACAGCAACTTCGCCGCCGACTACTGGCTGGCCAGCCACTTCGAGAACGGCAACCGCCAGGTGATCGACGCCGCGGTGCTGCGCACCGACGGTCGCGAAGAGATCCCGAGCTCCTCGGCGGCGTACGACTACGGCTCCTACCAGGGCGTTGACTCCCCGGGCGAGATCAACTTCAACGGGACGAACTTCACGGATCAGAACGCGGCGATCAACAACCTGCCGGACGGTTCGCTGCCCAACCTGTTCTCGCAGTACGCCCCGACCGAATCCCGTCGCGTGCTGGACCTGTTCCGGTCGCAGAACGGCGGGCTGTTCCCAACCGACCCGACGGCGTGGAGCACGTTCCTGAGCACGAACGCGACCACGGGCCTGATCCGCGGCCGGTTCAGCAACAGCAACGTGCTGGGCGTGACGGAATCGTCCGCCGCGGGCGCCGCGACCGCGGACGCCGGCTTCGAGTATGACATCGCGCTGAGCGAAATCGGCTGGCAGGCCGGCACCCCGATCCGTCTGGCCGGGTTCATCGCCTACAGCAGCACCCGCGTCATCTCCAGCCAGGTCATCGGCGGTTCGGGCCAGGCGACCGACCTGGGCGACCCGCGCAACGTCAACTTCCAGACCATCGCCGGCAACCAGTACGTCGTCGTGCTGTGCCCGCCGGACGTCAACAGCGACGGCAACGTCACCGTCCAGGACATCTTCGACTTCCTGGGCTTCTACTTCGCCAACAACCTGACGGCCGACTACAACGGCTCGGGCTCGCTGACGGTGCAGGACATCTTCGACTTCCTGACCGGCTACTTCGCGGGCGGCTGCAACTAAGCCCCCCCCCGCCCCCACTGCTATTCGCGATCACGCATCGCTCACCCAGGCCCGCGGGAGTCTCCCGCGGGCCTGGTCATTTTTGGATCATGCGGCGAATGCGCGTGGGCGGGCCTGATCAGCGTGGGCCAGTCTTTTTCATGATGAACAGGTAGTTGAACCCGCGGAGGAAGAAGTTGCCCTCGACGGCGGCGGAGTGCCAGTTGCCGCGTTGCAGCTTGTGGTTTCGGCGGACGACGGCGACGATGTCGACCGGCAGGAAGCGTTCGCGCATGATGGCGAAGAGCTCGAAGCCGATGGGCATGAACACGCCGGCGCCCTCGCCGGGGTCGCCCTGGGTGCGCTTGCGCCAGGAGTCGCTGACGTACAGGGCCATGTAGCGGCGCGGGCGGAGGACGCGGTCGATCTCGGCGATGACCTGGCGCATGGCGGCGTAGTAGGCCTGGCCGCGGTCAGGACCGGCGGCGTCGAGTTTGCCGATGCAGGCGGGGTCGTTCGAGTAGTCGACGTGGGTGGAGTAGGGCGGATCGATGAAGACGAAGTCGGCGGAGTGGTCGGGCTGGGGGATGGTGCGGGCGTCGGCGCGGGTGATGTCGGGGCGGGAGGGGGCGAGGTCAAAGCCGACGGCGCGGCGGTTGAGATCGGCGCAGACGTCGAGCGTGGTGCCGCTGCCGCACATCGGGTCGAGAACGGTGTCGCCCTCGCGCGTGTACCGCTGCAGGAGTTGCCAGATGACCCACGAGGGCGTGGCGCCGACGTAGTTCTTGTCGCCCTGCATGGCGCGGCGGGCGATGGGGCTGCCGGGGGCGGCGTCGTAGTGCTGGCTGGGATATTCCCAGAGTGTGGTGGAGAAGACCGACAGGGGCGGTCGCTGCGGCGGGCGGCCGCGGGCGGGGCGCTGGCCGGGGCCGTGGCCGGGACCGTTCGGGCCGGGGCGGCGCGGCGTCATCGGGCGGCGTCCACGAGCGTGCGGACGGCGCCGGTGAGCGGTTCTTTGAGTTTGGCGCCGGCGGCCCGGGCGTGACCGCCCCCGCCGAGCTTCGCGGCGAGTTGGTTGACGTCGATCGCCTCGGGCCCGGGCTTGGAGCGGAGGCTGATCTTGGTCAGCGGGCCGTCCATCCCGCTGCTTTCAACGAGCACGGCGGAGAGTTGCACGCTGGCGACGGTGAGCAGCATGTCGGCGAAGCCGGAGGTGTCGTTGGGCGTGGCCCCGGTGTCTTCGAAGTCTTTGAGCGTGAGCATCATGGTGGCGATGCGCCCGCCGGCGTGGATCTCGAGCGAGCGCAGGGCCCGCCCGAAGAGCGTCCAGCGGGCGGCGTGGTCCTGCTGCTCGATGATGCGATACAGCCGGGTGTGATCGACGCCGGCCTCGAGCAAGTCGCCCGCGAGGCGCAGCGTGGCCGGGCCGGTGTTGCTGTAGCGGAACCAGCCGGTATCGGTCGCGAGGCCCAGATAGAGCGCGTCGGCGACGTCCGTCGGGAAGCGGGCGGGGGAGACGCCCGCGGCCCCCGTCCCACCACCGGCGGCGTCGAGAAGCGCCGCGCACACGGGCGCGAGGACCTGCGTGCACGAGGCGGCGGAGGGTTCCAGCAAGCGGCGGTCGCTGATGACGGCGTCGCCGTGGAGGTGGTGATCGATGAGCAGGACGCGGTCTCGCCGCGGCTCGATGAACGAGCGGACCTCGGCGAGCTGGGGCCAGGAGCCGGTATCGGCGATGATGACGGCGTCGGGCTCGGTCATCAGGGCCGCGCCGTTGACGGAGGCGACGGGGGCGCCGGGGCGGAGTTCGCGCGTGTCGACGCCGGCGGCGAGTTCGTCCGTCCAGCGCGGGAGCGGGCCGACGTACCACGCCTGCACGCGGACGCCCAGACGCTGCAGGCAGCGGGCGACGGCGACGGTGGACCCGATGGCGTCGCCGTCGGGCTTGGCGTGGGTGAGAATGACCGCGGAGCGGGCGGCGCGCATGAGCGCGGCCATCTCGACGGGCGTGACGGTGCTGACCCAGCGGTCGGTCGTGGCGCTCACGTAGCGATCTCCTGCCCCGCGGGGGTGGCGGACGGCGTGTCCGCGATGGCCAGCAAGTCTTCGATGCGCTGGCAGTCCCGTCGGATCTGCGCGACCAGCGCCTCGAGGCCCGGAAAACGGTATTGCTCACGCACCCACGCGATCACTTCCAGGGCGATCGGCCAGTCGTATTCCGGAAGCCCGGTGATCGGGGCCCAGTGCGGCAGTGACGGGTCGCCGGAACCGGGTGTGAAGAGGAACGCCTCGGCGGTGCGGTCCTTCACGCCGAAGGTCGGTTTGACGCCGACGCTGAGCGCCGCGGCGAGCGTGCGCCCGTCGGGCAGCCGGGCGCGGGCGGCGTAGACGCCGTCGGCGGGGAGCATGCACTCGGTGCGGAGGTTGGCGGTGGGGAAGCCGATGGTGCGCCCGCGCCGCTCGCCGCGGACGACGGTGGCGTGGAGCGTGTGCGGGCGACCGAGGACGCGGGCGGCGTCGGCGACGCGCCCGTGCGCGACGAGCCAGCGGACCATCGTGCTCCGCGCGGGCACGAGAGTGTGGTCGCCCAGCGCGACCTCGACCGACGGGTGAATCGCGGTCAGGAAATCGGCCCGGCCGATGGCGCGGGCGACGGTGTGGACGTCCCCCGCGCGGGACTTGCCGAAGCGGAAGTCCGGCCCTTCGACGATGCCCGCCGGGCGGAGCGGGGCCAGGTGCTGGTGCACGAACGCTTCGGGGGAAAGTTCGAGCAGCTCGGGCGTGACGGCGAGGCGGACGACCATGTCGGCCCCGGCCTCGCGCAGGTGCGTGATGCGCTGCTCGAAGGGCATCAGCATCGGGGGCGCACCCTGCGGGCGCAAGACGGCCGCCGGGCTTGGGTCGAGCACCATGGCGCACACCAGCGGGCGCTCGGCCCCGCGATCGGCGCTTTGCTGGTGCCACTCGCCCGCGAGCGCGACGGCGCGGCGGACCAGGGCCTGATGCCCCAGGTGCACACCGTCGAAACCGCCGATCGTGATGATCGAAGAGCGCATGGGCGAATCGAAGACTCCCGGGCGAGCCGAGCGTAGCTGGGCGACGCTCCGGGCGTGCGACCGGCCCGGGAAACTCCGAGGGATCGTCGGCCCGCTCGGCGTGCGCCCGCGGAGATCCTTAGACTGACGCGCCGGGGCGGGGTTCGCTCAGCGGCGGGAATGGTGGAGGCACATGGGCCTGTTTTCGCGCAAGTCGTCGTCGTCCGTGCAGCCCGCCGGGGTTGGCTCAGGGGCGGTGGTGGTCAACGGTGGCGGGGCGAACGGGCACGGGGCGGGGCCCGGGGCTGGCGCTGGGGCAAGCGCTTCGCGCGAGGCCCGCACGCAGGCGCTCGGGCGCGACCTGCTCGAGCGGGCCCGCGGGCACCGCACGGGCGTGTTCAGCAGCAAGTTCTACTCCGACGCGCTGATGGCCTGGTCCATGAAGGACCCGGCGTTCAAGGTGCAACTGTTCCGCTTCGTCGACGCGTTCCCGATGCTGCGCACGCCGGAGGACGTGTACGACCACCTGGTGGACTATCTCAGCCAGCCGGGCGTGACGGTGCCGGGCGTGATCGACACGGCGATCAAGGCGGGCAAGCTCGCGAAGGGTCTGGCGGCGGGACAGATCGGCAAGCAGATCACGGGGATGGCGAGCAAGTTCATCGCCGGGACGGACGCGGCCAGCGCGCTGCCGTCGCTGGCGGCGTTGTGGAAGGACGGGATCGCCTTCAGCGTCGACCTGTTGGGCGAGGCGTGCGTGAGCGAGGCCGAGGCGCAGCAGTATCAGAAGAAGTATCTCGACCTGGTGGAGACGCTGCCGGGGGCGGTGAGCGCGTGGGGCGGCACGCCGCGGCTGGAGAGCGACCACCTCGGGCCGATCCCGCGGACGAACGTGTCGATCAAAATCAGTTCGCTCTCGGCGCGTGTGGACCCGATCGATACCGAAGGGTCGATCCGCGCGCTGATGGAACGGATCGTGCCGATCCTTGAGGTCGCGGCGAAGAAGGGTGTGCTGGTCAACTTCGACATGGAGCAGTTCGCGCTCAAGGACCTGACGCTGGAACTGTTCATGCGCTGCGCGGAGAAGGTGAACTTCACCGCGGGGCTGGCGATGCAGGCGTATCTCAAGTCCGGCCCGGAGGACGCGAAGCGGATCGCCGACTGGGCCCGGCGGACGGGGCGCGTCGTCACCGTGCGCCTGGTCAAAGGGGCGTACTGGGATTACGAGGTGATCCACGCGGAGCAGATGGGCTGGGCGTGCCCGGTGTGGACGACCAAGCGCCAGACCGACGCCTGCTTCGAGACGATGACCGACATCCTGCTCGACGCGTGCCCGAAGGGCGCGGGCGTGGGCGGCGTGAAGCTCGCGCTCGGGTCGCACAACGTGCGCTCGATCGCGCACGCGCTCTCGGGGCTGGAATCACGCGGGCTGCCGCCGGCGGCGATCGAGCTGCAGATGCTGCACGGGATGGCGGACCAGCTCAAGTACGCCGCGGCGGAACTCGGGCTGCGCGTGCGCGAGTATGTGCCCGTCGGCGAGATGATCCCAGGGATGGCGTACCTGGTGCGGCGCCTGTTGGAGAACACGTCGAACGAGTCGTGGCTGAAGGCGGGCTTCCTGGACAACGCGGACCCGGCGGTGCTGCTGGCCTCGCCGCATGTCGGGGGCGAGAGCAAGCCGGACCTAACGACGATCGCGCCGGAGCGGCACGCGCTGTCGGACGCGCCGGGCGGCGTCGGCGACGGGCGGGCGTTCTTCAACGAGCCGATGCGGAACTTTGCGCTGGCGGCGGTGCGCGAGGCGTTCGCGGCGGCGGTGGCGCGGGCGAGCGTGCCCGCCGTGCCGAGCGATCGCACGCCGGCGCAGGGAATCGCGATGATCGACGCGGCCCACCGGGCCTTCCCGGCGTGGCGCGACACGGACCCGGCGGTGCGGGCGGACGTGCTTGTTCGGGGCGCGGAGCTCATGCGTCGGCGGCGCGATGAACTCGCGGGCGTGATGATCAAGGAAGCCGGCAAGACGTGGCGCGAGGCCGACGCGGACGTCTGCGAAGCGATCGACTTCTGCGCGTATTACGCGCGGAACGCGATGCGCTTGTTCTCCAGGCAGCGGCTGGGCAAGTTCATCGGCGAGCTGGACGAGACGTGGTACCAGCCGCGGGGCGTCGCGGTCGTCATCAGCCCGTGGAACTTCCCGCTGGCGATCTGCACGGGGATGACGGCGGCGGCGCTGGTGACGGGCAACACGGTGATCGTCAAGCCGGCGGAGCAGACGCCGGGCATCGCAAAGGTCATGTTCGACGCGCTGGCGCAGGCGCTCGGGGAGGCGGGCGTGCCGCCGGCGCTCGCGCAGGGCGTGCTGCACCTGTGCCCGGCGCCGGGCGAGACAACGGGCGCGGCACTCGTGCGCGATCCGCGCGTGGCGCTGATCGCGTTTACCGGCTCACGCGATGTTGGGCTGGACATCATGAACGCCGCGGCCCCGGCGTCGCCGTTTGCGGGCCCGCGACAGGGCGCGGCGGCGGCGCGACCGTTCCTGACGCACGTGGTGTGCGAGATGGGCGGGAAGAACGCCGTCATCCTGGACACCTCGGCGGACCTGGACGAGGCGGTGCTGGCGGTGCGGCACTCGGCGTTCGGCTTCCAGGGGCAGAAGTGTTCGGCGTGCTCGCGGCTGATCGTGGTCGACCCGCAGGGGCCGCAGGGGCCGGCGGTCGCGCGCGTGGTCGAGCGGCTGGTGGAGGCGACCAAGGCGCTGATCGTCGGCGACCCGACGCGCCCGGGGACGGACGTGGGCCCGGTCATCGACGCGGAGGCGGCCCGCAAGATCACCGGGTTCATCGAGCGGGCCAAGGCGTCGGGGCTGCAGTTCGCCGCGCTGGCGCCGCCGATGTCCGACCCGTTCGTCGCGGCCAACGCCGAGCGGTTCGTGGGGCCGCACATCTTCCTGAACGTGCCGGAGACGCACGAACTGGCGCGGGAAGAGGTGTTCGGCCCGGTGCTGGCGGTGATGCACGCGCCGACGTTCGAGGAGGCGCTGCGGATCGCGACGGGCGTGGCGTACCGGCTCACGGGCGGCGTGTACAGCCGCAAGCCCAGCCACATCGAGCAGGCCAAGCGCGAGTTCCGCGTGGGCAACCTGTACATCAACCGCGGGATCACCGGGGCGTTGGTGGCGCGGCAGCCGTTCGGCGGGTTCGGGATGTCGGGCGGGGGCACCAAGGCCGGCGGGGCCGACTATCTGCTGCACTTTGTCGAGCCGCGGGCCTGCTGCGAGAACACGCTGCGGCGCGGGTTTGCGCCGGAGCTGTGAGCGTCAGCGCGTCGAGTCGGTGCCCGAGGACTTGCTGGGCGTGTGCTCGATGTCGATGCGCTCGAAGCGGAGCGTGAGGTCCTCGAGCGTGCGCCCGTCTTTGGTGTAGGTGCGGACGGACTCGATGTCGGCGTTGGTGAGCGTGATGGTGAAGAAGAACTCCGTCGAGCCGCGCGGACCTCCGGGCGTTGGCTGCTGGAACTGGAGCCACACGGTCTTGAGTTTCTCGCCGGTGCTGACGGCGTTGAGGATCTGACCGGACGAAGGCCCGACCAGTTTGGTGAGCACGACGGGCCCGTGAGCGCGCTTGCCGCTCGTGGGGATCTTGACCTCCTGCGCGTAGGCGAGGCCGACGATGACGCCGTCGTCGTCCTTGCTTCCCGAGCGGCTGTCGGTGCGGACGCCGTCGCCCTTGAGACGGCCCTGCTTGGCGGCCTCGATGACGATGGAGAACTCGTCGGGGCCAAGCTGAAGCGCCGGCTTGGCGGCGCGGCGCGGCTCCTGCGTCGGGAAGCCGGGCGCGGTCTGCGCCAGCGTGTGGGCGGCGACCCCGGCCGAGACCACGCCCGCCGCGACCAGCGCGAGCCCGACGAGCGCCGTCCGGGTGAATCGGGCGGTGTGCGAGTGCGGCGTGCGGACGGTCGGGGTGAATCGCGGCATGGTCATCTCCGGTGTGGGCGGGTGGTGCGGGATCATTGCCCGTGCGGCGGGTGCGCGGCTTGTGATGCGTGGGGGCTCTCGCAACGGATGGAGCCGCGTATCTGTATCATGCCTTGGGGCTTGGTGGAGCACACGATGAATACGCGGACGCTGAAGAGTTGGACGCGCGGGCGGCGGGGAAGTTCTGCGGCGCGGGCCGTGATGGCGGCGGGGCTGACGATCGGGAGCGTGCTGGCGGTGTCGCCGACTTTCGGGCAGTCGCAGGGCGGGCCCAGGCCCGAGCCCGCGCGACCGGAGGGCGTAGTGATGCACGACACGCCGAGCGTGGTGGTGACGGGCCGCGGCGTGGTCAGCGTCAAGCCCGACCGGGCCGTGCTGAACACGGGCGTGATGGCGCAGGAGCCGACGGCGGAGGCGGCGATGCGGCGCTGCGCCGAGGCGATGCAGCGCGTGCTCAAGGCGCTGGCGGCCCAGGGCGTGCCGGAGGCGCGGATTCAGACGGCGGGCTTGTCGCTGTCGCCGGTGTACGAGCGGTACGACCCCAGCCGCGAGCCGGCCGAGCCCAAGATCGTCGCCTATCGCGCTGACAACACGGTGCGGGTGGAAGTTGATGACGTGAGCACCGCCGGCGCGGTGATCGACGCGGCGGTGAAAGCGGGCGCGAATCAGTCGTTCGGGATCTCTTTCGAGATCAAGGACGAGAGCGCGGCGCGGGAGGACGCGCTGCGGCTGGCGGTGCGCGGCGCGCAGGCGAAGGCCAAGGCGATCGCCGGGGCGCTGCAGCGCCCGCTGGGCGAGATCATCGAAGTGATCGAGGGCGTGCAGACGGACTGGCCGCGCCCGATGGCGCGGTACGGGGCGATGGCCGCGGCGAGCGAGGCGAGCACGCCGGTGTCGGCGGGCGAACTGCGCGTGGAAGCGACGGTGACGGTGCGGTACGCGCTGCGGCCCGGGTCGTAAGGACGAAGGCGTTACGAGTACCAGTACTTGGGCTGCCAGGTGCCGACGCCGTCTTTGAGCAGGTCGAAGAGCGGCCAGACGGGGCAGAAGTCGTCGAGCGGGCCGAAGCTGGCCCGTCCGGTGCGGACGATCTGCCCGTCGCTGTGCAGGTGGAAGGCGGACACGCCGGGCATGCGGCGGTTGGGCTCGGGGTGGAAGCCCATGTCGTAGCGGAAGGTGGTGCCGGCCTCGCTGATGATGGGCATGGACCAGCGGCGTTCGTCGGCGAAGGCCGCCATCACGTCGGGCTCGTCGGGTGAGGACAGCGCGAATGCGGTGCGGTCGGTGATGGCGGGGAGGAGCCCGTTGAAGCCGTCGGCCCAGAGCGTGCAGTAGGTGCACCCGCGGCCCATGTTGTGCACGATCAGCAGGTCGCGCTTGGAGCCGAACAGCTCGCGGAGCGTGACCGGCTTGCCCGCGCGGTCGCGGAAGGTGTACGCGCCGACAGGCTGATGCGGCACGGCCCGGCGCGCGTCGGACAGTTGCTGCTTCAGGTGGTCGATCTTGTGCTCGATCGATTCGGCGTTGGTGGGCGTTTCAGCGAGGGCGGGAATGTAAACGCTTTCGGGTGGCATGGGACGCTCCATACGCAGAATCGACACCGTGCAGTCTTTGGGGTCGTCACGATACCCGATGACACTTGGTTCACCGGTCAATCGGCAGAATGAGCCGTCGCACACGGCAAGACATCACCTGTGTAGGGTATCAAGTATCGGCTAGTTCGTTCAAATCGATTGAGGCGTTCACATACTCTCAGATACCTATTGCGGGCTGAGGTCACGAACTTCCATCTCGACGACCGGACGGCCTGTCCATAGAGAAATCTTCGGAGTGGCGACCACTTGGGTCATCATTCCTGCGGCAACACGGTCAATCTGGTCGCCCCAGTTCCACGCGACGGCCCGGAACATGGGGCCGGGGCGGCCGGCGAAGGGATGCCCGCGAAGCTGCAGGGCGAGGTGCTTGCCGGAGCCGCCCATGAGTTTGGGGGGCATATCGATACGTACGTCTCTTAATAAAATCTTGACAGTTGGATTTCCCGCCCCGAAGGGAGCGAGCGTGTCCAGTGCGGCGACTGCGTCGGGCGTGAGTTCGTGCGGCTCGACGGGGCAGTCGATCGAGAGGAGCGGGCGGAGGCGGTCTTCGTTGATGTGGGCGTGGGCGTGGGCGAGGAAGGCGTCGGTGAACGCGGGGAGCTTGGATTCGACCAGGTGCAGGCCGGCGGCCATGGTGTGCCCGCCGAAGGTGTCGAGGTGGGCGGCGCAGGCGGACAGGGCGGCGTGCAGGTCGAAGGCGTCGATGGAGCGGGCCGAGCCGTGGCAGGCGCCGTCGCGGGCCTGCATGAGGATCGCGGGGCGGTGGAAGCGTTCGACCAGGCGTGAGCAGACGATGCCGACGACGCCGGCGTGCCAGTCTGGGTGGGCCAGGACGATGGCGCGGCGGTCGGGGCGGGTCATGCCGTTGGACTCAGCGAGCGAGCAGGCCTGGTCGAGGATGGCGGCTTCGACCTGGCGGCGGGCCTGGTTCTGAAGCGAGAGGTGTTCGGCGATGACGGCGGCCCGCTCGGGCGTGGCGGTGGTGAAGAGTTCGACGGCTTCGCGGGCGTGGCCCATGCGGCCGGCGGCGTTGAGGCGCGGGCCCAGGCGGAAGCCGACCTCGAACTCGCCGAGTTTTTCGTCGGCGAGGCCCGAGGCGTGGATGAGGGCCTGGAGCCCGACGAACGGGGCGACGCGGGCGCGGGAGAGGCCGAAGCGGGCGATGACGCGGTTCTCGCCGTGGAGCGGGACGATGTCGGCGATGGTGCCGAGGGCGGCGAAGGCGAGCAGGTCGATGAGCAGGCGGCGGAGATCTTCGGGGACGCGCCCGCCGGGCCCGGAGCCGGCGTGGAGGGTGGCGAGTCGCCAGGCGAGTTTGTACGCGACGCCGGCGCCGCAGAGGTCGGGGAAGGGGTAGGCGGAATCGGGGCGGCGCGGGTGGACGACGGCGAAGGCGTCGGGAAGGTCTTCGAGGCGGGCGGGCGGGCAGTGGTGGTCGGTGATGACCAGGTCGACGGCGTGCTGGCGGGCGACGCGGGCGGGCTCGACGGCGGTGACGCCGCAGTCGACGGAGACGATGAGCTTGGCGGGCGGGTGATCGGCGTCGCCGCGGGCGAGTTCGGCGATGGCGGCAGTGTTGAGGCCGTAGCCCTCTTCGAGGCGGTGGGGCACGTAGGTTCGGACGGGCGCGCCGGGGGCGATGGCGTTGAAGGCGTGGAAGAGGATGGCGGAGGCGGTGATGCCGTCGACGTCGTAGTCGCCGTAGATGACGATGGGCTCGCCGGCGCGGAGGGCGTGGAGGATTCGGGCGGCGGCGCGGTCGAGGTCGGGGATGAGGGAGGGGTCGTGGAGGTGGGTGAGGCGGGGGTCGAGGAAGGCGGCGGCGGCGTGGGGGTCGTGCACGCCGCGGGCGGCGAGAATGCGCGCGGGCAGCGGGAGACGCTCAGCCTCCGGCGGGAGCGGCGCGCGGAAGGACCAGCGTGCGGTGAGTCCGTTCACGGGGGATGGTAGAGGAGGCACTGGGCATCAGGAAGGCACTGGGCACTGGGCACTAGCTGGAGGAGGAGGCGCGGAGGCCGAGGAGGGTGGCGAGGGGGGCGATGCGGAGCGGGGGGACGAGCAGGTCGGCGGCGGGGATGTGGAGGGCGGCGGCGGCGGCGCAATAGCCGCTGCGTGTGGCGCCTTCCATGGTCGCGGGCCAGCCGGTGTTGGTGTAGTCGCCGGCGAGGATGATGCCGGAGGGGCCGGTGGAGCTTGGGCGGTGGGCGTCGAGGCCGGGCGTTGGCGCGAAGGTGGCGAGTTTTTCCTTCACGGCGCGGACGCGGACGGGCGTGGGTTGATCGACGCGCGAGCGCGGCTGGAAGGCGGGCAGGCAGGCCCGCATGTCGGCCAGCACGCGGTCGGCGATGGCGGGCTCGTCGAGATCGACCCAGGCGTCGGCGGCGGAGATGACCGCGTGCACGCGCGTGCCGGCGTCGTCCTTGCGGAACAGCCACTGCGTCGGGCGGTCGACGAGGACGGCGTGCGGGAACTCGGGGAGCGCGGGGCGGTCGAACTCGAGATGCACGCCGAGGATCGGGCTGTGCGTGAAGCGCTCCGTGGCGGCGAAGCGCGGGTCGGCGGCGCGGGTGGCGTCATCGACGAGTCGGGCGGCCCGTTCGACGGGGACGGCGCAGATGACGGCGTCGGCGTCGAAGCGCCCGCCGTCGGTCGTGAGGACGGAGCGGGCCGTCAGTCGCTCGACCCCCGCGCCGAGGACAATGCGGCCGCCGGCCTGGGCGATGAGGTCGGGCACGTGGCGGTAGAGGTCGACCAGCGGGACGGCGGCGACGCCGACGTCGGCGGAGCGGGCGGCGGCGAGGAAGCCTTCCTGAAAGACGTGCAGCGCGCTGGAGGCGGCGACCTTGTCGACGTCCAGATTGCACGCGCTGATGACCACGGGGGACCAGAAGCGCCGGACCAGGTGCTCGGGCTGGCGGAGATCGGCGAGCAGGTCGGCGAAGGTGCGCGACTGGTGCTTGCGGCGGTCGATGCGGAGGATGGCGCTGCAGGCGCGGGCGAGGGCGATGGTGTCGGCCCGCGTGAACATCGGGGCGCGGAGGATGGAGGGGGCGAAGTGGGCCGGCGCGGGGAGCGGGCTCGGGCGGATGACGCTGACGCGCCCGCCCTGCTCGATCCAGTACTGCTCGCGGGTCCAGCGGATGGCGTCAGAGACGCGCATGCGGCGGAGCAGGTCGAGGTAGTTGGTGCAGCAGCCGAGCACGACGTGCTGGCAGTTGTCGAGCGTCTGCCCGGAGCGGACGTCGGTGAAGCTGGTGGCCCGGCCGCCGAGCTTCTTTCGGGTTTCGAGGAGAGTGACGCGGACGCCGGCTTCGGCGAGGCGGAGCGCGGCGGCGATGCCAGCCAGCCCGCCGCCGACGATGATGGCGGTGCGCGGACGCGCGGAGGACGTGGGCGCGGCGTCCGGCGCGGCGGGGCCGGGCGTGGGCGACTCAGCGGGCGGCGCGATCGTGCCGACGGGCACGGCTACCAGCCTCCGGTGCGGGTGCGGACGGCGGCGCGGAGGGCGATGGAGGCTTTGGTGAGCCCGGCGAGGCGGATGCGGCGGGCGCCGACGACGCGGGCGGGGCTGGCCTCGATGATCTCGAGCAGGCCGGAGTAGATGCGGGTCATGGCCCAGAGCGTGGGGGCGCAGTCGGGGTCGATCATCGTGAGCAGCGGGTCGCTGGCGCGGTAGTGCTCGCGGGCGATGAGGGCCTGCTCGCGGATGAGGGCGGTGCAGGCGTCGGGGTTGGACCAGGCGCGGAGCGCGTCGGGCGTGAGGCCGCGGGCGGCGAGGGCGTCGGCGGGGATATAGACGCGGCGCGGGCGGGCGTCGAAATCCTCGGCGAAATCGCGGAGGATGTTGGTGCGCTGGAAGGCCTGGCCGCGGCGGAGGGCGAGGTCGCGCGCGAGGATCGGGTCAGCGCCGGGGCGGAGGCCCCAGATGGAGACGCAGGCGAGCCCGGCGGTGCCGGCGACGCGGTAGCAGTAGCGGTGCAGGGCGTCGTCGGTGGGGTAGACGGCGTGGTCGAGGTCTTCGTCGAGGCCGTCGAGCATGTCGCGGAAGATGACCGGGTCGATGGGGTAGGACCAGACGGTGGCGGCGAAGGCGGTCCAGAACTGGGGCCAGTCGGGCGCGGGGGGGCGGCCGTCGATGACGCGTTCGGTGCGTTGGCGGAAGGCGGCGAGGCGGTCGTGCTTGCGGGCGGTGGCGTCTGGGGTGTCGGCCTCGTCATCGGCGGCGCGCATCCAGGCGTAGATGGAGTAGATGGCGGAGCGGCGCGGCTCGGGGGTGAGGCGCAGGCCGTGGTAAAAGTTGCGGGCGCGGGTGCGGACGATCTCGGCGCAGTGGGCGTAAGCGGCTTCGACCTGATCGGGCGAGGCGTCGCCGGCGCGCGGGACGATGCGGGCCGTTTCCGCGATGAGGCGTCCGGGTGCGGACGCGGGTGCGGGGGCGAGGGCGATGCTGGAGCCGGCGGACACGTTCGAGAGCGCTCCCAAGGGCCGCGGCCGGTCAGCCGGCGGTGCGGGGAAGACACGAGCACCGCCGAACCCGGACCGGCATCGGGAGGTATCCGATGCAGGCTGCGGTCAGCGGTTGCGGGCCGGCGCGAAGGCCGACCACACCCAGGCCCGGGCCAGGAGCCCGCCCTTGGTCAGGCGGGAAAGGCTCGGGCGCGCCCACAGCGTGGCGCATCCCATCCGTAGGACCGCGTTGAGAATAGCCTCGCCGCCCGCACCGAACAGCCACACAACGGGTGCGAGATCGTTCGAAAGCGTTCGCGGGAGGGGTCGGCCCTGATCAAAAAGGCCCGCCGTGCGCTCGATCAGGGGACGGACGGCGCGGATGTAGCGGACGCGGGCGGCGGGGTCGTCGGCGCGGTGGAGCCAGGCGCGCAGGTCGTCGGGCGTGATGCCGGTGTCGGCGGCGGGAAGGTAGACGCGGTCGCGCTCGACCAGGTCACGCCGGACGTCTTGCCAGAAGTTGATGAGCTGGAGCGCGGTGCAGGTGGCGTCGCTCATGGCGTAGCGCTCGGCGTTCTCGGGCGTGCCGGCGTAGCCGCCGAGCGCGAGGACGATGCGACCGACTGGGTTGGCGCTGCGCGTGCAGTAATCGACGCACTGATCCCAAGTGTCGTAGCGGGTGACGCGCTGGTCCTGCTGGAAAGCGTCGATGAGATTGAGAAAGGGTTGGGCGGTGAGGTGCGGGAAAGCGGCGAAGGTTCTGCGGAGGGCGACGAAGACGGGGTGGGTGATGGACGATGTCGCTGGGCTCGCGGCGTGGGCGCTCGCGTGAGCCGCGTGCAGTTCGGCCCGCCACCAGTCGAGCAGGACGAGCGAGCGGGCCCGGGCTTCGGGGGTGGCGCCGGTCTCGTCGCCCAGGTCATCGGCCCAGCGGCAGAACGCGTACACGGCGGCAAAGTGATCGCGCAGGGGCGGCGGGACCAGACGCGTGAGCACGCTGAAGTTCTCGTAGTGCGTCACGGCCAGGGCGCGGCAGTAGCGAACGCCCTGGTCGTCCGTCAGCGGGGGCAGCGCGGCGTCCGTCGGGTCGGGCGTGCGTTCGCCGGGCGGGCCGAAGTCTTTGAGGAGGTCGATCGGCGCGATCGCGGCCCAGTCTTCCGGTTGGGAGGACCGCGGGGCGCGGGCGGCGACGGGCTGGGCGGCGAGGGCGGTCATGGGGTGGACGTCGGCGTGGCGGGGGAATCGGCGGGGGCGGGGGCGGACGAGGGTGACGGCTGGGAAGTGTTGCGGGCCGCGGCGCGTTCGAGCCAGCGGAGGGCGGCGTCGACGATGTGATCTTTGTTGTTGAGGCCCAAGCTGACGGGTTCGTCGGGTTGGATGCCGTGGCCTTCGATGGGCGCGCCGGCGGCGGTGAAGTCTTGCCAGGAGGGGAGGACGATGGTGAGCGTGTGCGAGCCGACGGTACCGACCTGGTGCGGCTTGGGGTTGCCGGAGGAGCCGCGGGTGGTGCCGCCGAAGGTGCGGACGCGCGGGGATTGCTGCATCATGGTGATGAAGGATTCATTGGCACTCATGCACACGGGGCCGATGAGGAGGGCGACGTGGCCCGGGAAGCGGCGTTCGTGCGGGGCGGGACTGATGGTGCGGTCGAAGGTGGGTGTCCAGCCGGTGGACGCGTCGGGGTCGACGGTGCGGTTGCGGGCGTAGACGGCGGGTTTGTCGAGGAACAGGGCGGCGAACTCGCGCGCGAGGAGCTCGTCGCCGCCCGCGTTGGGGCGGACGTCGACGATCATCGACGGGGCCTCGCGGACATCAACGACGAAGTCGATGGCGGCGGTGATGGCGGCGCGGTCGGCGGTGTCCCACGCGGAGATGAGCACGTAGGGCGTGGAGATATCGAGGAGTCCGATGAGCACGCCGGGGCTGAGCTGGATCGGATTGATCAGACGGTCGCGCACGCCGACGGAGAGCATGTTGAGCGGCGGGGGCTCGGGGCGTGGCGGGGCGACGACGAGATCATCGACGCGGAGGTGAAGGTGCAGGTCTTGCGTCGGTTCGAGCAGGCGGGCCGCGGCCCGGGCGAAAGCGCCGGGGGTGGGCGAGGCCTCGAGCTCGGCGCGGTGCTGGGCGAAGAGGGCGTCCCAGTTGTCGACCAGGCGGTCGCGATAGGCGTATCGCGTGGCGATGAGGTTTCGGAGAGAAGCGGTCCAATCGCGGGCGAGGTCGGGCGTGAGGGTGGTGGGCGGCTGACCGGCGGGGGCGGTGCGGAAGGAGATCGGGTGGATCCGGGCGGGCACGCCGCGGGCGCTGCGGGTGTTCTGCGCGGCGGGGCAGTTGATGCTGAAGGCGTACGTCGTGTCAGGGGCGAGTTTGACGGGCAGCAGGAGCATGCGCGCGTCGGGCCAAGAGGGGCGGCCGGCGATGGGGACCTGGCCGCAGATCGAGTGACCGGCGGGGCTCATGTCGCGGTCGAAGGTGATGCGGATCTCGGTGATGGCGGGGTCGACGCCGACGTCGCCGTTGTCGGGCTGAGCGTGCAGGACTCGGGCGGGGCCCGGGGCGAAGAACTCGGCGAGCGCGACCTGCGGGGAAGTCCGCTTCGCGGGGGCGGGAGCGGGAGCGGGAGCGGGCGGAGGGCCGGGTACGGCGCGGGCGGGACGCACAGCGGCCAGGAGCGTGACGGCGAGGATCGTCAGAGCGGCGGTAAGCGGTCGGGGCGGGGCGTTGAGGCGGCGAGCCCGGGGGCAGGTGTGTTGGCGGGCGCGGGGCATGGCGGTGCCTTTCGGGAGCGGGCGGGGTGATGGCCGCTACCATGGCGGATGCGGATCATTCTTGCCGGCCCGCGGGGCTTTTGCGCGGGCGTGCACATGGCGATTGACGTGGTGGACCAGGTGCTGGACCTGTACCCGGGGCGCCCGATTTATGTCTATCACGAGATCGTGCACAACAAGCACGTGGTGAACCGGTTCCGCGAGCGCGGCGTGGCGTTTGTGGAAGAGGTGAGCGAGGTGCCGGAGGGGTCGATCATCGTGTTCAGCGCGCACGGGATCTCGCCCGCCGTGCGCGAGCAGGCGCGGGCCCGCAACCTGACGATGGTCGACGCGACGTGCCCCTTGGTGACGAAGGTGCACAACGAGGCGATCCGGTATGCGCGGCAGGGGTACGACATCCTGCTCATCGGGCACGCGGATCACCAGGAAGTCGTCGGGACGCGGGGGGAGGCGCCGGAGTCGATCCAGGTCGTGGAGTCTCCGGAAGATATTCCGGGGCTGAAGATCCGCGACAAGAACAAGATCGCGTACCTGACGCAGACGACGCTGAGCACCGACGACGCGGCGGTGATCATCGACGCGCTCAAGCAGGCTTTCCCGACGATCAAGGACCCGCCCAGCAGCGACATCTGCTACGCGACGACCAACCGGCAAGCCGCGGTGCGGCAGATCGCGCCCGAGTGCGACGTGGTGCTGGTCGTCGGGAGCAAGAACTCGAGCAACTCGGTGCGCTTGACGGAAATCTCGCGGAACGTCGGCACGCCGGCGTACCTGCTGGACGACGTGAGCGAGCTGCAGGAGGCGTGGTTCGCGAGCATCGCGGGGGGCCCGAGGAACGGGACAATCCTGATCACGGCGGGCGCCAGCGCGCCGGAGGATCTGGTCGCCGAGCTGTGCAAGACGCTGATCGACCGCTACGCGGGCGGGCCGGCGTACAAGAATGCGGGCGGGCTGGGTGTCATCGAGCAGCGCGACGTGTACCGCGAGGACGAGGAGTTCGGCCTGCCGGCGACGCTGAAGCGGCTGATGCGCGACGAAGGGATCGACCCGGAGACGCGGAAAATCAAGGTCGGGACGTACGACATCACGGAAGAGCTGTACGGGGCCGTGCCGGGCGGGAAGTCGGTCGGCGTGACGGTGGGCGGACGCGCGGTGTAAGCGGATCGGGGTCAGACCAGCCCGGCGGCGAGGGCGACGCCGAAGAGCACGAGCGCGATGCTGACAAGGGCGCGGAGCGTCGGGAGCGTGGTCTTTTTCACGAGGCGCGCGCCGATGGCGGCCCCGACGAACGCGGCCAGCGAGGCGGCGATGACGACGGGCCAGTGGATGCCATCCCGCGCGCCGGGCTCAAGGCGAGCGGAATAGGCGCCCAGGCGGGTGACATCGACGATGCAGGCGATGACGGCGCCGGTGGCGACGAAGGCGGGCGGCGTGAGTCCGGTGCGGACGAGGAACGCCGAGCGGAGCGCGCCCTGGTGCCCGGAGAGCCCGCCGAAGAACCCGCTGATGAGCCCGCCGACGGGCAGTAGGTATCGCGGGAGGGCGAGTCGCTCGGCGAGCGGGAGGGTTTCGATCACGCCGAAGGCGGCGATGAGCAGCCCGACGACGAGGCGCGCGGGCGTGACCTCGGCGGCGACGCCCAGGAGCGTGTAGCGGACCAGCGGAGCGCCGGCGGCCGAACCGAGGGCGGTGAGCGCGAGGGCGCCGGCGGCGGCGCCGATGGCGGCCGGGACGCCGAAGCGGACGACGACGTCGCGGCTGGCCCCGTGCCCGAGCAGCGCGAGCTTGAAGAGGTTGGCGGCCAGGTGGACGACGGCGGTCATGGCGATCGCGACCGGGAGCGGGAAGAACGCGGCCATCGCGGGCATGAGCAGCGTGCCCAGCCCGAAGCCGGTGAAGAGCGTCAGCCCCGAGGCGACCAGCGCGACGAGCGTGATGACAGCCATGTCCATTTCTTAACAGAGCGTATTCGAGGGCTCGCTACCCTCGCGGCATGAGCACGATCGCCGACACGCGTGTTGCGCCCGTCGAGGGTGGGAGTTCGGGCGGGCGGGGCGGCGGGCCGGGTGGCGGGCCGGGAAGCGGGTTTGCAGCGCGGTCGCTCGCCGTGTTCCCGGGCGGGTCCAACGGGGAGTTCAACATCCCCGACGCGATGGCGGTGGTGGTCGAGTCCGGTCAGGGGTGCTCGCTGCGCGACGCGGACGGGCGGGAGTGGCTGGATTTTTCGATGGGGTGGGGCTCGGTGCTGCCGGGGCATGCGCGGCGGGAAGTGGTGGACGCGGTGGTGCGGCGTGCGCCCCTCGGGACCAACTTCTCGTTCCCGTCGACGGAGATGCTGGCCCTGGGTGAAGAGCTGATCCGGCTGTCGCCCGCGTGCGAGCGGGTTCGCTTCTGCGCCTCGGGCACGGAGGCGACGATGTACTGCCTGCGGCTGGCGCGAGCGTTCCGCGGGCGGCGGGCGGTGATGAAGTTTGAGGGGGCGTATCACGGTTCGAACGACGAGGGCGTGACGAGCCTGTTCCCCAGCGGGACGCGCCCGTTTCCTGAGCCCGAGGCCTCGAGCGCGGGGATCAACGCCGATCACACCGTGATCGCACCGTTCAACGACATCGATGCGGCCGTGAGCACGATCGCGCGGCACGCGAAGGACCTGGCGTGCGTGATCGTCGAGCCGCTGCACCGCTGCCTGGCGCCGAAGCCGGGCTTCCTCGCGGCGGTGCGCGAGGCGTGCGACCGCTCCGGCGTGCTGCTGGTGTTTGATGAGGTCGTGACCGGCTTCCGCCTGGCGTACGGCGGGGCCCAGGAGAAGTACGGCGTGGTGCCGGACCTGGTCGCCTACGGCAAGGCGCTCGGCGGCGGGCTGCCCATCGGGGCCTTCGGCGGGCGGGCCGACATCATGGACATCGTGCGCGAGGACAAGGCCGGGCACGACCCGCGCTATGTCTGGACCGCGTCGACGCTGGGCGGCAACCCCGTCTCCTGCGCCGCGGCCAGCGCGGCGCTGGGCATCTATCGCCAGCCCGGGACGTACGAGCGGCTGAGCACGCTGGGCGAGCATTTCCGCGCGGCGCTCGCCCGCGTGCTCCGCGACACGGGGCACACGGGGCAGGTCATCGGCGACGGGCCGCTGGGGCAGATCGTCTTCAGCAACGCCCCGGTGTTCGACTATCGCAGCACGATCGCCGGCGACCGGACCAAGGCGCGCCGGATGATGCTCGGGCTGTTCGAGCGGCGCGTGTTCATCAACCCGATGGGCACCAAGCTGTACCTCTCGCTGGCGCACGACGAGGCGGCGATCGCGGCGTTCGCCGGGGTGCTGAAGGACGTGCTGGGCGGGCTTTGACCTTCACGCGCACCTAAACTCCCGCGTGCGTCACCCGCCGGCCCATGTCTTTGAGTTCACGCCCGAGGCGCTGTCGCGCTGGATGGTGCAGCGCGGCACGCAGGCCTTTCGGGCCCGGCAGGTCCTTGACTGGGTGTACGCCAAGGGCGTCATCGATCCGGCGCTGATGACCGACCTCTCCAAACGCGATCGCGACCTGATCGCCGACCCGCACGAGGGGCTCGCGTTCCTCTCCGGCGCGACGATGGCCGACCGATTGGCCAGCGATGGGACGCGGAAACTGCTGCTGCAATGGCGCGAGTTCGGCGAGGATTCGGCGGTCGCGGAGCCTGCGAAGACCGCGCTGCCGGTGCTGAACGGGCCGAGTCTCGGCGGCGGCGCGGCGCCGGGCGTGCCCGTGCCCGACGCGAAGCGGCAGACCGAGTGTGTGATGATCCCCGCGGACGATCGTCGCACGGCGTGCATTTCTTCGCAGGTCGGCTGCCCGGTGGGGTGCCGCTTCTGCGCGTCGGGCATCGGCGGGCTGGACGGCAACTTGTCGACGGGGCGCATCGTCGAGCAGGTGTGGCGTTTGCGCGACGCACTCGACGGGCCGCGCGGCGAGCGGCGCATCACCAACGTCGTGTTCATGGGCATGGGTGAGCCCCTCAGCAACTTCAAAGCCGTGACCGACGCCGTGCGCGTCCTCTCGGCCCCGTGGGGCATGGGCATCGGGGCCCGGAAGATCACGATCTCGACGGTGGGCCTGCCGAAGGCGATCGAGCGGCTGGCGGACGAGTTGGAAGTGCCGGTGACGCTGGCGCTGTCGCTGCACGCGCCCAACGACGACATCCGGCGCGGGCTGATCCCCTGGGCCGAGTACACCACCATCCCGGAACTGCTGGACTCGTGCCAGAAGTGGTTCGCCAAGACGGGGCGGGAGATCACGCTGGAGTACATCCTGCTCCGCGGCGTGAACGACCAGGCCGAGCACGCGCGCGAACTGAGCGAGGTGGCGCGGACCATCCGGGCCAATGTCAACCTGATCCGCTACAACGAGGTCGGCGGGATGCCCTTCGAGCGGCCGGAGGATGACGATGTCCGCCGGTTTCAGGAGATTCTCCGGTCGCGCGGCGTGAACACGCACATCCGGGCCAGCCGGGGGCGGGACATCGCCGCGGCGTGCGGGCAACTGCGGCATGAGGCAGCCCGGGCGTCGGCGTAAGCGGGCCTGCACCGGTCGCGGGCGGCGCGGCATCTACCGTGCACGATGGACTCGTCGCCCAAGCACTCGGAACCCGTAAGCCCCCCCACTGCCGCCCCGCATGTCGGGCCCGGACCCGGGGACGCACCGGTGTACCCGCACGTTGCCCACACACCCTACCGCCCGCCCGGCGGCGGAGCGCCCGAGGCGATCGCGCGGCGGTTCTACGACACCATGCGTCAGCGGCGCAGCGTCCGGTTCTTCTCCGATCGGCCGGTGAGCGAGGCGACGATTCGCTGGTGTGTGTCGGCGGCGGGGACGGCCCCCTCCGGCGCGAACAAGCAGCCGTGGCGGTTCGTCGCGGTGCGGGATGCCGGCATCAAGGCGCAAATCAGGGAGGCGGCGGAGGCGGAAGAGCGCGAGTTCTATCAGCGCCGGGCCACGCCGGAATGGCTGGCGGATCTGGCCCCGCTGGGCACCGACGCCGACAAGCCGTTCCTGACACTCGCCCCGTGGCTGATCGTGATGTTCAAGTTGATGAAGACCGACGCGGACGAGAGCGGGCGGCAGGGCAAGACGTACTACGTCGAGGAGTCAGCGGGCATCGCCGCGGGGATGCTGATCACGGCGATCCACCTGTGCGGGCTGGTGACGCTCACGCACACGCCCAGCCCGATGGGCTTTCTTAGCCAGGTGCTCGGGCGGAGCGCGACGCACCCGCACGAGCGGCCGTTCTTGCTGCTGCCGGTCGGCTATCCCGCGGCGGAGTGCACCGTGCCGGACATCTCGCGAAAGCCGCTGGATGAGATCCTGGTCATTCGGTGACGGATGAAAACGACGCGGCCCCGGAGAGGGAACTCCGGGGCCGCGGTGGTGATGAGCGATGGGTGCTGGTCGCGCCGGAGTGAATCAGCGGCGGCGACGGAGGGCGGCGAGCCCGCCGAGGGCCAGCAGGGCGCCGGCGGTCGGGGCCGGGATGACGCCCGGGGAGCCGACTTCGCCGCCGGCGGTGGACTGGAAGGCGTTGTTGACGCCGACGACGCTGAGCTGCGAGATCGGGCCGGAGAGGCCGGCGGCGTTGTCGAAGGTGACGCCGGCGTTGGTCAGGCCGAAGGAGACGTTGGCAACAACGGTGCCGCCGCTGTTGAAGAGGTTGACGGCATCGCCGCCGCTGCTGAGGCCGACGCCCGAGCCGCCGTAGAACGCGAAGAGCAGGTTGGCCGGGGCCGTGCCGCCGAACCAGGCGTTGATGAAGTTGGTCTGGAGGGTGGGGTCGTTCGCGCTCGAAGTGCCGTTCTCAAGGAAGACGACCGAGGCCCCGGCGGGGAGAGCGGTCAGACCACGGATGGCGACGGAAAGGGCGAGCGAGTTGGAGTTGTCGTCCATCCGCCAGCCGGTGATGTCAACGGCGGAAGCGCCGAAGTTGGTGACTTCGAACCAGTCGGCCTGATACGTGGTGTTGGAGTTGCCAGTCGCGTGGACTTCGGTGATGCGGAGTTCGGCGAAGGCGGTGGTGGCGGTCGAAGCCGCGAGCAGCGCGGCGGCGGACGAACGGATCATGCTTTCTCTCTCCTCAATCAAGGTTGAATGAACACGGGCCGGTCAGGGCCCGCGGGGCGGAAGGTATCAGTGGTCGAGGGCCGGCACCGCGTCTTCGCACGCACCCGGCACGAACTTAACGCGATCTTTACGGAAGAGTGAGAACGTGGGCAACTTCGCGTCCGCCGAGTCGGCAGACCGGGCTTGCGAACGGTGGGTGAACGGGCCCGGGGGCAGCGCGGCTTAGACTGTCCGATGGACCAGCGGGCGCCGATCGCCGCGTTTCAGCCGTTCTCGATCGACCACGCGGTCGCGCTGGCGTGGACGCTGCCGTTGATGATCGGGGCGTGCTGGCTGGGGCGGCGGTGGTGCCGGCGCGGGCAGGACGCGCGGGAGATGACGCTCGCCGCGGCGTGGGCCGGGTTTGTCGTGTGCGTGAACGTGTGGAACCTGGTGTACTGGTTTCTGCCGGCCAACTACGACCCGAACAACTCGTGGCCGTTGCAACTGTGCGACCTGGCGTGCCTGGTCGCGCCGCTGGCGCTGCTGCCCTTGGCGAGCGGTGCGGGCCCTCAAGCCGAGCGGCTCGGGCGGGCGGCCGGGGGGCTGCGCTGGGCCCGCACGCTGCTGTACTTCTGGGGCATCGGTTTATCGACGCAGGCGTTCGTGACGCCGACGCTGCGCGAGACGGCGGCGGACATGCAGTACTGGCTGTTCTGGCTGGTGCACGTCGCGATCGTCGGCTCGGCGGTGTACGACGTGGTTGTGCGCGGGTATCGCCCGAGCCGGCGCGACTGGATGTTCGGCGCGGGCGTCACGCTCGCGTACGGCGCGGTGGTGTTCACGCTCAACATCCTCACCGGCGCGAACTACGGGTACGTCGGCAACACCACGCCGGAGAACCGGACGATCGTCGATGCGCTCGGGCCCTGGCCGCAGCGTGTCGGGATCATGGTGGTGATCGTGATGGCGCTGCAGGCGGCGCTGTGGGCGGTGTGGCAGATTTCGCCGGCGACGCGCGGGGGCGGGGGCGGGCGGGGTGACGACGCCTGAGACAACGCCCCGAGCGCCGGGTCGATTAGGATGTGCGGATGGTCTGGCTCTGCCTGTCGCTGATCGCGGCGGGGTTCATCGTCGGATTGCCCGCCACGCTCGCCGCACGCACGCTCGGGCGGCGGCTGAGCGCCCTGGACTCGGCGGGCGTGCCGGGGCAGATCAAGGACGCGCCGCGGCGTGTGCCCAACACCGGGGGCATCGGCATCTTCGTCGGGCTCGCCGTGCCGCTGGTTGTCGGGCTGTGGTTGATGAGCGTGCCGGAGATGGCGGCGGGCGTGCTGCGCCGGGCGGCGGAGTGGCTGGGCACATCGGCGCCGACGCTGGTCGAGCGGCCCGTGCTGCCCGGGCTGGTCTTGCTGGGCGGGGCCGCGGTGCTGCACGTGGTCGGGCTGATCGACGACCGGCGCGCCCTTGGGCCTTGGCTGAAGATGGGGATCATGCTCGGGGTCGCCGCGGGCGTGGTGTGGTGGACGGACACGCGGCTGCTGACGGTGCTGGACGGGCACGTGGGCGGGGCGTGGCTGTCGATCGCGCTGACGGTCCTGTGGATCGTCGTCATCACCAACGCGTTCAACTTTCTGGACAACATGGACGGGCTGTCGGCGGGGGTGGCGGCGATCTGCGCCGGCGTCTTCCTCGCGGCGGCCCTCATCGGGCGGCAGTGGTACGTCGGGGCCACGCTCGGGCTGCTGGTCGGCGCGCTGGCCGCGTTCCTGGTGTTCAACTTCCCGTGGACGGAGCGTCGGCGCGAGCCGGACGGCGCCAGCCGGGGCGGGGCGTCGCTGTTCATGGGCGACGGCGGGTCGCTCGTGGTCGGCTTCGTGCTCGCGATCATGAGCGTGCGCATGACGTACGCGAACCTGGACGGCGGGGCGAACGCGGGCGGCGTGCTGGGCGCAACGTCCCCCGCCGGCGCACCGGCCCACGCGCTGCTGACGCCGCTGATCGTGCTCGCCATCCCGCTGTATGACTTTGTCTCGGTCGTGCTGATCCGCCTGTCGCAGGGGCGCTCGCCCTTGGTGGGCGACTTGCAGCACTTCTCGCACCGGCTGGTGAAGCACGGGCTGACGCGGCGCTCGGCGGTGCTGGTGATCTACGGGTGCACGATGATCACGGGCATCGGCGGGATGCTGCTGCCGGCGCTGGAGCCCTGGCAGGCGGTGCTGGTGGGCGTGCAGACGGTGCTGGTGCTGCTGGTGATCGCGCTGTACGAGTACGCCCGCGGGCAGACCGGGCCGGAGGGTGCGCCGTGACCAGCACGACCAGCGCGGTGAACGTCGGCGTGCAGCGCGGGCGGGGTCTGCTCTGGCTCGGGCTCACGCTTGTGCTCGCGCCGCTGCTGATCCGCGCGACCAGCACGCTCTCGCTCATGCCCGGGTGGGACATGGACCCGCTGGTGCTCGGCGATATCCGCACGGGGCTGACGCCGGCCGGCTCGCTTTTGATCGACGTGATCGTGCTGCTGGGGGCGGGGCTGCTGCTCGTCGGTGCCCGTGCGCTGGGCGCGGGGGCGAGCGGGGCATCGCTGCTGTTGGCGGGCGTGGGCTCGATCGGCGTGGTGGCGCACGCCGTGGCGCTGGGCGAGGGCGTCGACCTCGGGCACGCGCGGGTCGGGGCGGCGTGGATGAGCGCGGTGTGGGCGGGCGTGGGCCTGTGGCACGCGGCCCGGGCGGATCGGCGCGTGCTGTCGGTCGCGGCGGGCATCATCGGCGGGCTGCTGGCGCTCCTCGCGCTGCGCGGCGCGCAGGAGTGGTTCATCGAGCACCCGCGCCAGGTCGCCGCGTTCACCGCCGACAAGGACCGCATCCTCGCGTCGCACGGGTGGTCGCCGGGCTCGTCGTCGGCGCTGGGGTTTGAACGCCGCCTGATGCAACGGGAAGCCTCCGGCTGGTTCGGGCTCTCGAACGTGTACGCGTCCTTGGCGGCGGGCGGCGTGGTGCTGTTCATCGGGCTGCTCGCCGAGGCCTATCGACGGTGGCGACAGCCGGGCGCGGGCCCGAGCGCGGGCGTGCGAGCGGCGCTGCTCACGGCCCTCGGCGGGGCGGTGGTCGCCGCCGGGGCGCTCTCGTTTGCGCAGAGCAAGGGCGGGCTGATCGCGGCCGTCGCCGGGCTGGTGGCGCTGGCGAGTTTGCTGCTGCTGAGAGGCACCGTGCGGCGGGCCCGCGTCAGCGCCGGGCGTGCACGCGTCTTGGGCGGAGTCGTCGGCGTTGGGGCCGTGCTCGGGGCGCTGGCGCTGATCAGCATTCGCGGGGCCGTCGGCGAGCGACTCGGCGAATTGAGCCTGCTGTTCCGCTGGTTTTACGCCCAAGCCGCGGGGCGCATGTTCGGAGACCACCCGCTGTGGGGCGTGGGGCCCGACGGCTTCCAGGCGGCGTACGCGCTCGCGAAGAACCCGCTGAGCCCGGAAGAAGTCACCAGCCCGCACATTCTTGCGCTCGACTATCTCGCGATGCTGGGCGTGTTCGGGCTGGCGTGGGTGGTGCTGCTGATGCGGGCGGCGTGGGCGTGCGGCGCGGGCGCGGTGCGTGTGCCCGACGCGGACGACGCCGAGCCCACGGACATTGACCCTACCGACCGCACGCCCATGCGCGTGCTGCTGGTCGTCCCCGCGATCGCGACCATCGGCGCGACGTACCTGCAGGGCGTCGTGGTCACGCCGGAACTCGCGCTGGTTCGTCTGTTCGGGCTGATCGCCTGGTGCACGCTGGGCTGGGGCGTGCTGGTCGCGACGCGCGCGGGAGCGGGCGGGCGCGGCGGGGTGCCCGTCACGCTCGCGCTCGGCGCCTCGGCCCTGGGGCTCGCGGCCCATGCACAGATCGACGTCGCCGGCTCGTGGTCGCAGAGCGCCGGGCTCATCGCCGCGTGGATCGGGCTGGGGGCCGTCGGGTCGCGGCCTGTTCGAAGGACGGGCGACGCCGGCGGCACGCGCTGGCTGACCTTCGGCGTGCTGGCGACGGGCGTGCTCGCGGGCGTCATGACGTTGTGCACATATCGCGCGGCGGAGTGGCAGGGGCACCTGACCGCCGCGACGCGAGCGCTCGAGCCGGTGACGGACCTGCGCCAGCGGGTGGAACTGCTGCGGGAAGCCCTGCAGGAACGGCGTCCGCCGCGGGAAGGGATTGAGCAGATCGCCGCGGATCTCGGTGCCACGCTCGGGAGCGCCCCGCCGCGGGATGAGCAGTCGTTCGCGCGGGCGATGCTGGACCTGGAGACGCGCTTGATCCCGGCGGCGGTGGAAGAACTCCGCAAGGCCGACGCGGCGGACCCGGGCGACCCGCGGGCCCGCCGCGAAGCCAGCCGCGCGCTGACGCGGATGGCCGAGCAGTTCCGGGCAACCGGGCGGTTGGACGCGGCGTTGGCGGCGCTGGTCGAGGCCGAGCGTGTGCTCCGCGTCGACCCAGCGGTGCTCCGTCCGGGCGATCAACCGGTGGACCGGCCCAGCGGCGGGGAGTGGTTCGCGCTGTTCCTTGTGCGGGATCGGCGGGCCGATATCGGGACGGACCTTGGGGCCCGCCGCGCGTCGATCGTGGCGTTGGAAAAGGCCATCGCGCTGGACCCGTACAACCTGGACCTGGTGCGGCGGCGGTACCGGCTGGCGAAGGCGGCGGGGGACGGCGCGGGGGCGGCGAGCTGGGCGGGCCGGGCCCTGGAACTGCACGGGCTGATGCGTCTGGACGCGGGCGTCCGAGGGCTGAGCCCGGCGGAACTGGCGGAGATGCGGGCCGCCGTGCCACCCGCGACCGGCGGATCTTGATTTTTTGAGCCTGCGGGCTATGATCGGGCCCTGTTCGGCGTGTGCGCACAGCGTGCGCGCCGAAGGCGAAACGAGCGATCCGGACCGAGCCTTCACGCACCGAAATCGAGCATGTCCAGCATGTCCAGCGACGGCCCATCCGAAGATCCGGACGAAGACCGCCCCTGACGCTCCGGGCGAGCAGAGGGCGAAGCGCATCGGCGCTGCCGGCGGGGATGCCTGCTCCGCCGCCCGCCATTCTCCTTCCGCCGCTCGCCCTCCCCGCTGGACCCCGCTCGTTCGTCCTCTGCCCAAGCAGCCTGAACGTGCGTCCCGCCCGCCGGCCTGGCAAAGGCCGGTGACGGGACCAGTATCCCAGACGAAACACCCCTGTTGAATCAACCGCGACAACGCACGACGCACCCCTGAAAGAGTCGAGACGACCATGCCCACCGATCTGAGTCACATCCGCAACTTCGGCATTTGCGCCCACATCGACGCCGGCAAAACCACGGTGTCCGAGCGCATCCTGTACTACACCGGCAAGAACTACAAGATCGGGGAGGTGCACGAGGGCACCGCGACGATGGACTTCCTGCAGGAAGAGCAGGAGCGCGGGATCACGATCCAGTCGGCCGCGACGACCTGCCCGTGGACGTTCAAGGGCCGCGAGTTCAAGCTCAACCTGATCGACACCCCGGGGCACGTGGACTTCACGATCGAAGTCGAGCGTTCGCTCCGCGTGCTGGACGGCGCGGTGGCGGTGTTCGACGGGAAGGAAGGGGTCGAGGCCCAGTCCGAGACGGTGTGGCGTCAGGCCGACCGGTACAAGGTGCCGCGTCTGTGCTTCGTCAACAAGATGGACAAGATCGGGGCCTCGTTCGAGTTCTCGTTCGGCACGATCAAGAGCCGCCTGGGCGCCAACGGGATCCCGATCCAGGTGCCGATCGGCCTGGGGCACGAGCACAAGGGCATCGTCGACCTGATGACGATGCGGGCGTACTTCTTCGAAGGGGAGAAGGGCGAGAAGGTCATCGAGCGCGACGTGCCGGATGACATGCTCGAGGACACCAAGAACTGGCGCAAGATGATGGTCGAGAAGATCGCCGAGCTCGACGACGCGCTGATGGACAAGTACCTCGCGGACGAGAACTCCCCCACCGTCGACGAGATGAAGGCGGCCCTGCGCAAGGGGACGATCGCCCGCGCCTGCTACCCGGTGCTGTGCGGGGCGGCGCTGCGGAACATCGGCGTGCAGCGCCTGCTGGACGCGGTGTGCGACTACCTGCCCTCGCCGACGGAGAAGCCCGACGTCACGGGGACGGACCCGAAGGACAAGGAAATCGCGCTGTCCCGCCCGCACGACCCGAGCGCGCCGTTCAGCGCCCTGGTGTTCAAGGTCGTCAACGACCAGCACGGGGACCTGACGTACATCCGCGTCTACTCGGGCACGCTGCAGAAGGGGACGCGCGTCATCAACCCCGGCAACGGCAAGAAGGAAAACGCGTCGCGCATCTTCGAGATGCACGCGCAGAACCGCATCCCGCTCGAAGAGACCAGCGCCGGCAACATCGTCGCCGTCGTCGGGATCAAGGACTCGATGACCGGCGACACGCTGTGCGACGCCGAGAACCCCATCATCCTCGAGCGCATGTTCTTCCCCGAGCCGGTCATCTCGATGTCGATCGAGCCCAAGACGCAGGACGACAAGCGCAAGCTGTCCGAAGCGCTCGGCGTGATCCGGCGCGAAGACCCCTCGTTCCGCTCCAACTACAACGAAGAGACGGGCGAGACGATCATCTCCGGGATGGGCGAGCTGCACCTTGAAATCATCAAGAACAAGCTCACCCGCGATATGAAGATCAACGTCAACGTCGGTAAGCCCAAGGTGTCGTACCGCGAGGCGATCACCAAGACCGTCACCGACGTGCGCGGGCTGTTCAAGAAGCAGACCGGCGGGCGCGGGAAGTTCGGCGACGCCGTCATCTCCCTCGAACCCTTCACCGCCCAGCAGGCGGCCGAGGCCGAGCTCGACTTTGAAGACGGCGTGGCGTTCGAAAACGCCGTCGTCGGCGGCGTGATCCCGAAGGAGTTCATCCCGTCGGTCGAGTACGGCGTGCGCCAGGCCGCCAAGAGCGGCGTGTTCGCGGGCTACCAGCTCATCAACATCAAGGTCACGCTGACCTACGGCTCGTACCACGACGTCGACTCGGACCAGCTCTCCTTCGAGCAGGCCGGGCGCATCGCGCTGCAGGAAGCCGTCGCCCGGGCCGGCGCGACGCTCCTCGAGCCGATCATGAAGGTCGTCGTCACCGTGCCGAACGACTACCTCGGCAACATCACCGGGGACATCAACTCCCGGCGCGGGATGATCATCGACACCGACGACCGCGGCGTGGTGAAGCTGGTGACGGCGGAAATCCCGCTCGAGCAGCTCTTCGGGTACACCACCGCGATCCGCGGCATGTCCCAGGGCCGCGCCAGCGCGACCATGGAGTTCCTCGAATACCGCCAGATGCCCGCCAACCTCGTCAAGGCGATCAAGGAAGAAGGCAAGTAAGCCACTCGCTGCAACTGACTCGAGCGGTGTCGCCGACTTTGGCGACACCGCTTTTTTTCTAGCAGCCTTTTTTGGTCTTAGATGAGGCCGCCATCAAGTTCAGTGATTCTAACCGCAAAATTGGCGTGATCGCGTTCAGCACGGGCCAGCTTTACAAACGGATTAGCTCTCCGGGCCATTCTAAATACCCTGTGGCGGTCAGCGACTTCGCTCCGACATCCCGCGATCACCATCTCCAATGCCGATGGAGGAAATGCGCGCACAGACTTCAATCCCGACTCTGAACTATTGCGAAGCGTCACAAACCTCCACTCCATTTCGTAGCTCCATTGATTAGCCTTAACATTTGCAACTTCCTCCGGCCCGAAAGGGATTCCTTCATAAGGCTTGCCAAAAACCAGATGATCAACCAGTTCGCCTAGGCTCTCGATCTCCGGCAGTTGCTTGCAGTATTGCACTGGACGAGCACGAACACGCCAAGTCGCTTCAAGTATCTTCGCATTAAATCCGAGCACGAACCCCCGGTGCATTTCAGAGTAATGCGACCACATCAGCATGTGGTCGCACGCCTGCGAGAAACAGCATACTCTCAAGCATTCGCGGAAATCTGTAAGAAATCTTGGTCCATTATTTACTTGCGCAAGGACATTCGCTGCAAACTCCTCGGCTTGGTGTGCTTTCGTGTCATCATCCAAGTGGGCGATAGCGTCCGCGAAACTCAGGAGTTTGGATAAGAACCGTGGGTCACAACCTTCTGGCGGAGTGACTCGACGCATAATCGTTTCCACGATGCGGCGGAACATGGCACCATGTCCATCGCCCTCCCGTAGCTGCCACAGCACGTCCCATTGTCCATCAAAAGGATCGTTAAATGCTAGCGGGGAGCTCCACTGCAAATGGGTATCACACAGGCACTTGAAAACACCGTCTACGCCAACGTACTTGTAGAGCATGGCGGGTAAATCGCTGGTGCATGCCGGAGAGGCTGAGTCACTACATTCTAAGCCGGCTGCTTCAGCCGATGAATCCACGCGATGCGACTGGGCTGAGTCACCGCCATGAATGCTGCTTTCCGATGTTCCATCCATTAGCGTGTACTGCCTTCGCAATGAAATACAGCGCTGAAAGACCCGCCGGCAGGGCTCGGGCACAGTGTACCCGGACGCTGGGCTTTGCATCACTACTTGGCCAGGGCCGCCTCGATCGCCGCGGCGATCTCCTGCTCGCTGCGCGGGCCCCACCCGGAGGAGCGGTGCGTCTCAACGCCGTCGGGCCCGATGACGACGAGGGTGGGGAGGCCGCGCACGCCGTAGGCCTTGGCGACGGCGTCGCCCTGCACGAGCACGGGGTACTTCACGCCGCTGGCCCGCATGAGTTCGTCGGGGCTTTCGGGGTCGCTGGTCTGCACGCTGATGACGACCACGCCGCGGTCCTGGTAGGTCTCGTGCAGGCGCTGCAGCGACGGCAACGCCGCGCGGCACGGCGGGCACCAGGTGGCGAAGAAGTCGACGACGATGACCTTGCCGGCGTGCTCGCTCGAATCGAACAGCTTGCCACGCGAGGTGTACAACTGGATGGGGCTCGCGGGCGCCTTCTCCCACGTCGCGGCGGCGAAGCCGACGAAGACAAGCATCATCAAGGCCCCGGCGATCAGGATCGCTTTTACACTCACGCCGCGTGCTCCTTGGGCCTGGCCCAACCCCCCCACGCCCGAACGTGACCCGCCTCTCACCGGTCCATCGGTCGGACGCGGGCGGCACTGTCGCCGGGACGGGGGGCGGATCGCCAAGGTCGCGCCGGTGGCCGGAGACCGCGACCAGGGCCAACGGCCCGGCGTTCACCCCAGGTCCTATACACCTTGCCGCGCGGAATGTGCGGGCATGCGGCGGCCCGAGGCGGGGCGAGGGGCGCGGCGCTCTTGCTCCCGCGCCGGGCGTGGTTTACCGTGACCGGCCGGCGCACCGTCAGCGACCCACCTCGGTGGCCGGCGCTTCCCGCGCGCAAGGAGACCCGCCTTGGCCCGATACAACACCGTCCTGCTCTTCGGCGCCCCCGGGGCCGGCAAAGGCACACAGGGCAAGATCCTCGGGCAGATTCCCGGGTTCTACCACCTCTCGTGCGGCGAGATCTTCCGCACGATGGACACCAACTCCAAGATCGGCAAGATCTTCATCGAGTACTCGTCCAAGGGTCTGTTGGTGCCCGACGACGTCACCGTCTCGATGTGGAACACCAACATCCACGCGCAGACGATCCTCAGCATCTACAAACCGCACTCGGACCTGCTGGTGCTCGACGGCATCCCGCGGAATCCGAACCAGGCGGTGCTGATGAAGAAGTACATCAAGGTGCTCAAGATCATCCACCTGGTCTGCCCGGACAAGGAGAAGATGATGGAGCGCCTGCGTCGTCGCGCGCTGAAAGAGAACCGCGCGGACGACGCGAAGGAAGACGTCATCCGCCGGCGTTGGGCCGTGTATGAGCACGAGACGTACCCCGTGCTCGAGTGCTACCCGAAGGAGATCGTGTCGGAGGTGAGCGCCATGGGCTCGCCGGCGGCCGTGCTCCAGCACGTGCTCGAGCACCTCGTGCCCGTGCAGGATCAGCACTACCGCAACCCGATCTCGGGCGAGAACGTCTGAGCCGCTGAGGCGCGCGTCACGGCGCGGGCGTGTCCTGATCGTCCGGAGCCGGGGCCGCGTCCTTGGCGGGCTCCTCCGCGCTCGCGGGCGGGGGCAGAGCCGTGACGTTGTTGGGATGCGGGATCCGCGGCAGGTTCAGCGCCGCCCGGGCGACGTTCTGCATTTCCAGCTGCCGCGCAAAGTCCTGCGTCGGAATCTCCGTCACCAGCCCGTCGTTGCTGATGACCAGCACCTCCGGCCAACCCTGGACGGCTGCCGAAGCCACGTTGGTCGCCGGGTCCGGCCAGGCGATCGCGATCCACAGGTCATCGCGATCGGCGGGGACGCCCTCGTACGTGAACACGTAATCGCCCACGCGGTGCGCCGCCGGCGGGCCGCCGGCGAACTGCAGCAGCGCCGCCGGGTTGAGCGCCGCGCCGCCTTCCGCCTGGCTGTCGCCGAAGGCCTGCAGCGCGTTGACGTACCAACTCAGCGGCTGACCCGCGATCGTGCTGGTCTGAGACGTGGACGCCGACATCGGCGGCGGGAGCAGAAAGTCGTCCGCGTAGATCGTGCCATCGACGATCAGCCACGCGGCGTGGGTCGGGCGCTGCCCGGCGGGCGGGAGCATCATCGCGAGCCCGTTGGCGGACGCGAGGGGCGTGCCGGGCGCGCCGGCGGCGTTCATCATCGCCGTGGTTCGAGCGCCGAGAATCATCGCCCCCACGGCGCCGAGCCCACCGACGACCGCGACCGCGACAATGAGCGGAATGGTGACGGCGAGGGCCGCTCGCCCGCCGGTGACGCGCTGAGCCTTGGCCAGCATGAACCCCGCCGAGATGCTCCACCAGATCACGCCCAGCCAGGAGAAGTAGAACCCGACGCAGGGGATGGCGGTCAGGAAGTTGTTGCCGGCGCTATACAGAAACGCGTGCGCGGTGCGGCGGATGCCGAAGGGTGTGTCGCCCGTCAAGCGCAGCACCGCGTGAGCCGCCGCGATCCACAGCGTCACGAGCAGGGCCACGCCGAACGCCGCCAGCAGCGTTCCGCCGACGAACCCCAGCCCGCGGTTCATCCCGCCGACGGCCCCGAGGACCGCGACCATGATGAACACCACAAAGCCCGACCCGACGAACGTCTGCAGGAACAGGTGAATGCCCGCGTACGTCGCGGCCCGCTTCAGCGACGAGGTTTCCGGCACGCCCTCGATCGCGGCGTTCGGGTTGCTGATGGCCATCGAGAAGGTCTGGAAAAACGCGATGAACCACGACCGCCCGCGCCGGTTGGCCCACGGCGTGGCCCGCACCAGCGTTTGCTCGGCGCTCAGCCCGGCCGCCGGGAGCATCACCATCTCGTCCATCGTCACCGGCGTCTGACACCCGACGCACGTGAACGAGGCCGGGTCGAGATGCCCGTTCGGGCCCGTGCCGTAGTACGCCTGATCGCAGTGCGGGCAGCAGAACCGCACGGCGTTGCACAGAAACTCGAACTCCGACGGCTTGAACGGCGTCCCGCACTCCGGACACTCCCGGACGCGCAGTTGCCACAGCGCATACCCGCACGTGCGACACTGCATCAGTCAGACCCCCGCTTCACGCCGCGACTCGACCACGATCGGGCGTCGTCCGCTGCGATTCGACGTCGCACCAGGACCACGAGCGTCAGCGGGCCCGGCAAGCCCACGCTGAGCATCATGACCGCCATCACCACCCGCACGACTTCGCCGAACTCATCGGGCGGCGCCGACCAACCGTCCGCGAGCATCTGCTGACGCGCACTCTCTCGGATGCTCGCCAGGGTGTAGAAGTATGCGCCGACGAACATCGGGACGTACGCGCATAGACCGAGCGCGGCCGCCAAGCCCAGGTTGAGCGCCCACCGCCGCCGGCTCAGAATCCCCACGCCCGCGGTGATCGATGCAACGCACACGCACGCTCCGAAAAGACAGGCCGCGGCGAAGAGGCTCAGCGCCAGCGGATCCGCCCTCGAGACGAAGTTCGCGTTCGGGGTGTACGTCGTCCACGACCACGACGTCTGCATCAGCACGAACATCGCGCCGAACGCCGCGACCAGCATCCCAAGCCCGCCGAGAACGATCGCGAGCACGCCGGTCGGCACGCGCCAGCGTCCCTTGGCAACGTACGCGACGACCTTTCCGGGCTCGGTGGGCGGGTGCGCCGAGATGTTCGAAGGGTCGTCCGGTCCGGGCACCGATCACTCCTGCCACCTACGGCGTCTCGGCAACCCCCGCCACCGCCCGCGAAAGCACGATCCGCCCGGTCTCATCCTGGCGCACGCCCACGCGCTGCTGCTTCACCAGTTCCAGCACCGCGAGGAACATACCGATCGCCTGGCTGCGGGTTCGACCCTGGAACACCTCGCGGAAGTCCATCTCGCCCGGGCCGAGCCCCGCGCGGAACGCCGCGGCCTGCGTGTGCTCCTGGTCTTGCTCCGGCGGGAGCGTCGGCTCATCCACGCGGCTGGCGAGCAGCGCCAGGATCTCTTCCGCGTGCACTTCCACCGGCGTGTCGTCCATCACCACGCGGTGCTCGCCCACGCGCGAGAGGTCGACGGTTTCGATGATCCGCCCGAACGCTTCCACCAGGTCGATCAGCGTCAGGTCGCCGATCTCGATCGGGCCGGCGTCCTCGCCGTCGTCCTGGGCCGGCACCTCGGGCGCGCCGGCCGGGCGCGACGGGTACCGGTCGTCCCACTCCCGGCGCAGCGTCTCCAGACGATCCGTCGCGTCGCGGAACCGCTTGTACTCAAGCAGCTGCTTGACGAGTTGAGCCCGCGGGTCCTCGCGCGGCTCGTCGGGCCCCGCCTCTTCGCCCGCGCTGGTCTTGGCCGACTCGGGCGCGGGCATGATGGTCCGCGCCTTGATCTCGACGAGCGTCGCCGCCATGACGAGAAACTCGCCGGCCTCGTCGACATCGATCCCGCCGAGCCCGGCGTCCGCGCTGGCGCCCTCGCCGCCGAAACCCGCGGCCCGGTTCAGGAACGACAGGTACTGGTCGGTGATCCGCGCGATGGGGATATCCGCGATCTCGACCTCGGCCTTGCGAATGAGATAGAGCAGCAGGTCCAGCGGACCTTCGAACGCGTCGAGCCGAACCGTGTACTCCGAGCCGGACATCGGCGTCCTCTGGTAATGACCGTGGTCGTGCAAGACGCCGCGGGTGCGGGGGGGAGACGGGCGAGGTGGGCAGAAACCTGCAGGAGTCTACCCGGAGTCCCTACCCTTGCCCGATGCCGGGCCCGACTTCCACGACCACCCCCCCACCCTCGCCTCCCGCCATCGGGCACGAGGCCGAGCTGGCCTTGGCGGGCGAACTGCTCCGGGCCGAGGCGGCGGCGATCACCGGGCTGATCGGTCGCCTCGACGCCCGCTTCCACGACGCCGTCGGGCTCATCTGCCGCTGCGCCGACCAGGGCGGCACGGTGCTGGTCGCCGGGCTGGGCAAGTCGGGGCTCATCGGCCAGAAGATCTCCGCCACGCTGGCGTCATTGGGAATCACGTCGCACTTCGTGCACCCCGCCGAGGCGGCTCACGGCGACCTGGGCCGCTTCCGACCCGTCGACCTCTGCATCGCCCTGTCGTATTCCGGCGAGACGGAAGAAGTCGTCGCCCTCGCCGCGATCCTGCGCCAGGATGGTCTGCCGATCATCGCGATCACCCGCGGCGGGCCCGGCCCCAGCCGCGCCAGTTCCCTCGATCGCCTCGCCACCGTCCCGCTCACCATCGGCGACTGCGAAGACACCCTCAGCCCCGCGCCAACCTGCTCCACCACGGCGAGCCTGGCCCTGGGCGACGCCCTCGCCGTCTGCGCCGCCCGCCGCCGACGCTTTTCTGACGACGACTTCGCCAAGCGTCACCCCGGCGGCGCGCTGGGCGAACTGGTCAAGCCGATCACCGACGTGCTCCGCTTCGTCGTGCCGCACTCGCTCCGCCCCGTGCCGGACGACGTCCCGCTGCGCGACGCGCTGCGTCAGAGCGAAGTCGCGGCCCCCGGCGGCGTGCGGCGCCCCGGCGCCATGGTCCTGGTCGATCGCGCCACCGGCCGCCTCACCGGCCTGTTCACCGACGGCGACCTCCGCCGCCTCGTCGAGCGCGACGCCGGCGGCGGGCCCACCATCGAAGACGCCCTGAAAAGGCCCGTTAGCGCCGTCATGACGCGCGACCCGGGCACGCTGCCCGCCACCGCGCGGGTCCGCGACGCCGTCGCCATGGTCCGCGAGTTCCGGCGCGACGAGATCCCCGTCGTCGACGCCGACCATCGCCCCGTGGGCGTGCTGGACGTGCAGGACCTGATCGCGCTGCGGCTGATCAAGTCCGGATAAGCCGCGTGCGCGCGTGACTCGCGGGCCGGCGCGGTGGGTCGGCTCGATCCACGCCGCGCCGCGTTCGATACAGCCAAAGATGGCCCTGCCCGCACGAACCCGCGCACCGGTCGCCCCAGCGCCGATCGCCTGCCCGAAGTGCCGCGCGTCCATCCCCGTCAGCGACGTCAACATCGAGCAGGGCGTAGCCCTCTGCCGCGCGTGCACGTCGATCGTTCGCCTGACGGACATCGCCGACCGAGCGGCACTCGGGGATGACGACACCCGCGACGTCCCAAACGGTTGCACGCTGATCGATGTCGGTGACCAGCAGGTCGTGAGCGCTTCGACGCGCTCCGTCGGCGGGTTCTTCGCCTGCCTGTTCATCTGCCTGTTCTGGAACGGGATCGTCTCGGTGTTCGTTCTCGCGAACGTCGCTTCGACCGTCAAGGTGCTCGGCGGACAACTGCCGACGTGGTTCCCCGCGCCGACAGGCATCAGCTCTTCGCTCGGCATGACGCTCTTTCTTTGGGTCTTCCTGACGCCGTTCCTCGCCGTCGGGCTGGCGATCTTCGTCGGCCTGCTGCTGTGCATCGCGGGGCGCGTCGAGGTCCGGATGCGTTCCGATCGGGGCGAGGTGTTTACCGGGGTCGGTTCGCTCGGCTGGCGCCGCTCGTTCGATCTCGCCCGCGTCACACGCGTCGCGCTCGTCCAAGCACGCTCCGGCAACTCGGATGCAACGCCCCGGGCTGAGATCCTGATCGCGGCGGAGACGGATATTCGATTCGGCTCCGGCATTCCGGAATCGCGTCGGCGGTGGATGGCGGCCGTGCTCCACCGGCTGCTCCTGCAGGGCTGACCGCCGGGGCCGGGGTTCTCCCAAGCCGGCCCGCCCCGGCCGCTTGCCCCCTACTCTCGCCGTCGAACTTTCGCGAGAGCCCGCCATGTCGAACGCCCCGTCCGCCCCTTCGCCCGCCGCGGCCCCCGGCCAGGCCCTGCGCACGCTCACCGCCGAGACCCGCGCCGCCGAGGCGAAACTGCGCCTGGGCGGCGGGCCGACCGCGATCGACCGCCAGCACGAGAAAGGCCGCCTCACCGCGCGCGAGCGCATCGCCCGGCTCGTCGACCCGCTCGAATCTGGCGCGCCGGCCACCGCCGGAGCCATCTCCAACTTCACCGAACTCGGCCTCTGGGCCGCGTTCAACATGTACAAGGAACACGGCGGGGCCCCGGGCGCGGGCGTCGTCACCGGCGTCGGCATGATCCACGGCAACCCGTGGATGATCATCGCCAACGACGCCACCGTGAAGGCCGGCGCCTTCTTCCCGATGACCTGCAAGAAGATCATCCGGGCCCAGACCATGGCCATGATGGCCCGCATGCCGCTGGTCTATCTGGTCGACTCGGCCGGCGTGTTCCTGCCACTGCAGGAAGACGTCTTCCCCGACACCGACGACTTCGGGCGCATCTTCCGCAACAACGCCGTCATCTCCGCCGAGGGCATCCCGCAGATCGCCGCGATCATGGGCTACTGCGTCGCCGGCGGAGGCTATCTGCCCGTGCTCTGCGACACGCTGCTGATGACCGAAGGCTCGGGCCTGTACCTGGCCGGTCCGGCGCTGGTAAAGGCCGCGATCGGGCAGGTCGTCACCGACGAAGAACTCGGCGGTGCGAAGATGCACGCGAGCATCTCGGGCACGATCGATTTCCGCGAGAAGGACGACGAAACCTGCCTCCGCCGCCTGCGCGAACTGACGGAGAAGTACCACCCCTTCGCCCCGAGCGGGCTGGACCCGCACGCCGCGTGGACGGAGGCCGAGCGCGAACTGCTGCGTGACCGCGTCCGGACGCTCGCCGACAAGGCCCGCGTGAACGCCGATCGCGCCGAGCGCCTGAGCGACCTGCTCAACGACATCCCGCCCGCGCGCGACCCGGACGACGTGTACACCGTCTTCCAGGACAAGCCCGGCGCGCAGTACGACATCCGCGACATCGTGCACAGCATCGTCGACACCCGCGGCGTGCCGAACAGCCACGGACACACCTCCCTCGAACCCAACTTCGACGAGTACAAGAGCGAATATGGCCCGTCGCTGGTGTGCGGCTACGCGAAGATCGGGGGCGAGGCCGTCGGCATCGTCGCCAACCAGAAGAAACTCACCAAGACCGGCTCGGGCGCGGTGCAGTTGCCCGCGGTCATCTACTACGAAGCCGCCGACAAGGCCGCGCGGTTCATCATGGACTGCAACCAGCGCAAGATCCCGCTGGTCTTCCTGCACGACACGACCGGCTTCATGGTCGGCAAGGAGTCCGAGCAGCACGGCATCATCCGCGCGGGCGCCAAGATGGTCAACGCGATGAGCAACTGCGTCGTCCCAAAGATCGTCGTGATCCTGGGCGGGAGCTACGGCGCGGGCAACTACGCGATGTGCGGCCGCGCGTTCGACCCGTTCATCTCCCTCGCCTGGCCCTGCGCCAAGTGCGCCGTCATGGGCGCCAACCAGGCCACCGGCGTGCTGACGACCATCGAGGAAGCCAGCCGCAAGCGCAAGGGCGAGAGCATCGACGAAGACACCCACAAGCAGATCTACAGCGCCATCCACGCGAGCTACACCGACCAGGCCGACATCCGCTACGGCGCCGCCCGCGGCTGGGTCGACCGCATCATCGAACCCCATCAAACCCGCGACGAAGTCATCGCCGCCCTCGAGATGACACGCGGCTGGGACTACTCGCGGGCTTTCAAGACGGGTGTGCTGCAGACCTAACGTTGCCCATGGCGAAGAAGAAGAAGAAGACCTCCAAGAAATCCAGCACGCGGACCAGCCGCGGCGGCTCTGAGATCATCGATTACACGCGCTCTGCAACGCCGAAAGGTGTGGTGCCGCGGCAACTCACCGAACGGGAGATGTCCGCGATCGAAGCGTTCTATCGAGAGAATCTCGGCGACTTCCCGACGGTCTTCCACGAAATCTACTCGCCCGACATCCATCTCGACATACTCCCCATACCGGCGACCGGTGGGTACGAGTGGGCCACGATCGCCACGATGGGCATGGCCGCTGCTCCGATGAACGCACCGCGCGGCAGCCCGCGTTACGCCGAGCTCTCCATGCCTTTGCCGTCGGATTGGCCTCTTCTGACAGAGGAACTGACCCGCAAAGATCGCAAGTACTATTGGCCAATCGCCTGGTTGAAATCGCTCGCACGCCTTCCGATCTCGTTCGACACCTTCCTGGGTGTCGGCCACACCGTCCCCACGGACGGCATGCACGAACCGGACGACGCCTGCCCGTTCTGCTGTGCGCTCATCATTCCGCTGCTTACGCTCAACCCAGAGGAAGAGATGGCGATCGTCGTCGGCCGCAAGAGGATCGAGTTCTGGTCGGTGTTTCCGATGTTCGAGAGTGAGATGAACGCATACCTCGACATGGGTCCCGACAGTTTCTTCGAAGCGGTCGATGAAATCGACCCGCCTCCGCAGGATCTCGCGAACCCAGACCGCAAGCCGTACCTGTAGAGCACACGATCCGGCGATCATCGCGATTGATCAATCACCCGCCTCTGCGGGCTCCCCATCGCCAGCCCCGCCGCCCGCGCGGCCGCCACAAACACGCCGCGTTTTGGCTCAACCCCGTCCGCGATCGTCACGCGCACCACGCGGAACCGCAGCCGCCGGTGTGTCGCCAGGAATTCGAACGAGCCGCCCGCCACCATCGCCTTTGCCGAGACGCCCAGCGCCGCCGCCAACTCGGCCCGCGTCGGGAACCGGTCCGTTCGCTCCAGCGTCGGCGCCTGCCACAACCCACCCCACATCGCCTCCTGCGGGCGCTGTTCCAGCAGCACGGCTCCATCATCTCGCACGACGCGGGCCGCGAGGCAGTACACGTCCGTCCGCTCCGCCCGCGTCTTGGCCCGCGGGATCTCGAGCTGCCGACCCGCACGCCGCGCCGCACACATCGTCCGCAGCGGGCACGCGTCGCACTTGGGCTCCGCCGGCGGCGGGACGCACACCGTTGCGCCCAGCTCCATCAGCCCCTCGTTAACGACGCCCGGCGGCGGCGCCTCCTTCGCCGAGTCCCCCGCCGCGAGCCGGCCCGCCGCCGCCCAAAGCCACGCCTGCACCGACTTGTCATCGCTCGCCGCGTCGCGTCCGTGCAGGCGGAGCAGCACCCGCGCGACATTCCCGTCGACGATCGGCGCCGGCTGGTTGAACGCGATCGACGCGATCGCACCCGCCGTGTACCGCCCGACGCCCGGCAGCGAGCGCAGCGCGTCCACCTCGCGCGGCACGCGTCCGTCGAACTTCTCCACGATCGCCTTCGCCGCCGCGTGCAGATGCCGCGCCCGCCGGTAATACCCGAGCCCGGCCCACAGCTCCAGCACGCGGTGCTCGTCGGCGCCGGCCAGATCGCGCACCGTCGGGAACGCGGCGATGAACGCGGCGTATTTCTCGATCACGCGCGACACCTGCGTCTGCTGCAGCATCGCCTCGGCGACCAGCGCGTGGTACGGATCTCGCGGCAGGCCCGCCACCTCGCCCCGCCCGGGCACGCGCCACGGCAGCGCCCGGGCCGCCCCCGCGAACCAGGCCGCGATCGCGCGCCCCGCCGCCCCGGCGTCGACGCCCGGGCCGTCCGCCGCCGGCGCGTCGAAGTCCATCGCGTTTTCAACCGCCCGCCGCCGCCCGCTCACTTGCGCATCTTCTTCTCAAGGGCCTTCTTCTGGGCCTCGCGGATCTTCTGCTGCTCTTCCACCATGCGCTGCATGCGGGCCATGAACGTCTCCTTCTCCGGCTCGCCCTTGGCCTTGCGCTGCGCCTTGAGTTCGTCGCGCTTGCGGTCTTCCGCCTCGACGATCTTCTCCGCCCGGGCCCGGATCCACTTGCTCTCCAGGATGCCCAGAGTCGAGTTGGTCAGGAAGTACAGCGCCAGCCCGCTCGGCGCGTTGTACATGAACAGCGGCATCATAACCACCATCATGACCTTCATGATCTTCTGCTGCTGCTCCTGCTCCGGGCTCAGCTGCACCGACGTCGGCGGCGTCATGTACTTCTGCTGGATGTAGAACACCACGCCCATCACCAGCGGCAGGATGTTCAGCGCCTCGATCGGGCCCATCAGCTGCGACAACAGCGGGATCCAGATCGCCGTGCCGAACGGCAGGAACCGGTCCGGCTCGGCCAAGTCGCCCATGAAGCTCCACCCGTGCCCCGTCGCGGCCTGCACCACGCCGTAGAACGCATGCTCGTGCCGCAGCTCGAACGTGAAGTACAGCATCGCGTACAGCGCGACCCACACGGGCATCTGCAGGAACATCGGCAGGCAGCCCATCGCGCCGGAGGAGTAGCTCACGTGCTCCTCGCGCATCAGCCGCGCGATCTCCTCGCGCATCTTCATCGGGTCGTTGCCGTACTTCTCCTGGATGGCCTTCTGCTTGGGGGCCAGCTTCGACATGTGCTTGCCGAAGCGGATCATGTTGGTCTGGGCCCAGCGCGTCACGGGGTGCAGCAGCGACCGCACGCACACCACCAGGAACATGATCGCCAGCGACCAGTCGAAGAAGACGTTGTCGTGCAGGAAGCCCAGGAACCCGCGCAGCCCCCACGCCAGCCACTGGAACGTGCAGAACCCGCACGGCCCGCCGAACGTGAAGATCAGCAGTTGCTCAAGCCCGACGCGGCTGGCGGCGGGCTCTTTGGCGATGTACAAGCGGCTGATGGGCCCGACATACCCCGCGACCGACACATCCGCCGCGCTCCCCGCCGCGAGCGAGATCGGCGCGCTGGTCAGCCGCAGCGCCACCACGCCCACCGGGCGTCCGCGTTCGCCGCCGCCAACGACCGGGATCGCCAGCCGCTCGACCGTCTCACCGAGCGTCAGCGCCCGCGACGGGGCCGGGCCGGTGAACGTCGCCGAGCCTCCGCTGGCCGCCGCCGGCACGGGCATGTGCACCGCCGCCGAGAAGTATCGGTCGGTCATCGCCGCCCACACGGGCGTCAACTGACGATCGATCGACGTCGCGTTGGGCCACAGCGTGCGCGGCGCGTACGACGGCAGGAACGTGCCCGGCAGCGTGCCCGTCGCGCTCCCGACGGCGTCCGAGTGCGTGAACATCGCCGCCCGGTTGTCGCCCGACTGCACGATCTGATCCGGATCCAGCGGCACCGGGCGCAGATACCCGAACCGCACGCGCCGAACGTCCCCGCCGTACCGCACCATCGACATCGGGACGTCGGCCGGCCCGAACTGCACGAACCGTACCGTCCGCGCCGTGCCCGTCAGATTCTCCACGCTCTGCCGGATCGTGAACTCGTACGACCGTTCGGCGAGCTGGTACGCCCGCGTCACGCGGAACGCCGGCTGACCGCTCTCATCCTCGATGATCGCCTCGAACACGCCCGGCCCGGTCTCGCGCCAGAACGTCTGCTCCGCGGCGCTCGCGTCCGTCGCCCACAGCGACACCCGCTGCTCGTCGATCACGACCGCGTCGACGGCGTACGGCGACAGACCCAGGCGCGGATCGCTCGGCAGCGGCGCAAACTCCTGCACCGTCTGGTGCTCGGTGTTCTTGATCGTCGTGAAGTGGTTCGCCAGCCGAACCCGCTCCACCCCCGCGCCGATCGGCGAGAAGGTCAGTTCCAGTTCGTGCGTGCCCCCCTTGTCCTTCGGCGTGAGCGAGCCCAGCGTCGCGAACGGCGTGATCGGCACCGGGCGAGCGCGGAACTTGGTCGTGCCGCCCGACGGGTTCGCAGTCGCCGGCGTCGCGGTTGCCCCGGGCGTCGCTGACGCCGGCGTCTCGCTCGGCTTGCCCGGCTCGGTCGCCTCGGTCGGCGCGGGCGTGCTCGCCGGCGGCGGTGCGTCGCCTTGGGCGGGCGCACTCGGCGCGGGGGCGCTCGGCGCGGCCGCATTCGGCGCAGTCCCGCTCGGCGTCGTCGCGCCCGCCGCCGGGGTGGTCTGAGCGCCGGATGTCGCGCTCGACCCGCGCCCGGGCGCGGTCATCACCCACCACGCCCCGATCCCCCCCACGACCAGAATCACCAGCGGGACAATCAGCCGCACGATCGGATTTTTCGATGCATCGGACATTGGCCGCGGATGGTACTGCCCCCGCCGCCCCGATCGAGCCCACGCCCCGATTTGTCTGCCCGTTTACCGACCCTCGTACAGCCGGTCCCCCAGCCACCCCGACAGCTCCGGCACCGCCTTGATCCGGTCCACCGTCGCCTTCACGTTGTACTCCACCCGCACAAACTCGAGCCGGTCGTCGTGCAGGATCGCGTAGCACGCGCGCGGGTCAAAGTCCCGCGGCTGCCCGACGCTCCCGACATTCACGATCGCCTTCTCGTCCGTGATCCGGTACGTCCGGTCCGTCAACTCCGCCGGCGGATAGAAGTCCGGCTCATCCGTAAACACGCCCGGCACGTGCGTGTGCCCCACCACGCACAACTTCGTCACCCGTTCGAAGATCGTGCTCACCTTGTCCGGCGCTGTCATGCAGTCATCCGGAAAGATGTACTCGTTGATCGGCCGCCGTGGCGAGCCGTGCACCGCCAGGAGCGCATGCTCCGTGCGCGGGGTCTTCTCCACCACGCGCACGCGCAGCTGCCCCAAAAACTCGTACCGCGCCCGCCGCTTTTCGACGTCCGGCTCCGCGTCGAGCTGCGCCCGCGTCCAGTACGCCGACTGCTCCGCCGCCGGGTTGAAGTTGGTCGGCTCGTACAGCACGCCGAAGTCATGGTTACCCATGAGGGACCACGCGCAGTGCTCGCGGACGAGGTCGACGCACTCGACCGGCTCCGGGCCGTACCCGATGATGTCCCCCAGGCAGATAATCCGATCGATCGGGCGGGACTTGATGTCGTGCAGCACCGTCCGCAGGGCCTCGGCGTTGGCGTGCACGTCGCTGATGATCGCCATGGCCACGGCCGATGATCTCCGGTACCGCCCCGACCCGCACTTCCGGCCCGCACCCGCATCCGGGGCGTAGCCCCCATGCTAGAGAACCCGCCCCGGTCGGACAACGCGGGGCCGACGCCTGTCGTATTGGCAGCACCGCCGGCCCGGTTTCCGCGCGGGCACCCGCCGCATCACGCCAGAAACGCGGAATCGCACGCTCCCTCGCCCTTCCGGCCAACGCCCGGGCCTTTGGTAGCCGATTTGCTCTTCCCACAACTGCCCTTGCCCGGGTCGGGCTTGTCGACCACGATCCGGGGCTAGTGTGTGTGAACGAGCGCGGCACGGGCGCATGAAACGGCCCGACAACCGCCATCGAGGAGAACGGCAGGCACCATGGCCAGCATCAACTACCAGCGCACCCGGGAAATGACCATCGACGAACTCCTCCTGGAGAATCGCGTGGTCTTCCTCGTGGGCGAGATCAACCAGGCCTCCGCCGCACGTCTGATGATGCAGATGTTCTATCTGGAAAATCAGAAGCGCGGGCAGGAGATCCACTTCTACATCAACTCCCCCGGCGGGGCCGTCGACGACACCCTGGCCATCTACGACACCATGAGCTTCCTCTCCAGCCCCGTCAGCACGTACTGCCTGGGCCGCGCGTATTCCGGCGCCGCCCTGCTCCTCGCCGCCGGGCAGCGCGGCAAGCGCTACATCCTCCCGCACGCCAAGGTCATGATCCACCAGCCCTTCGGCGGCGTGGGCGGCCAGGCCGAGGACATCCGCATCCAAGCCGAGCAGATCATCAAGGCCAAGAACGAACTCATCCGCATCCTCGCCCGGCACACGGGCCAGTCTGAAGAATCCGTCCGCCGCGACGGCGAACGCGACAAGTACTTCTCCGCCAAGGAAGCCAAGGACTACGGGCTCGTCGACGAGGTCGTCAGCGAGTTGCCCAAGGAGCGCTGACGCGGCGGCACTGGGCACGAGGCACTGGGCACTCGTGCGAGCCAGTCGATCATCCCCCACTCTTGCCCAGAGGTCTGCTTCCCCCGCCTTTCACCAGTGCCTAGTGCCCAGTGCCTAGTGCCTCGGATCCAAACCATGTCCGGCTATCTGGTCCCCATCGTCGTCGAGAGTTCCGGCCGCGGCGAGCGCGCGTACGACATCTACTCGCGCCTCCTCAAAGACCGCATCATCTTCCTCGGCGCCCCCATCGGCGACGAGATCGCCAGCCTCGTCATCGCCCAGATGCTCTTCCTCGCCAACGAGAACGAGAAGGACGACATCCATCTCTACGTCAACTCCCCCGGGGGCAGCGTCTCCGCCGGGCTTGGCATCATCGACACCATGAACTACATCAAGCCCGAGGTCTGCACTTACATCATCGGGCAGGCCGCCTCCATGGGCTCCCTCATCGCCACCAGCGGCGCCAAGGGCAAGCGCTTCGCGCTCCCCAACGCCCGCAACCTGATGCACCAGCCGCTCATCGGCGGCGTCATGGAAGGCCAGGCCACCGACCTCGAGATCGAAGCCCGCGAGATGCTCCGCCTCCGCGATCGCCTGTACGAGATCTACGCCCGCGCCTCCGGCCAGAACACCGACAAGATCAAGGCCGACTGCGACCGCAACAAGTGGCTCGACGAAAAGGAAATGCTCGAATACGGCCTGATCGACAAGGTCCTGACCAGCATGCCGCACACCAAGCGCGACAACAAGCCGGACTGATCCGGCCCGTTCACACCATCGCACTGTTCAGCCAACGCGGACCGCACCGGTCCGCGTTGTCGTTCCCGCTCACGCCGGCTTCGGCGCCGGCAGATGCAATACACCTCGTGCCACTGACCCGCTGCTCTGAGCGGGTCAGTGCTCCCGTGCGACGGCGTTCATTGCGTCGAGGAGCCTGATCCGATCCCGACTCACGCCGGCTTCGGCGCCGCCGCCGGCTTCGGGGCTGCCGCGGGCTTCTTCCCGCCCGGCACGAAGCCCGAGTACTGCACGATCATGCCCATCACCCCCGCCGCGCCCCAGATGGCCAGCCAGTGCGTCGCCGGCAGGTCGATGGCCCGCTTCCACGGCGCGTCCATGGCGTTGGTCAGCCACACCAGCGCCGGCAGCGCCACCGCCGCCCCGAACAGGCTCGTGATCAGCACCGCGCTCCACTTGGGCACGCTCATGCCCCAGATCACGCCGACGGCGAGCCCGAGGGCGGCGAGCACGGTCAGGATCGCCTGATCCCGCCCGGACCACCCGGCCCACGCCGCCCGCACTTCCACATTCACGCTCTTCCAGAACGCCGCCACCGCGTCGACGCCGGGACGCAGGTTGTCCGGCACGCGGTCGACGCGGATCGCGTCCCGCGCCTTCTCCGCGGCGCCGCTCACGCCGGCGCTCGCCGCGGTCATCAGCGGATCGCGGACCGCGTTCTCCGCCACGTTCTCCGCCCCAAGTTCCCCGGCGGCCAGTTCCGCTTCGACGCCGGGCTCGGTGTCATCACTTGCGCGAGCCGTCGCGGCGGGCCGCACGTCGCGCCCGCTCGGGCCCTCACCCGTCAGCGTCAGCACCGCCGCCGCCCCCAGCGGGAGCAGCCCCGCCAGCACCACGCCCAACCCCAACGCCGCGGCGGACCTGAACACCAAGCACCCCACCACCGCGCCAAGCCCGGCCCCGATCAGCAAGTGATGATGAACGGTCAAGGTTCCTTCGTGCCCCCACGCCGTCGCCGAGGACAGCAGCGCCCCCACCACGGCCCCAACGCCCGCGCACAGAACGATCACGATCGGCTTGAGCAGCCGCTCGCCGGATGCCCACAGCACCAGCCCGCAGGCCAGCGCGAGCGCGACCGCGAGGTGGACACCCCAGGGCAAACCCGACAAGCCTTCCAGCGCTCGACTCATGGCTTCCAGAACTTCCTGCAGCGTCACGCGGCGCTCCTTCCATAGTCGGCTGTCGGGGCCGTCATCGACCAAAACCCCGAAACAGGGTGGTCTCTGGTACGCTGTCAAGGCAGGTCAGCGCGGATTCTGCGCGATTCGGGCGGCGGGGCGGGTCGCGTCGGGAGGGATGCCGCTATTCGGACCTCGCCGCGGCGGTCTCACGTGCCGATGATCCTCGCCCATGGCCAAGCGTAGTGGTCCGTCCAAACAGCCCGGCGTGAAAAGCGCGGCCAAACCAGCGCGGGCGTCGCGTTCGGCCTCGGCACAACCGGCGCAAGCCCCCCAGCCCACGCTCCCCACGCCGCGCCCGCAGCCGAAGGTCGATCCGCCGGCCCTGATGCGCCTGCGCGAGAAGATCGACGCGCTCGACCACGAGATCGTCGAACTGCTGAATCAGCGGGCAGCGCTCGTGGTCGAGGTCGGCAAGGTGAAGCGGGCCACCGGCGTGCCGGTGTACGCGCCGCACCGGGAGCAGCAGGTCCTCGCGCGCGTGCTCAAGCACAACGCCGGCCCGCTGCCCGATCGCACCATCGAGGGCGTGTACCGCGAACTCATGTCCGGCTCGTTCCGCCTGGAACTGCCGATGCGCGTCGGGTATCTCGGCCCGCCGGGGAGCTATTCGCACCTGGCCGCCGTCAAGCACTTCGGCACCAGCGTGGACTTCGAAGATCTCCGCGCCATTGCCGGCGTGTTCACGGAAGTCGCACGCGGGCACGTGAACTACGGGCTGGTGCCGATCGAGAACTCCATCGGCGGCGGGATCGCCGAGACGCTGGCCGCGTTCCAGGACAATCACGCCCAACTCAACGTCTACGCCGAGGTGCAGATCGAGGTGCACCACGCGCTGCTGGCCAACTGCCCGCCCAGCAAGGTCAAGGCGATCTACTCCAAGCCGGAAGTCTTCCAGCAGTGCCGGACGTGGCTGGCGACGCAGTACCCGCAGGCGCAGCTCGTGCCCGAAGCCAGTTCCAGCCGCGCGGTGCAGATCGCGGCGGAAAAGGGCCCGGACGACGGCGTCGCGGCGATCGGCTCGAAGCTCGCCGCGGAGATCTACGGGGTCACGGTGCTGTTCGAGAACATCGAGGACCAGACGAGCAACATCACGCGGTTCTTCGTGCTCTCCAAGCAGAAGGCCCAGCCCAGCCCCAAGCCGGACAACGCCGCGGGCCCGCACGTGAGCAACGACAAGACGAGCATCATGTTCGCGACGCTCAACGAGCCGGGGGCGCTGGTGAACGTGCTGTCGGTCTTCCAGCGCGCGGGGATCAACCTGTCGCACATCGACAAGCGCCCGTCCGGGCGGACCAACTGGGCGTACACGTTCTTCATCGACGCCGAGGGGCACGTGGACGACCCGTGGTTCGCCGCGGCGGTGCAGCAGGCCAAGGGCCTGTGCCGCGAGCTGCACGTGCTGGGCAGCTACCCGCGCAGCCGCCGGATCCTGTGATGTCGGTGAAGCCCGCCGCCCGCGTCAGATGTTGATCGAGAGGCCGTAGTCGTACACGCCCGGCGTGAGCGCGTAGTGCGCGACCTGGATGAAGTACGCGCCCGGGGCGAGGTTGGTCAGGTCGATCCGGTCCTGCCCGAGATAAGCGCTGGCGCTGTCGACCGTCTGCCCGCTGGCGTTGAACAGGACAAGGTTCAGCGGCGACCCGGTGGTGAGCACGACATTGCGGGTCGAGCCGGCGGCCCCGGTGAGTTCGAAGCGGAAGACGTCGTACGTGTCGCCGAGCTTCAGCCCGCTCAGCGTGCGCGTCGAGGTGACAAAGCCCAGGTTGGGCGAGTTGGGCACCCCGGCCGGTCGAGCGGCGACCTCTTCCCGTGAGTCGTTGCCTTCAAAGACGTCCTCATCCACCGGCGGCGGGGGCGGGGGGGGAGGCTGCGGCGGCGTCTGCAGGCGGAGCGCGTACGACGGGTTGGTCGCCCCGGCCTTGCCCAACACCCGGATGAGATACGACCCCGGGGCCACGCCGCTGAGAGAGATGATCTCGGCGTTGGTGTTCCCGACGCTCTGACGCACCAGCCGGTTGCCGGCGACGGTGCGGAGCTGCAGGTCCAGGTTCCCGTTCGCGTTGTTGAAGTTCAGCCGGATGAGGTGTTCGGCGGTGCCGGTGCCCTGGAGTTCGATCCGGAAAAAGTCCGACCGGTCCAGCAGCTTCAAGTTGCGGACAAACCGGAGCCCGGCGACCGGGCCAAGATTGGGGCTGGCGACGACCCCGGCCGGCCGGTTGACCACGTCGCGGGGGAAGTCGTTGTTCTCGAACCGGTCGTCCGGCGCGCCGTTGAGGGCGAGGCGGGCTTCGAGGGCGTCGAGGGCGGGGGCGATGTCAGGCGCCCGGCGGCGGGCCGGTCGGGACAGTCGAGAGCCGGAGCCGCGCGCAAGCCAGTTCATCAAGGTCGTTCCCAAGGGGTCAGGGGACAGCGGGTCGGGTTGGACAAGTCAAGGCGAACCAGCAAGACCCAAACCGGCGGTTAGCCAGTAGCGCGGCGCGGCGGGGCGCGCGGAGCGACCGACGCCGTCCCGGCAACAGTACGATGCAGCCCCAGCGGGCGATCGGTTCCCGGAAAAAAAGCGCGGCGGGGGGTTGAAGTTGGGGCGGCTGGGCCGTCTGGAACCCGTGTGGAACCCTTGCCACGGGCGTTTCGTATGGCCCCTCGGACGCCGACCGCGCGGTGCGCGGGTGATCGTGCATGCCCATGGGTGTGCGTCACTTGCGGCCCGCATGCCGGGTCGGTACCCTGCCTCCCCCACGGATGGATCGTGCGGGGCGTGCGCAGGGATGCGGCGCGAGCAGCACCCGGGCCCCCCGGCCCGGGTCGAACCCGCCCGAGGCGCGAATACCCGCCCACGCGGAACACCGCCAGGACCACCGTTCGCTTTGAGACCGCGATGCGCCGCACTGCGAACGATCGATGACCCCATGACCGTGGTTGCCCGTCGTTGATACCGACCGCCCGGGAGCAGATATGAAGATTGCCCGTCGCTGGAACTTCCGCCCGCTGACCTCGCTGGCCGCGCTCTTCTCGCGCACCCCGGCGGCGAACCCGGCGCGCCGCCCCGCCGCCCGGCTCGCCCGACGCTCGGGCATGGCCCACGACGGCATGACCCTGGACACCCTCGAACAGCGCCAACTGCTGTTCGTCCTCACCATCACGCCCGACCTGGTCGACCCGGCCACCGGCCTGGGCACGGTGCAGTCCAACCCCTTTGCCTATGTCATCCCGCGGTTCAACATCGAGATTCCCGACCCGGACGACGACAACGACCCCGTCATCGAAGACTTTGACGACGAGATGGACCCGTGGACGCAGGTCGTCCCGCCCGCCGCCCCGAACCCCACGGACTTTGACGAGTCCAACATCCGCCTGACCTATCGCGGCCCGACGCCCAACCCGGTGACGCTCGGCCGGATCGGCGGCACGGGGATGGCCAACCAGTTCCTCAACGTCTCGCTCAACACGACCGACGTCGTCACCTTCACCTTCTTCAACGAGTCCCAGGGCACCACCCCGCCGACCCAGCGCCTGGCCATCGCCACCAGCCTGACCATCCGCAACGGCCCGGACGGCAACCCTCTGCGCACCGACATCAACGGGACGCGCCTGGAACTGCTCAACGGTCCGACCGTCGTGGCGACGTTCACCGGGGCCGCGCTCGCCGCGCTCGCCGTGCCCGTCGGCGGCGGGGCCCTCCGGTACGACATCAACTTCCCCGGCGGGTTCGACGCGTTCCGCTTCTCCAGCGCTCAGGATGCGCCGGCCAACAGCGCGTACTCCGATTCGTTCATCATCGACAGCATCTCCACCACCTTCCCCACGCAGCGCTTCGCGCAGTCCGTTACCGACGCCGTCTTCGGGGCCATCATCACCTTCACGGGCCCGGCCGGGGCCACGCTCGACATCCGCGACGCGTATGACGCCCCGCTGGTCGAGACCCTCCGCGCCCTGCCCCCGCCCGGGTCCGAACTGCCCGAGATCGACCGCAACGGCGACGGGATCCCCGATTACAACGACGGCATCGGCCGCATCATCATCAACGGCACCAACGCCGACTCGGGCTTCAGCATCATCGGCGGGACCGTCGTCCAGAACACCGGCCCGCTGATGACCGCCGACATCCCGGGCGACGGCGGGTGGAAGCTCGTCGTCACCGACCCCAACGGTCAGCTCGACGCGTTCGAGGACGCCGGCTTCGGGTTCACCTTCTCCGACAGCGGCGACGGCATCATCGGCCTGCCCGAGAACAGCGGGTCGGTCATCATCGGCAACCCGTACCTCCGCAACCGCACCAACAGCGACACCTACTTCATCAGCCCCGGCCCCAACTTCAGCAACCCGGCCCACGGCCTGGTCGTCAACGGCACCATCGGCATGGCCCGCATCGACGGGCCGCTGTTCGGCTTCACCCGCGCCGGCGCCGTCGAGCGCCTGAGCGCCGGCGCGCTGTACGGCTCGATCGCCATCACCGGCGACGCCGGGCAGATCCTCATCGCCTCCGACGCGGGCTCGTGGTACTCCGAAGACGACGAGGACGTTGCCCCGAACAACAACCCGGCCGTCGATACCGGCTCGCGCATCACTGTTGGCCGCACCGTGCGCGAGATCGCCGTCGCCGGACGCAGCACCGCCGACATCGAAGTGCTCGGCGACATCAACAACGCCGCCCGCCCCACGCTGAACTTCCGCGACTTCTACTCCGCCGAAGTCACCTACTGGATCCCGCGCATCGCGACGGCGGTCGCCACCACGCAGGAGAGCATCGCGCTCGACAACACGGCCAACTGGCGCGGGCGGGCCACCGCCGCAAGCCCCGGCGTGGGCGTCGTCTTCGGCGACACGTGGCTCCGTAACGACGCCGTGCAGGGCGCCGAATACGTCGGGTACAACGGGACCTCGGTCCGCGTCTTCGGCGCGCTCAACGGGCACGACCCGATCGCGACGGCCCAGGACCGCACCGATGTGTACGCCTTCCCGGCCGACCCGACGCGAGAGGTCGTCATCTCCGCCATCGACCCCGCGACGGGCGCCGGCGGGACGCTCCCGTTCGCCAACGGCGCGTACGCCCGCATCGTCGACCGCGACGGGCGCGTCGTCGCCGCCGTCGACTCCGACGCCGGCCTCCCCGGTCGCGGGACCGGCGGGTACCGCGGCGGGCAGCAGTTCATCCGCTTCCGCCCCGAACGCGCCGACACCTATTACCTGGTCATCAACGACGGGAACGCCGACCAGCAGGTCGGCACGCCCTACGGCGTGCAGATCGACGGCATGGCCCCCGTCACCTTCGGCTCGCTTCGCACGGGCGGGACGCTCGGCGCCGTCGTCGAAGGCGGCTTCGTGCTCCCCGGGCAGGGCGAGGACCGCTTCGTGCTGAGCGTGCTGGCCGGCAACCTGGGCGCGATCCGCGCCGGCGTCGGCTACGTCACCGGCGGGGCCGCCGTCTCCAACGCCGACGCCATCACCAACACCAATCAGACCGAGAAGGCGTTCTACTCGCTCGGCGCCGGGTCGATCAACGTCGCCGGCTCGCTGCACTCGGTGTACGTCGGCTCGGACATCCGCGGGACGCAGATCGCCGTCGGCGGGGACCTCGGCACCATCGCCACCGGCCGCGGGCCCACCCCGGGCCAGAGCGTCAACGTCGGCGACCTATACGCCGCCGAGATCCGTGTCGGCGGGCGCATCGCGCTGCTCGACATCACCGGCGGGATCGCGATCGACCAGGTCGGCTCGCCCACCGACGCCGACAACCGCAACGGGATCGTCAGCATCGCGACCGGGCGCAACCCGTCGCTCAGCGGCGACATCGGACAGATCCTCGTCGGCGCGTATGTGCAGGGCAACGGGCTGGAGATCATCACCTCCGACGGGTCGGTGTTCGACCAGTTCCGCGTCGGCATCAGCCCGGACGTCGGCAACACGGACTTCCCCGGCTTCTTCGTCAACACCACGCCGCTCATCCGCATGGGCCGCGGGTCGGACCTGCGCTTCGTCGACGCGCTGGTCCACCAGAGCACGACCAGCGCCGACACCTTCGTGCGCATCGCCTGGGGCGACACCATCCGCCTGACGGACGACAGCGGGGCCATCTTCGAAATCCTGATCACGGGCGGCAACGCCGGCACCATCCTCGCCCCCGGCCCGGCCCGCGGGTCGTTCGCCGACATCCGCCTCACGCCGGTCGACGGCTCCCTCGGTGCCGCCATCTCCCGTATCACCACCTCGCTGTTCGGCAACGCCGACCTGGTGGTGACGGCGATCACGCCGGGCGTGGTCTCGCTCGGCACGATCGTCGCCAACATCGCCGCCGACGCCACCGGCGGCACCCCCGCGACGCCCACCGGCAGCTCGCTCCGCTTCCTCAGCACCGCCACCGGCGAGTCCGAGATCGACGTCGGGCTCATCAACACGCTCAACGGCAACCTACTGAACCTCAGCAACACCACCGTCAACGGCGACTTCGTCGCCCTTGACCTGGCCGGCGTCCGCAACGTCTCCATCGCGGGCGACCTGGGCCGCACGCAGGTCAACTCCGGCTGGGTCTCCGGCCTGCTCGGTCCGTTCCTGGGCATCGGCGCCAAGGGCGGCGGTGGCGGCGGCGACGCGGGCGGCCCGCTCGGCATCGACGGCGACGCCGTCAACGAGTGGAGCGGCGGCACCTACCAGGGCATCACCGCGGGGTTCGGCACTCCGGCGCCCCTCGAGATCATCGGCTCGCCCATCGACCCGTACCTCAACGGGCTCCGCGTCCGCGGCGGGGACGTCATCAACGTCGCCGTCACCGGCGCCGTCGGCGATGTCCTCATCGAAGGCGGGGATCTGCTCCAGCTCACCGCCAACTCCGACGGCGACCGCTCCGGCCGCTTCCAGGGCATCGTCGGCACCGTCTACGCCAGCAGCATCGGCCTCATCGATGTCGGCGACGGGCTCGCGGGCAGCGGCGCCGGCCCGCTCGCGCAGGCCGGCATCTTCGCCGACAACACCATCTTCAACGTCACCGCCGGGCGCGGGCTCAGCCCCGTGCTGGGCGGCGTGATCGCCGCCGCCGGACAGGGCGGCCCGCTCAGCACGCTGGGCGCCGGCGCCGACCTCCGCGTGTTCATCCCGGCCGGCACGCCGGGCGTCGCGGGCATCGCCCTGGTCACCGTCACCGACGGCCAGATCGACAACGCCTGGATCGGGGCTCAGTTCCTCGAAGACTTCTGGCAGGCCCCCATCGGCGTCGCCGACCAGCCCGTCAACAGCGCCGAAGCACGCAGCGTGCAGATCACCGGCGGCAACCTGTTCCGCTCCCGCGTGGGCGGGGGTCTGGTGGGCGACATCAACATCACCGGCGGCGCGTTCGACGCCTCCAGCGTCAACTCTTCCAGCACCATCGGCACCATCACCGCCGACGAGTTCCGCAACTCGCTCCGCTTCGGGCAGGACTACGAGCGCATCGCCAGCCGCATCACCACCGTCGCCGCCGTCGCGGGCATCGACGCCCGCACCGGCGTGATCTCCGACCTCAACGTCGAGATCGGCACCAACATCGGGCGCATCTCCGCCCGCACCATCCTCCAGAGCCTCTTCGAAGTCACCGGGCGCATCGACGACTTCAACGCCACCGACGACATCCGCGGCGTCACCGTCTCCACCGGCAACCTCGTCCGCCTCAACGCCGGCGGCGACATCCGCCTGTCCAGCATCTCCGCCTCCGGCCCCATCCAGACGCTGACGGCGGGCGGCGAGATCACGCAGGTCGCCATCGAGGCCGCCGGCCCCGATGCCCGCATCGACACCGTCCGCGCCCAGGGCCTGCTGCAGGGCACGATCTCGGCGACCGGCAACATCGGCATCGTCGAGTCCGTCTCCAGCGACGTCGCCGCCGACATCCAGACCCGCCTGTTCCCCGGCCGCACCCAGGTGCCCGGCCTCGCCACGCTCACCGCCGGGCGCGACTACGTCGGCTCGCTCATCATCCTCGGCAACACCGGGACGATCACCGTCGGGCGCAACATCGCCCTGTTCGGGCAGACCAACCCCGTGCTCGACCTCCGCGGGAACCTCGGCTCCATCGACGCCGGGAGCGGGCAGATCTACTCCGACGTCCAGGTCGGCCAGAGCATCACCGGCACCATCACCATCGGGCGCGTCAACATGCGCCCCGGGACCGACCGCGTCTCCACCGCCGGCATCGTCGCCTTCGGCCGCATTAACTCGGTCATCGTCAACGGAGATCTCGGCGGGAACATCACCTCCCGCTCCGGCGGCATCGGCTCCATCACCATCAACGAGGGCTCTGTCCGCCCGACGTCCACCATCACCGTCGCTGACGGCGCGCTCACCACGCTCACCATCAACGGCGGCGACCTCTTGGGCGACGTGCTCGTCGACGGGGACATCGGCACCATCGCCCTGCTCCCCGGCGCCAGCAACTTCGTCGGGAACATCGGCGTCGCCGACGCCAAGCGCAACAGCACCCAGTTCCGCAACGACATCCGCAACCAGCTCCCCCCCGGCGTGCAGCGCACCGCCGGGCTCGACGGCGTGCTGATCTCCGCCTCCGGCTCCATCGCCAATATCAACGTCTCCACCGGCGGGATCTGGGAGTCCCGCATCATCGCCGGCGTCAACATCGACTCGATCACCGTCCGCGGGGCCGTCCGCAACGACGGTCTCACCACCGGCACCAACAGCCAGTTCGTCGCCGGGCAGACCATCGGGTCCATCACCGTCGGCGCCCTGGCCTCGGGCGTCGGCATCGTCGCCGGCGTGCGGTCGCTCGGCGCCGACCAGGCCCTGGGCGGCACCGGCGTCAACGCCGACGTGCTCGGCCCCGGGCGCATCGACAGCGTCCGCCTCAACGGCGCCAGCGCCGCCAACACCTTCGTCTCCGCCGGCATCGCGCCCGACGCCTCGGGCAACTACAACACCGCCGGCTCGTTCACCGTCGGCGGGGTCTCCAGCATCGGCACCGTCTTCGCTCGCCGCGCCACCAACGTCTCGGTCTTCACCGACGGCGCCCGCGGCACCGTCTCGCCCGGCATCCGTGTCGGCGGGCGCATGCTGCCCCCGGTCGACAGCAGCCGCGTGATCAACACCGGCACCCCCGGCGAGACCAACGTCCCCGCCGGCACGCCCTTTGCCTTCACCACCAGCTCCGGCCAGAACGCCACCCTGCTCTTCAGCGGGCCCGGGCGCGTGCTCTGGCTGGATTCCTCCAAGCGCTTCCGCTTGGTCAACACCACCAGCGCCACCAGCCTCACCATCTCCCGCTCCGCCAGCGGGCCCATCAGCGGGCTCACCGTGCTGGGCAACTCCAACGCCGCTCTCGGCACCCTCACCGTCAACGCCCAGTGGAACGGCGGGTCGGTGCTCTACGTTGACGGCGGGATCACCACCGCGACGTTCAACGGCATCGTGAACACCACCGGGCTCATCGGCACCGGCGGGAACATCACCACGCTGACGTTCAACCGCGCGTTCACCTCGGGCAACCTCGAGGCCGGGCGCGTGACCATGCTCGACCTCAACAACAACGTCGGCGCCAACGCGTCGATCCGCACCGCGAGCATCACCACCGTCACCGTCGCCGGCGTCCTCCGCGGCCGCATCAGCTCCGACGCCTCCATCACCACCTTCACCGCCGGCTCGATCGACGGCGGGGGCGTCCGCTCCGGCGGGTCCATCACCACCATCACCACCGGCGCCGTCAACCGCGGGCAGATCTCCGCCTACGGCAACCTCCCCAGCGTCACCATCAACGGCAACGTCAACGAGTCCACCATCCTCGCCGGGGCCGACCTCGGGGCCGACGCCGACTTCGGCGGCACCGGCTTCGACGCCGACCGCGTCTCCAACGGGACGCTCGGCACACTGACGGTCAGCGGCAACTTCCAGAAGTCCGACGCCGCCGCCGGCGTGCTCCGAGGGACCTCGGGCTACCTCGGCAACCCGGACGCGCGGGCCGCCGCGGGCCGCTCGGCCGTCCAGACCGTCACCATCGCCGGCAACCTCGTCGGCTCGACGCTCAACAGCGAGCAGTTCCGCGTCGCATCGACGGGCGCGATCGGCACCGTCTCGGTCGCCGGCCGCCCCTTCAGCGGGAGCGGCAACTTCCTCGTCCAGCCCGGCGTCACCATCGCCGTCCCCGTCCGCATCGACGGGCTCCGCGTCACCGAGAACAGCCGCACCTACTCCGCGACCATCACCTTCAACCAGCCCATCGACCAGGCCACGCTCTCCTCGGCCCTGTCGATCACCGAACTGCGCAGCGGCGGCTCGGTCACCGTCGGCCTGGCTGAAGGCACCGACTACACCCTCCGCTACGACGCCGTCCGCCGCGAGGCCATCATCTCCTTCAACCGCGCCGTCACGTCACGCTCGCTCCCGCAGCAGCCCGGCGTCCCCGGCCCCGGCGTGTACCAGTTCCGCCTGTCCGGCGCCACCCTCCGCGGGTCGACGCAGGACTCGCTGCTCGACGGCAATGCCGACGGCTCCGCCGGCGACGACTGGGCCCGCAACGACGTCGTCGGTGACGCCGGCGACAAGATCAACCCGGCCAACCCCACGCAGCTCCCGACCATCGACTTCTACGGCGCGGCCGACCTCGACCTGGTCCTCCGCACCGACGTCAGCCTCGGCTCGCTCCCGCAGGTCAATAACACCTACACCCTCCGCGGCGTCGCGGGCGATCACCCCGACACCAACCCGCTCAACTTCCGCTCCGGCGGCGACGTCGACGTCTACCGCATCAGCCTCCGCGCGGGCCAGATCGTCCGCATGAGCGCCCTCCGCGGCGTCGGCCAGCAGGCCGCCCGCGCCGTCTACAACGCCGCCGGTCAGCCCATCGTCATCAGCGGCGGCTCCGGCTTCCAGACCGACGCCGCCCTCCCGGGCCTCCGCCGCCTGCCCAACGACGTCTCCGACTCCGACCTGCTCGCCACCCCTGAAGACCAGTACCTGGTCACGCAGACCGGCACCTACTTCATCGTCATCTCCTCCGCCCTCTCCGACGGCGCCAACACCGGGCTGGTCGACATCGCCAACCCGAACATCATCACCGACGTCGCGCCCATCGGCGGGGCCGTCGGCGCCTACGAGTTCGACATCCAGGTCTTCGACGACCAGGACTCCGGCTTCGTCGGCGACACCGCCTCCGGCACCGGCGCTCAGGTCGCTTACGCACCCGTCCCCGCCGTCTTCGCCGGCCCGGACGGCACCTTCGGCACCGGCGACGACCTCCAGACCTTCGTCACCGGCGACTGGACCTTCCGCCTGAGCAGCGGGCCCACCGGCCCCAGCGACCGCGCCACCGTCGTCCGCGGGACCAACTCCCGCGGGTGGGTCTCCGAACGCCGCTCCGCTACCGACGGGACCTTCGGCGGGCCCAACGACCGCCTCACCGTCAACATCGCCTCCTCCATCGGCCTGCCCGACACCGTCGGCCGCCCGGCGACCGTCTCGCCCGACGTCGACGTGTTCACCCTCAACAACGGGCAGCCCATCGCCCCGGGCACCCGGATCCGCGCCACGCTCCGCCTCACGGAACGCGGCTCGAACCTGGGCCTGTCGCAGGAAGTCGTGGGCCGCTTCGCCCGCGGGCTCGACGGCGACAACGTCACCCTCTTCGAACGCATCGCCCTCCGCCCGACGGTGCAGCTGGGCGTCTTCGAACTGCAGGCCGGCGTCGGCTTCGACAACGCCCGCCTCGTCGGCGCCCCCAGCGAAATCCTCCCCACCGGCGCGCAGCCCGCGTCCACCACGACCAACGGGCAGACGTCCTACGGCTACGACGCCAACGGCGACTTCTTCTTCGAGTTCCTCGCCCCCGGCGCTCAGGGCATCGACGGGCTCGTCCCCGCCGTCTACGCCCTCGCACTGCAGGGCTCCATCCGCAGCGACTACAACATCGAGATCTCCCAGTCCGGCCAGGGCGACCCCACGGCCCGCGGGCAGAACGTCCTGCTCGAGACGCTGGGCGGCACGATCGACTGGCTGCAGGCCGGTCGCGGCGTGACCACCAACCTCGACGCCTTCGACGCCGCCGCCCTCGGCTTCACCGGGCAGGTCGACGGCGCCGAGGTCGGCACGTTCATCATCAGCTCCGTCGTCACCCGCCTCAACACGCTCTTCGCGGCGGCCAACGCCAACATCACCGTCGCCACCACGCCCGCCGGCTTCCAGCGGCAGGACTTCTCCACCGTCTTCATCGCGGGCAATGTCGAGCCCAGCCCCTTCCTCAACAACGACACCTTCGGCGCCTCCGAGCACCGCGACTTCCTCAACGCCGACCGCAACGACGAGGCCGTCGTCTTCGCGCCGGCCCTGGGCGAGCTCGCCTACGACCCGAGCCAGACGGGCGTCGACCGGTTCATCCAGTCGCTCACCGCCGCCGTCGCCCGCCGCATCGGCGAGCTCGTCGGCCTCTCGCTGGAAACCTCGTCGTTCGTCACCACGACGACCACGCCGGTCATGGGCTTCGACTCGGTGTCGCTGCTGCCCTCGACGGGCGGGACGACCGGCTTCACCGCCGCCGACCGCGCCCTGGCCCGCGCGACCGACAACACCAGCACGACCACGTGGTTCATCGGGTCGCAGAACAGCCTGGGCCTGCTCAACCGCGTCGTCGGCCGCCGCTCGTAACACCCGATCGACCGGATCGCTCAAGACCTCTTCAAGCCCCGTCCAACCGGACGGGGCTTTTCATTTCGGGTCGGAAAAACTCAGAGGGCTCCGAGGGATCGGAGGTCGCTCGGAGAGAGACGCGAGTGAGGAAACCGCGAAGCCGCGAGAGCGGGCATCAAGCCGAACGATCCCGTCCCCCGCCCCACATCACCAACCTCACCCACCCACGCCCCCCACTCTTCACCAATCACCCCTCCCCCACTCCGAGTTTCTCCACCCACTCCGAGCCCTCTGAGTTCGTCTCCCCTCCCGCACGTTCCACAACGAATACGAACTCGCGGTTCATCAGCCGCCCGACGCGCCCGACCTTCTCGCCGCGTGCGTTGTAGATCCCGATCTTGGCGCCGACGTAGCGCGGGAAGTCGGTCTCGACGGCCCGCACGCGCCCGCCGGGCCCCGCCGCCTGTGTCAGCAGCGCGTCCATCTGGTCCCGCGGCAGGAAGCCCTCGTCGCTGTACGAGACCACCAGCACGCGGGCCCGCACGCTCTGCATCAGCGTCCGCATCGCCCCCGCGAACGCGCGCCGGGAGTTGAAGATGCTCTTGCGCTCGCGCACGTCCTCGCGCTTGCACGCCACGCCGTACACCGCCGGCTTGTCCCACCGCACCAGCGTCTCCCACACGTGGTAGTTGCCCAGGTACGAGTGGTGGTTGTACGGCGGGTCGATGTACGCGACGTCCACCGCCGCGCGCTGGGCCGCTTCCAGGGCGTCGACGCACCACGCCTCGCCCTTCCCGCCGCGGGCCCGCGGCAGCACCTCCGGCACGCGCAGCTCAAGCCGGTTCTGCGACCGGCGCGACCACGACTTGAGATACGCCATCTGCAGCCCGGTGGTGGAATCCACCCGGTCGGCCGCTTCCATCAGCGCCGTCAGCAACACCGCTTCCAGTTCCGGCTCGAGCCCCTTGCGCGCGATCGACTCGCGGATGGCGTCGATGCGCTCGCCGTTCCGCGGCTGCACGAACCGCGCCCGCGTGCAGAACGTCTCCGTGAAGTAGCCCGCTTCCCCCGGCAGGCGGTTGAACTCCTCCACCAGCCGCTCCGCGTCGACCTGCACGCTCTCCGCGTCGGCCTGCACATAGCACCGTGCCAACACCGCGGCGTACGCGTTGCAGTCGCTGGCGATCACGCGGTACCCGGCCCGTTTGAGCGCGTGCCCGACGCGCGAGGTCCCGCTGAACACGTCGTGCACGGAGACGACCGGGCGGTCGTCCGTGTCGACCGATGCAATCGCTTGCAGGATCGTGGGCACGAGCGTGCGCTTGGAGCCGATGTACTTGATCACGCCGCCGATCTCCGAGCGTTCACGATGCCCTTTTTCCCGGCCTTCCGGGGCGTGGCATCGGCCCCGGGATCATGCCGGCAAACGGGCGATTTGCGCCCGCCGGCCGTGTTTTTCTTGACGTCGCGGGGTGCAGGCGCGATGGTTCGCCGGGGCGACCCGGGCGGCCACGGGCTGTCAAAACGGGTCAACGGGGAGATCTGGACAAAGCCCGGCGGCCGTGTCAATCCCGACGCGCGCCGGTCCGGCTGGTCGGAGGCTGATTGGTCATGCGCACGGTGTTCGTTCATCGGTTCGGAAGCTGTCTCGCCCTCGCGCTCTCGTCCATGGTCGTCGCGGACGACCGCGGCGTGGCCCCGCTCCCCTGGCCCGGCGCCGGCGCCGGACAGGCGAGCCCCCAGGCCGGCTACCCGCCCGTCTCCTTCTGGAAGGAAGAAGGCGTCGTCGGGAACAACTTCATCAACTCGATGATCGACCAGAACGGTACCTACTTCGACATTTACTACCCCGGGGCCGGCGGCGTGCAGGGCGTCAGCACCAAGGCCGAGGGCTATGTCGACGGGCTCGATACCTTCCCGCCCAACCTCCCCGCCGACCGGCGCGGGCAGATGCACCTCAACCAGATGATGATGGGCATCCGCGTCGACAACCTGACGCACTGGCTCAGCAACCCCAACGGCGTCTCCTTCGACAACGTCACCCAGACCTACCTCCCCGACACCCAGACCATCCGCACCACCGCCCGCCTCTACGCCGGCGGCAACAACATCGACGTCGAGCAGATCGACTTCTCCCCCAAGGGCATCACCTTCCCGGGCAACGGCAATCAGGGCATCCTGATCAAGCGGCTCATCCTCACCAACCGCAACGCCACCAAGCCCGCGTACGTCTACCTCTACATGGACCCCGCCATCAACGGCGGCGACAACTCCGATGCCATGTTCTTCGACACCACCTCCGGCGTCGACACCATGGTCGCCTTCGACAACACCTTCCGCACCGTCACCGGCACGGGCTGCTGCTTCCCCAACTCCGACGAGTACAACCCCACCACGTTCCCCGGCTACACCAAGAACGTCAGCATCTATCTCGGGGCCCAGCTCAAGGTCCTCAACGCCGTCGGCGGCGCCTCGGGCACGACCGACAGCGTCTCGTGGCGCGACCTCGGCTCCTCCGACAACTCGCAGGGCTGGATCGGGCAGGCCATCGCCCTCCCGCAGAACACGCCCGTCGAGATCAACGCCATTATCGTCGGCGGGTTCGACGGCTTCGCCGGCGCCAGCGGGACGTACAACGTCCAGATGCGCCCCGTCTTCCAGTGGTTCCAGGGCCAGTCGGCCCAGGCCCTGCAGGGCGTGACGGACCAGTACTGGCAGAACTTCCTGAACTCGGGTGTCCTGGTCAACACGCCGGACGCGCGACTCAACACCCTGTACCGCCGCGGCATCCTCGCCACCATGCTGCACTTCGACGAGGCCCGGGGCGGGCTGATCGCGGGCTTCCGCAACGGCGCGTACCCGTACGTCTGGCCGCGTGACATGGCCTGGGCCGCGGTCACGCTCGCGCGCGTCGGCCACACCGACACCGTCCGCGCCATGACGCGGTACCTGCGCGACATCACCTTCCGCGACTTCGAGAACTGGACGCCCGGCAACACGCCCGGCTTCGCCGCGGCGGGCGGCGCGCCGTTCTACGGCAGCCGCAAGGGCTTCTGGAAGCAGAAGTACTCCACCGACGGGTACGTCATCTGGGGCGCGCCGCAGGTCGACGAGACCGCTGTGTTCCCCTGGATGGTCAAGTACATGTACGACGTCACGGGCGACGCCTCCTACCTCACCGAGGCCGAGAGCGGCAACCCCGCCAACACAACCTACGCCGCCGTCAAGGACGCCGCGATCGCCATGAGCCAGACCTCCGTCAACGACGGGGCCCGGCTCAACCACCGCGCGTCCTACCCCGGCTCGGCCAGCTTCCTGATGTACTCCAACAACATCTGGGAAGACCAGTACGACACGTTCATCTTCTCCAACGCCAACATCGTTCGCGGGCTGCGCGACGCCGCCAGCATCGCCACAAGCCTCGGCCAGACCGCCGACGCCGCCGACTTCACCAACCGCGCCAACGGCATCCTCTCGGGCCTGAACGACAAGCTCGACTGGAACCGCGAGAACACCGACATCTCCAAGCTCGGGATCGTCTACCCCTTCGAGACGCACTCCCCCACCGACCCGCGCGCCGTCCGCGTCATCGACCGCATCAACGGCGTCGCCGCCGACGCTGACGGGCAGACCAAGCCCCTGGTCCGCTTCCCCGGCGAGTACATCAACGACTCCAGCGACTACGTCGGCCTGCTCGACCGCTACTACGGCGACTCGTACTGGGGCAACGCCGCCCTCGGCCCGACCCGCGGCGGGCCCTGGTTCCTCTCCACCCTCTGGTACGGCGTCTACTACGCCCTCCGATCCGACTCCACTCCCGGCTTCGCCGACATCGACAACCACCTCTACCGCCTCAACCGCACCGCCGACCACAACGGCCCGCTGGGCCTCGGCGCCGAGCAGATGGCCCCGTCCAACAGCCTCCTCTACCCCGGGCAGAGCGACTTCACCCTGCAGACCGCCTGGCCCAACGCCTGGGAGAGCATGAGCTTCTATGTCGACGCCATGATGCAGTTCGTCGGCTACACGCCCGACGCGCCGGGCAACACGCTCCGCATCAACCCGCGCCTGCCCAGCGGGTGGACCACGCTGAGCGTCACCAACCTGAACGTCGGCACGCGCCGCATCAACGTCGACATCGCCGACGCCGGCTCGACGCACACGCAGACGTTCACCAACACCACCGGCGGGGCCCTGTCGATCGCGACGACCGCCAAGCTCTCCCCCGGGCGCTCCCCCTGCTCCGTGCGCGTCAACGGCTCCGCCACGCCCTACACCTTCGACCGCGCCACGGGCCGCCTGACGATCACGTTCACCGGCCCGGCCGCCGCGGCGGGCACGTCGTCGCTCGTCATCCGCTCCATCGTCGGCCCGAGCGCCGACTGGAACCGCTCCGGCGAGATCACCGTGCAGGACATCTTCGACTTCCTGGGCTCCTACTTCAGCGGCACGGGCGACTTCAACGGCTCCGGCGCCGCGACCCCGCAGGACATCTTCGACTTCCTCGCCGCGTACTTCGTGGGGTGCCCATAACCGGGCTTGCCCGGATAGGGCGTACCATGAATCGCGGGGAGGGATGACCTTCCCCCCGGCCCTGGCGGCAGCGGGAGCGCATCGTCCGATGGACGAGGCATGAGCTCCCGCCGACGCGCCGCCAGGGCCCGCCCCGCGACCCCCATGAACAAAGCGCACTGCAAGCTGCACCCTGACGCCGAGGCCGAGCTCGGCGTTTTTGATGTCCCGCCGCAGACGGTCATCCGCCTGTTCGAGGACGCCGCGTGGGCCGTGTCCGCGGCGGCGACCGAGACCATCGCGGCCCGCAAGTCCGCCGCCGTCGCCACCCTGCGCGATAGCGGCTTCACCGTCATCGACCGCAGCATCCCCAACCGCGTGGTCTTCACGCGGGAGGTCGAGTACCGCCCGGCCGGCAACGGCGTGGTGCGGCGGCGATTCACGTTCCTGGGCGACCTCAAGCAGAACGCCCTGGTCCTCATCGGGCTCACGCCCAACAACGCCCCCGACGCCGACTCGGCCCGGCTCCGCAGCCGGATCACGGCGCTCCGGCCCGCCTGAACCCGCCCGTTTCAACCGAGCCGCCCCCGTGCCTTCTCCGGCGTGCGGCTGACCCGGGGACCGACCACGTGCCCATGCGCCTTCCCGACGACGTGGTGCACCACATCGCCACGGTGATCGGCTTCCTCGACGCCGGCGAACGCGACCAGCTCATCGGCGCGATCGTGCAGTTCCAGGACGCCTGCCGCGAGGACGATCGCGCCGCCAGGGAGCAGGCCAACGCCCGCATCGTGGCGCTGATCGCGCCGCTCCTTCCAGATCACGTGCGCTCGCTGTCGGGGCTGGAAAAGTGGACGCGCCAGTTCCACGACGGGGCCGTCAAGAAGCTTCAGTCCGCCGGGACCGCGCGCCGTGATGCCGACTTCTGGCGGCTGTACTCGGCGGCTAAGGCCGCTCGCGGCTGGAACACGCCCCTCAAGGTCGCGCAGCAGGCCGGGTTGGATGTCCGCACGATCACGCTGATCGAGTCCACCCGGACGCGTCCCGGCCCGAGCGTGCGAGCCGCGCTGGAGCAGGCCCTCGGGCTCAAGCCCGGCACCCTGTGACCGAGCAAGCCGGCGCCCTCCGCGCCCGGTCTGTGCCCTGCCCGCGTCCGCTCCCGCGATGATTTCGCTGCATGCCTCTTGTTCTGATGGGCGCAAGCCGTCACAATCTGCGGCGTTATGAGCCTCTGGAACTTCGAGACCGTGTGTTGGCCCTCGCCGCGTCGGTGCGCTCCGATGGTGACAACGTGCGCCGCGCTGCTGCTGGCCGCCCTTCCCCCCGCCGCCCCCGCTCAGTCGTTCATCACCGGCACCCGCGCCGACATCGCCGTCACCGACATCGCCGACGCGACGTCCTATGGCCCGGGCCCCGCCGGCTCGGGCCTGCAATCCGTGTTCGCGTTTGACCTGGGCACCATCTCCTGCAGCGCCGGGTCCGAGAACGTGCTGTGGGAAGTCAACACGCCCAACCACCCCGTCATCGCGCAGAACATCTACCGCGTCGCCAACGGGCGCATCGTGCAGATCGGCATGTCCTGGGTCAAGCACGCCTTTTTCGCCCTCGCCGACGAGGGGTGCGGGCTCGGGTGCAACGGGCAGGGCGGGGCCGTGCTGGGCGCGGGCTGTTCCGACCCGTACACGCTGGGCGTCAACGGCGTGCAGTCCGCCCTCGGCCCGCGCTCGCTGATCAACCCCGCCACCGGCCTGTTCGAGTTCAACCCCGCGTCCTGGCCCGCGGTGCAGAACAACCTCTCGCGCCGCATCCAGGTGCACGCGGCCGACATCGACCCGAGCGCGTTCCCGAGCGCGACCTACATCGGCGAAGCCGTGTACGTCGCCCCCGACGACGCGCTGAACAACAACGCCTTCAACAACGCCGCGTGGCGCCCGGTCGCGTTCGCACCGCCGCCCAGCTCGGTGCGCACGCTGACCCCCGTGCCCGGCAGCACGACGCGCATCGCCCGCCCGGCCATCTTCGCCTGGAAAGAGACCCACCCGGACGTCGTCATCGTCCCGATTGACATCCCGGGCGACGGCCAGCTTTTCCTCGCCTCGCGGGCCACGCCGCTCGCAGGCGGGTTGTGGCGGTACGAGTACGCGTTGCAGAATCTCAGCAGCCATCGCGGCGTGCGCGGGCTGAGCATCCCCGCGCCGCCTTCGGGCGTCTCGGCGCCCTTCTTCGCCGCGCCGCGCTGGCACAGCGGCGAAGCCGTCGCCAACCGCCCGTGGACGCACGCCGTCGGCCCGCTCGCGGCGAGCTGGTCCACCGACGACCCGACGCAGCTCGCCGACGCGCCGTACCTGCGCTGGGGCACGCTGCATTCGTTCGGCTTCACCGCGGCGGCCTCCCCAACGCCGACCACCGCCACGCTGACGCTCGCGCTGCCCGCCCCGCCCGCGGGCCCGGGCAGCGGCGTCGTCGATATCCGGGGGCGCGTGTTCGCGCCGTCGCACATCGCGCCGGCCGCCCCGCCGCTCGGCGACGTCTGCACGCAGGCCCTGCCGGCCCACCCCGGTGACAACGGCGCGTCCTTCGCGGGCGCCACGCCTTCGTCCGCCGCGTCTCCGTGCGGCCCCGACGCCGCCGGGCCCGACCTCTGGTGGCGCTACACCTTCGACGACACCTGCTCCGGCCCGCTGACGATCTCGACGTGCGGCTCGACGTTCGACACGGTGCTCGCCGTCTACGACGGCGCGAACTGCCAGCCGCTCGGCACACTGCTGGCCTGCAGCGACGACGCGCCGGGCTCGTGCGCGACGCCCGTCGGGATCGCCTCGTCCGGCTCGTCGCGCGTGAGTCTGTTCATCGATCCCGGGCGCACGGTGCTGATCCGCGTGCTCGCCAAGTCGGCGGTGGGGCCGGGCGATCACGCGGTGGTGACGATCACCCCGCCGCGCTGCGCGCCCCCGCCGACGGCGTGCTGCTTCCCCGAGTCCGGCCAGTGCGGGATCGTCGGCACCGCCGCGCTGTGCGCGTCGCGCGGCGGGGTCTGGCAAGGGCCCGGCTCGACGTGCACGCCCAACCCCTGCCCGCAGCCGGCGCGCCCGGAGAACGACCTCTGCGCCAACGCCATCCCGCTCGCCGACACGCTCCTCGGCGGCGGCCTGGTCCTCGGCTCCACCATCAACGCCACCACCGACGCGCCGCCCCCGTGCGAATCCGGCGGGCGCGACGTGTGGTACCGCTACACACCGGCGATTAGCGAGCCCGTCACCGTCGACCTCTGCGGCACGCCGTCCATCGACTTCGCCGACACCGTGCTGCAAATCCTCTCCGCCTGCGGCGGGACGAGCATCGCCTGCAACGACGACGACTGCGGCGGGCGCTCGCGCGTCACCTTCAACGCCCAGGCCGGCGTCACGTACCTCATCCGCGTCATGGGCTTCGCCGGCACACAGGGCCGATTTGTTATCGAGGTCACCGGCGGCGGGGGCACGGCGGTCGTGGCGTGCTGCCGCGGCGTGACGTGCGCGCTGCTGCCCGCCGCGGCGTGCACCGGTCCGGGCGCCCGCTTCATCGACACGGCGCTCACGTGCAACACCCCGGCTACGCCGCGTTCGCCCTGCTGCCGGGCCGACTTTGATCAGTCCGGCGCGCTGGGCGTGCAGGACATTTTCGGGTTCCTCGAGGCGTGGTTCTCGGGCAACTCCCGGGCCGATTGGGTGGGAAACGGGGCTGGTGCGCCGGGGGTGGAGTCGGTGTTTGCTTTCATCGCCGCGTGGTTCGGCGGGTGCTGACCGGGAGCGCGTGCGGGATAACCGCACGGTCCGAAGAACCGCGGGCGGCACAAATCGCTCGACGTGACGGGGTTCCGCAGAGAAACCGCTTTTGCCGGTGAGCGCTCGGGAACCGCAAGGCCGATTGCGGACGAATCGGTGGCGTGCGGGCGCGCGTCTAGCGCCCGCGTGGCCGCGTTCGCGGTGGTGGATGAACGTGATTCAAAGCGGAGAGGAAGTACACGAATGAAACGGTCGCCTTTCTTGTGCGCGGGCGTGGCGGGGCTCGCCGCCTCCGGCCTTCTGCTGTGTAGCGAGCCCGCGCGTGCGCAGGTCTCCAACGGCGCCGACGTGATCGTCGGCGACATCCCCAACATCTCCAACAACACACCCGCCGCGGGCGACGCCGGCTTTGACTCGTTCGCCATCGGAACCACCAGCTGCAACCGCGGGAACACCGAGCTGCTCTGGTATTCCTCGACCAACCAGCACCCCGTCATCGGGCAGAACCTCTTCCGCCTGCACAACGGCCGCTTCGAGCAGATCGGGCAGGCCTGGCTGAAGCACGGCTTCACCGCGCTGCAGGGCGGCGAGTGCGCCGGCGACCCCGGCTTCCCGTACGCGAGCTGCGCGAACTCCGGCACCGGCTCGCGCCTGGGCCTGGGCTGTTCCGACCCGTACTCCTCCGGGCTCAACAACGGGCAGAGCGGGCTCGGCCCCAAGTGGCAGGTCAACGCCGCCAAGGGCGTGTTCCCGTACCCGTTCGATTCACCGGCGTACACGGGGAACGTGGCCCGTCGTCTGCGCGTCCGCACGGCGGACCTGGACCCGACGACCTACTCCGGCGCCCGCTACTTTGTTGAAGGCCAGTACGTCGTGCCCGACGACGCCGCTTTCGGCAACGCCACCAACAGCGCCTCGTACCGCGAAGTGACGATCTCGGGCACCTCGCCGGACTTCACCATGGCCCTCGCCGGGCCCGCGACCGTGCGCGAGAAGCCGGGGATCGAGGCGTGGAAGGCCGTCGACCCCGCCGTGCAGCTCGTCAACGTTGATGTGCCCAACGACGGGCGGTTCATCCTTGCCTGCAAGGTGACGGGCCCCGTCGGCGGGCTGTACACGTACGAGTACGCCCTGCAGAATCTCAACTCCGACCGCAGCGCCGGCTCGTTCAGCGTCCCGCTGCCCGCCGGCACCGCCGTCTCGGCGATCGGCTTCAAGGACGTCGAGTACCACTCCGGCGAGCGCAACGACACCAACGTCGCCAACCCCGGGGCTGATGACTGGGCCTCCAGCACCACCAGCACCAGCGTGACGTGGGCCGGCGCGGCGTACAACGGCACGCCCGCCACCTACACCATCTCCGGGGCCAACACCAACTACACGCAGTCGTTCCTCCTGTCCGCGTGGAACGCAGGCACCGGCAACGACCACACCGCCAACGTGCTCCGCTGGGGCACGCTGTTCAACTTCCGCTTCCAGACGACCGTCGCCCCGGCGCAGGGCCAGATCCAGGTCGGCCTGTGGCGCCCGGGCACCCCGAACGTCATCTTCATCCCCATCCAGACCCCGGGCGGGGCCACCACCGGCACCCCGGCCACCGGCCCCTGCTGCGTCGGCCAGACCTGCTCCATCACCACGTCGACCGCCTGCGCCGGCACCTTCGGCACCGTCGGCGCGACCTGCAACCCGGACCCGTGCGTCGTTCCGCCCAGCGGCACGTGCTGCACGGCTGGCGCCTGCACGTTCACGCAGCAGGTCGCCTGCCCGACCGGAACCTGGACGCAGGGCGGCGCTTGCTCCCCCAACCCCTGCCCGCAGCCCACCGGCGCCTGCTGCGTCGGCACGTCGTGCTCCACGACCACCGCCGCCGCCTGCACCGGCATCTACCTGGGCAACAGCATCGCCTGCACCACCGGCATCTGCGCCGGCAACGACACGTGCGCCACGGCGATCGCCCTCTGCGACGGCGTCCCCGTCACCGGCAACAACGCCAACGCCACCAACGACATCACCGTCTGCGCCAGCAGCCGCAACGGCATCTGGTACCGGTACACCCCCGCGACCAGCGGCAGCGTGTCCCTCGCCACCTCCGCCCCCTCGGGCTCCGGCGTCTCGGATACCGTCCTCTCCCTCCACGCCAACTGCACGACGTCCGCGTCGCTCGCGTGCGATGACGACGGCGGCCCGGGCAACTTCTCCCTCATCACCTTCAACATGACCGCCGGCACCACCTACTACATCCGCCTGGCTACTTGGGGCAACTCCACCACCGGCCTGATGGACCTGCTCATCACCGGCGGCGGCGGGCAGGGCTGCGGCGTCCCGACCGGCGCCTGCTGCGTCGGCTCGACGTGCACCAGCACCACCCAGCTCGGCTGCCAGGGCACCTGGACCTCCGGGGCTGCCTGCACCCCCACCTCCTGCCAGACCTCCGGCTCCTGCTGCGTCGGCGAGCTCTGCTCCGTGGGCTTCCAGACCGCCTGCTCCGGCATCTGGACCGCCGGCGGCTCCTGCAGCCCCAACCTGTGCGCCCCGTCCAACGACCTGTGCGCCAACCGCCCCGGCATCGGCGCCGGCGCGACCCCCTTCACCACCGTCAACGCCACGACCGACGGCATCGCCCACAACCCCGCCTGCCTCTTCTTCGGCAACGACAACCTGACCAACGACGTCTGGTTCAACTTCCCCGTCACCTTCACCGGTTCGGCGATCATCGACACCTGCGGCGCTTCCTTCGACACCAAGCTCGCCGTCTACCTCGGCTACGGGTGCGCCGACTACGAGTCCCGCCTCATCGCCTGCAGCGACGACGACGCCAGCTGCGGCACCGGGTCCCGCGTGGTCATCGACAACCTCTTCCCCGGCGACTTCCTCACCATCCGCGTCGGCGGGTACAACGGGGCTACCGGCGCCGGCAACCTCAACGTGACGGCCGTCCCGCTCGTTGAGGGGGCCTGCTGCACGGGCACCGCGTGCGCCGTCACCACCAGCGCGGGCTGCACCGGCAACTTCCAGGGCCTCGGCTCGGCCTGCGGCCCGACGGGCAACCCGACGACCTGCTGCCGCGCCAACATCAACGGTGCCGCCGGGCTCACCGTCCAGGACATCTTCGATTTCCTGGCCGCCTACTTCAACAGCAGCCCCGAGGGCGACTTCAACCTGTCCGGCTCGTTCACCGTGCAGGACATCTTCGACTTCCTCGCCGCCTACTTCAACGGCTGCCCGGGCTGATCGCCCAGGCCACACGCCCCGAAGACCATCACCCGCGGCCCGCGTTGACAACAACGCGGGCCGCGGTCGTTTTGCCGAGAGAAATGACGCGGTGAAGGGGTGACGGGGTGAGGGGGTTTGGGGGTGCTTCAGACGCGGGGATGGGGAGACGCGGGGACGCGGAGATGAGAGCCCGTGCGCGCAATCCCAGCGCACCGCGTCACCGCGTCACGCCATCACCGCGTCATGTCTCCACCCCCATCCCCGCGTCCCCCCATCCCCCCGTCCCCCGCTCCCCGCCCCCCAACTCCCCCACTACTTCAGCACCCGCAGCCCGACGCGCTTCTCGAAGTCGTCCACCGGGCGGGCGACCAGGTCGTAGCCGTCGCTCCCGACGATCGTGCAGCGGATCAGTTCGCCCGGCGAGAGCGGGCGGGCCGACTGCACGTACGTGACGGCGTCGATCGACGGGGCCTGGAAGTACGTGCGGCCCTGATACAAGCCGCCGCCGGCGCCGACGCCCGCCGTCTTGCGCCCCTTGGTCCGCAGAGCCGCGTCAATGAGCACGTCGATGCGGCGTCCGGTGCCGGCCGGGTTGTGCTCGTCGAACTCCGCCGCCATCGCCTTGGCCTTCGCGAACGCGATGGTCTGCTGCAGTTCCATCAATTCGCCGTGTCGCCGGGCCTTCACCTCCGCCGGCACGGCGAGTTTCGGATCGTCCTCCATCGTGCCCGCGACCGTGCCGTCCTCGCGCGAGTACTCGAACACGCCCATCGCGTCGAAGCCGATCGTCTCGACAAACTCCATCAGGCGGCGGTGATCGTCCTCCGTCTCGCCCGGGAAGCCCGTGATGAACGTCGTCCGGATCGCCATCCCCGGGATCATCCGGCGGAGTTTCAGCATCAGCTCGCGCTGGTGCGCGGCGGACACGTTGCGCCGCATCGCCGTCAGCATCCGATCGCTCGCGTGCTGCAGCGGAATATCGATGTACGGCAGCACGCGCCCGGCGCCCTTGCCGCCCAGCGAGCGGTGCACCAGTTCGCCCAGACGCTCGATGATCGCGTCGGAGAAGTTGGACGGGTAGGCGTACATCAAACGCACCCACCCGTCGACGCCGGCCTGCTCGAACGCGTCGGAGACGGTCTTGAGCACGGCGGGCAGGCCCGAGGCGTAGCGCTCGGCGCCCTTGCCCGTGCCGCTCGCACTCCCCATGCCTAGCCCGATGTCGTCGCCGTAACTGGTCGTGTCCTGACCGATGAGGTGGATCTCGAACACACCGTCGGCGATGAGTTCGCGGGCTTCAAGGGCGATGCGATCGAGCGGCTTGGAGCGCATCTTGCCGCGGATCGACGGGATGGTGCAGAACGCGCAGTTCTGGTTGCACCCTTCGCTCATGCGGAGATAGGCGTAATGCCGCGGCGTGAGTCGCAGACGGGCCGAGTCATCCTCGAAGTAGCCGATGCCCGAGCCGTCCTTCCCGTTGACGGTGAGCCCGACGGTGCTGACGCCGCGTTCCTTCGCCGCCACCAGCGCATTGCCGGCGATCCAGTATTTGGGCTGACCTTCGCTGGGGGCGAGGGTGGCCCGCTCGGCCTTCACGCCGCGCACGGCTTCGACGATCCGGTCACGGTCGAACACGCCGACCATCGCGTCGATGCCCGGGGCCCACTCGAGCATCTTGGCCCGGTGCCGCTGCACGAGGCACCCGGCGACGACGACGCGCTTGATGTCGCCGCGCTTCTTGGCGGCGATCGCGTCATGAATCACCGACAGCGACTCTTCCTTGGACGCTTCCAGGAACCCGCAGGTGTTAATGACGATCGCGTCGGCCCCGCCGGACTCGGCGTCGGCGCTGACGACGGCGAGCCCGTCCTCCGCCAAGAGCCCGAGCATCTTCTCGGAGTCGACCAGGTTCTTCGGGCAGCCCAGCGAGACGAACGCGACCGTGCGCACGCCCGCGTCCTTGCCACGGCGCGCGGGGGCGGCGGCCGGGCTCTCCGAGCGGCTGGAGTTCTTCGAAGTTCGCGACGAGGCTCGGGCGGGCATGGACGGGAAGTTTAGGACCCCCCCCGCCCCCCGCCCCCCCCAACCCCGCCCCCACTTCACGGAAAATCAGCCGGGATGAGCGGCCTTGATCCCCGCCAGCCGGTCGGCCAGCGGCGTCTGGCTGTCCTCGTGCAGGGCCTCGGTGCACATGCCCTCCATCGGGAAGTGCTTCATCAGGGCCTCGGCGAGCTGCTCCTTGCTGCACAGCACGAAGTAGCACGTCACCGGGAGCTGCCGCGTGGCGAAGTTCATCGCCCGCACCAGGCTCTCCTTGGTGGTGCAGATCATCAGTTCGGCCCCGTCAAAGCCCATGGGGAGCACGCGGAACTGCCAGGCCTGCCGCCGGGTCACCAGCTTGCCGCACTCCGGGTCGATGTGCTCCTGGGTCGGATCGACCCAGCGCGTGGTGCCGGCGTACTGCTCGGCCCAGGCGCGTTCGACGTCCTTGGCCTTCACGCCGAGGAGTTCTTCGCAGATCTCGCCCAGCGGCCGGTGGGTGCGCTTCTGCACCTCGAGCACGCGGAGGAGCTGCTCCTCGGTGATGACCCCTCGATCCACCAGCAAACGACCGATCGGTTGACGCATCGATGCAGCCTCCGGACAGACGGCCCACCCGGCCTTCCCCGTGTACCTGTTCCGGCAGACCACCTCCTTGAGGTGACTGCCCGAGGGTCGTCATCGTGTGAACCGGCCGCCGGCTTGGGCCATTGTCCGGGATCGACGGGCAAACCCCCTCCCGCGGAGCACTTAAATCGGGCGGCTTGTCCAGTTCCCCATAGATTGCAGTAACCCTTTTTCTCGTAGACACTTACCGCTCGTGGCGGGGGAATAAATCGTTCCCGGCGGTCTGGCGGCAACCACCCGTCCGGGTCATCAAGCGGCGCTGCTTTCCGCGATCGAGGCGGCGGCGACTACAGTCTTGGTCTGGCGCCAGCCGGTGGCGTCCGCGAACACCGCCACCCAGACCGATAAGACACGCCGTGCCCCAGCACTTTTTGACCATCCTGGACACTCCGCCGGAAACGATCCGGGAGATGCTGCGCCGCTCGCTGGAACTGCGGACCCGTCCGCAGCCAACACAGCTGGCCGGCAAGACGCTCTGCTGCCTGTTCGAAAAGCCCAGCCTGCGCACGCGCGTGAGCTTCGAGCAGGCGATGCGCAAGCTCGGCGGGCAGGTGCTCACGATGTCCGGCGGCGAGGTCGGCATCGGCGGGCGCGAGTCGCCCAGCGATGTCATCCGCGTGCTCAGCTCGATGGTTGACGCCGTCATGGCCCGCGTCATGTTCCACGAGACGCTCGAGACCTTCGCCAGGCACTCCAGCGTGCCGGTGATCAACGGCCTCTCGGACCGGGCTCACCCGGCCCAGGCCCTCGCCGACGCGCTGACGATCATCGACGAGTTCGCCCCCGGCAACCCGGACGGCATGCGCGGGCGCACGCTCGCGTTCGTCGGCGATGGCAACAACGTGGCCCGCTCGCTGTGCGCCATCTGCGGGCGCCTCGGGGCCAACTTCCTGATCTGCTCCCCGCCGGGGTACGAACTGCCGGACGACTACATCGAGACGGCCCGCGGCCGCGCGCCGTCGACGACCGTCCGCGTCTGCCAGGACCCCGTCGAAGCGGTGCTGCACGCCGACGCGATCTACTGCGACACGTTCATCTCCATGGGCCAGGAGCACGAGCGGGCCGAGCGCCTGAACGCGTTCAGCGGGTACCAGGTGAACGAGGAACTGGTGGCCCAGGCGCCGTCGCACGCGATCGTGCTGCACTGCCTGCCGGCGTCGCGCGGGGTTGAGATCACCGACCAGGTGCTGGACGGCCCGCGCTCGCGCGTGTTCCCGCAGGCGCGGAACCGGCTCGACGCGCAGATGGGCCTGCTGTCGACGCTGCTGGCGCCCTGACACGATGTCTTGCACGCGGGGAGATCGCCGTGCACCAGCCCGCACACACGCCGCCGCCGCTTGAACGTGACGACTGGACCGGCGGCCCGGCCAAGTGGTTCGCCGTGGGCGTGCTGTCGACACTCGCGGCCCTCGCGCTCGGATGGGCGGCGGTGCGGACGTGGGGCGAGCGGGCCACGCCGAGCGCCGCGGCGTCGACGCCGACACGCTTCGTGCACGCGGCCGAGGTCGGACGCTCGCTGGATCAGCCCGCGCCGAAGGGGCCGTCGACCGCTCAAGGCGCGTCCACCGCCGCGGTCGAGATACCGCCGGCGTCGGAGGCAGCACCCGCGAGCGCGGCGCCGGCCGTCCAAGCGGCGCCCGCGCCCGCCGCCAAGAGCCCCGCCGCGACGCTGGATCGGCGCATCAACATCAACACGGCGAGCAAGGCCGAGCTGGAGACGCTCCCGCGGATCGGGCCGGCGATGGCCGACCGGATCATCGAGGAGCGGACGCTGCGCGGGCCGTTCGCCCGCGTCGAGGATCTCAACCGCGTGCGCGGCATCGGGCCCAAGACCATCGACCGCCTGCGCCCGCACATCAGCGTGCGGGACGACGCCCCGGGCGGGACGACCGACCCCGACGCCGGATCGAGTTCCGGGTCAGGATCGAGTTCCGGCGCGGGCGCTACGCTGCCGTGATGGACACGGATGTCGCGCCCGCCTCAGGTTTTCACCCGGTGTCAGTGCCCGCATTCCCGGACAGACCCGCGTTCGGCTCGTCGAGCCGCTTCGACCCCGAGACGATCGTCGCGGGGCTGACGCCCGCGCAGGCGCAGGCCGTGCGGCATACTGAAGGTCCGCTGCTGGTGCTGGCGGGCCCGGGCTCGGGCAAGACGCGGGTGATCACGCGGCGGATCGCGTACCTGATCGCGTGCGGGATCCCGGCGTACCAGATCCTCGCCGTCACGTTTACCAACAAGGCCGCGGCGGAGATGCGCGAGCGCACCGAGAAACTCCTCGGCGTCGAGCACAACGCGGGCGGCGAACGGCGCGGCGGCGGCGCCGGAGCCGCGGCCCGCGGGCTCACCGTCACCACCTTCCACGCCCTGTGCGCACGCCTGCTCCGCAAGTACGCCGACCGCGCGGCCCTCGGCGGGCCGGGCGGCACGCTGACGGGCACCTTCGTCATCTACGACACCGACGACCAGACGGCCCTCATCAAGCGCGCCCTCGACACCCTCAACCTCTCCAGCACCAACTGGCCCGCGCGCAGCGTGCTGTCGCGCATCTCCGCCGCCAAGAACGAACTGCTCGACGTGCAGGCCTTCACGGCCCGAGCGGCGGACTTCAACACGCGCACGATCGCGAAGATCTACGCCGAGTATCAGAAGGGCCTCCGGGCCGCCAACGCCGTCGACTTCGACGACCTGCTGCTGCTCACGGCCCAGATGCTCGCGTCGCGCCCGGAGATCCGCGGGGAGTGCCAGGCGCGGTGGCGCTACCTGCTCGTTGATGAGTATCAGGACACCAACCGGGCCCAGTTCGTGATCGCGAGCCTGATCGCCGGCGCCGGGCCGGGCGCGGGGCCGTCCGCCGGCGCGACCGCGGCGCCATCGACCGCGAACATCTGCGTCGTCGGCGACCCGGACCAGTCGATCTACGGCTGGCGCGGGGCCGACATCGCGAACATCCTCGACTTCGAGACGCAGTTCCCCGGGGCCACGATCATCCCGCTGGGCGAGAACTTCCGCTCCACCAAGAACATCATCGCCGCCGCCGACCGGCTGATCCGCAACAACACCCGGCGTAAGCACAAGGACCTGCACACGGCCAACCCCGTGGGCGAGAAGGTCGAGGCGGTGCTGCTGCGCGACGAGCACCACGAGGCGGCCCACGTGGTGCAGTGGCTGCGCGGCGTGCGCGAGGAGGCCCGCGACGCCGCCGGCGAGGGCGGGCGCGGCGCCAACTGGAAGGACTACGCCGTCTTCTACCGCACCAACGCCCTCAGCCGCGTGATGGAAGACCGGCTGCGCGGCGAGGGGATCCCTTACGTCATCGCGCGGGGCACGGCGTTCTATCAGCGCGAGGAGATCAAGAACGCGCTGGCCTACCTGCGCGTGGTCGCCAACCCCGCCGACGAGGTCTCGCTGCTCCGCATCATCAACACGCCCACGCGCGGGCTGGGCGATACGAGCGTTGAGAAGGCGCGGGCGTTCGCGGCGCAGCGCGGCGTGAACCTGCTCGCCGTGCTGCGCGAGCCCGGGCCCCTCGCGCTCGCCGCCCGCACCGCCGGCGCGTGCCAGAAGTTCGTCGCCATGCTCGACGCGTTCACGGGCGGCGGCGACGGGGGGCTTGGGCAGGGGCTGGGGCAGGGCCTGCTGCACACGGCCGCCGCCGACGGCTCGCTCGCCGAGCTCGTCGAACGTGTCGTCCGCGAGAGCGGGCTGGAGCAGATGTACCGCGACCAGGCGAACAAGAGCGGCACAGACGCCGACGCCGAGCGCCTGGCCAACCTCGACGAACTCATCTCGTCGGCCCGCGACTTCGAGACGACCTACGACCCCGCGAACGACCCCGGGGCCGACGCGCCGCTGGACCCCGACGCGCCGGTACCGACGCCGACGCTGTTCCAACTGCTCCGCGCGTATCTCGAACGCGTGACGCTCGTCGCCGACGCCGACAGCGTCGACCCGACGCAGGGGGCCGTGACGCTGATGACGCTGCACGCGGCGAAGGGGCTGGAGTTCCACGGCGCGGCGCTGATCGGGCTGGAAGAGGCCGTCCTCCCGCACTCGCGCGTCGCCGACAGCCCGGGCGAACTGGAAGAAGAGCGCCGCCTGTTCTTCGTCGGCATCACGCGGGCGATGCACCGCCTCTTGATCACCTCGGCCCGGTATCGCACGGTGCGCGGCATCATGGAGCGCACCATCCCCAGCCGCTTCCTCAGCGAACTGCCCAAGGACAACGTCTCCTTCACCGACCGCGCCGGCGACGACGCCGACTGGGACCGCGAGGACGACGCCGACCGCGGGCCGCGCGGCCGTGCTGGTCGCGGGGGGCGCGATGAACTCGACGACGGGCCCGCGATGCCCGCCCGCCCGGCCAGCACGCGGACCAAAGACAGCCGCGGCGTGCCCATCGAGGTCGGCGCGCTGGTGCGTCACCCGCAGTTCGGCGTGGGGCGCGTGGTGTCCGTCACGCCCGGCGCCGACGCGCGGGCCCAGATCCGCTTCCAAGAGGTCGGCGTCAAGACGCTCGTGCTGCAGTTCGCGCGGCTCGAACGCGTGTCGTGATCACGCGGCCTGCACGGCCGGGCGACGCCGGCGCAGCAGCGACAGCGCCACCACACCCCCCGCGACCGCCGGGTCGATCCCGGGGAACATCAGCATCGCCTGCGGCGCGCCTGTGCCGGACGAGATCGGCTGCGTCGGGTCGACGATCGGCAGGATCCAGTTGCGCACGGTGGTGAGGTTCAGCGCGTAGCCGACGTTGCCGTAGCGGGCCGAGCCGTAGCCCGTCACGCTCACGGCGACGCCCGCGAGTTGCAGCTTGCCATCGGGCCCGACGACGAACATGCCGCCGCCCGAGTCGTTGACGGCGAACATCGCCTCGTACGGGACGGCGTCGGGGTGGCTGGGCGCATCGAAGCGGACGCCCAGGAAGTAGCCTTCCTGCTCGATGGTGTTGGCGCCCCAGGTTTCGACCTTCGGGCCGTTCCAGTCGTACCCGTCGCCCGCGGGCAGGGCCGCGGCTCCGGTCACGCCGTGACCGCCCAGGATCACCGGATCACCCAGCCCGGCCCGCTCGGCGATGGTGTGCCAGCCGGGCAGCGGCTGATTGACGCGGCACAGGGCCAGATCCATGAACGGGTGGAAGCGGACTTCGACGACCTGGTACGCCGCGCCGCGAAGGATGAACCACCCGCCCGGCGACACGCCGATGTGCCGCGCGGTGATGATCCAGTCCGCGCCGACGGGCACGGCGGACGATCCGTTGAGATTGCCCACCCACGCGTTATCGGGGATCGGCATCGGGTCCAGGTCGGTCACGACCAGCCCGCTGGCACTCGAAGCCGCAAGGCTAAGGGCCAGGCCGGCGGCCGCGATGGCTCGGCGGGTCACACGCGCGCCCGGTTGACCGGGGCGTTCAGCGTTGACGCTCGACTGCGTTGCACCGCACATTCGCACGCTCCACGCCGCCTCCGGTGGACACGAGGTCATCGGCGCTTCGGGCAGGCGCGTGCAGGGTCATGGCGTGGGCGGGTGGCAAGATGTGCCCGGCGCGCGGGCGATGACGCGGCCGCCGACCACGCCCGGCCCTGACGCGCCCGCACAACCGGCGCAGATTCGCGCGCAGGCAGACGCCATGCGTCGGAACGGTCGTTATCGCGGTGCGTTACACGCCGTGCGGGTGCGGCGGGACGTCCCGATCGCTCGGCGAAGACTTACCGGTCTGTGCGCCGTTCCCCTCGGCGGCGGCGACGCGTTGCGGCTCGGGCTCGGGCCCCATCGGGTGCGGGCTCGAGTCGCGCGTGATCAAGGCCACGCCGCTGGGCAACTGCTGGGCCACGCGGGAGATGACGTCCCCCTCGATGGCGCGGGCGAAGGCGCGCCGCTGCGTCTTGCCCATGATCAGCGTGTCGCACCCGTAGGTCACGGTGTAGTCGAGGATCTCGCCCGAGACGTCCGTCGACGTGACGTAGATCGGCACGATCGGCACGCGGTACCGCCGGGCCAGCGCGGCGACCGAGCCCAGGCTCTGCAGCGCTTCCGGATCGTCCTCCACCTTCGGCACCGTGCCCGGGGCCATGTCCAGCACGCGCACGACGCGGACGTACATCACGAACAGCGTCGCGCCGCGCCGGCGTGCAAGGTCGACGGCGAACTCCGACTGGCCGCGCCCGCGGGCCGCCAGCATCACGCGCGGGCGGCTCGGGTCCATCGGAAGCGGATCGCGCTTGAGTTCGGCGAGCCAGCCGTCTTCCGGCATCGGGGCGGCGAGCTCGGCGGCCTTCATCTTCGCGCGCGTCTGCACGCCGAACCGGGCCGTCAGCACCGCGCTCACCATGATCCCCGCGAAGATCGCCGCGTTGGGCTTGGCGACGACGATCGTCGCGAACACGACGGCCATGAACACGCCCAGCGCCCACATGCACCGGCGCTCCCACACGCGGATGTCCAGGGCCCGGTTGTACGCGCACGTCAGCACGTTGATCGCGATCGCCCCCACCACGCCGATCGCGTACAGCTCCGCCAGGAACTTGGTGTCCGAACTGACGAGCAGCAACAGCCCGGGCAGGATCGCGGCGACGATCAGCCCCACCCAGGGCACGCCGGAGTAGTTCAGTTTCTTGAACGCGCCGGGCAGTTCGCGATCGACGCTCATCGCGTACTTCACGCTGACCATCGCCATGATCGCCGTGTTCACGGCGCTGATGAGCAGCAGCCCGTAGATGATCCCGGTCACGATCCCGGCGATCTGCCCGGCCCGGGCGCTGCCGGTGCGCATCTCCGTCGCGTGCTCGGCCAGGCCGCGCATCGCCGTGTCGCGATACTCCTTGATCTCCCGGGGAACTTCGTCGGAGCGGTACACCCGCGGGGCGCCCGCCTCGCCCAGCGTGTTCTCGCCCTTTTCATACTGCACGTAGTGCGGCATGTCGACCGGCTTGAGGTCCGGCAGGGCGTTGATCGCCAGCCCGAAGATCATGTTCAGCGTGATGACCTCGATCAGCACCGGGAAGATGGTCCGGCGGCTGGTCTTGGCGACGGGCTGCTTCATCAGCCCCGTCATGTTCGCGACCGCCTCCAGCCCCGAGAGCGCGAGGATCACGCGGACCAGGTTCTCCCAGCGTTCGGTCCAACTCGAGATCGACGCGTGCCCGGTGGAGACGGTGCGCAGCCCCTCCCCCACCATCGGCAGGCACATGATCGCGATCGCCAGCGACAGGAAGATCGCCGCGATCGCGATCACCAGCGCAAACCGTCCGGCGCTCTTGGCCCCGAGCCAGTTGATCACCCCGATGCCGGCGATGGTCGCGATCGACAACCCGACCACCCACGCGGGCGGGGCGCCGAAGTAGTGGAACCCTTCGACCGCGGACAGCGCCGCCGTCACGATGTAATCGCACAGCAGCAGCGTGGCCCCGATGACCGAGAGCGTCGGGGAAACCTGCCGAGCCGCGGCGTACACGCCCCCCCCGTCGGGGAAACAGCGGCACACCACCGAGTACGCCCACGCGACGGCCGCCATGATGACGCTCATCAGCGCCAGGTAGATGGGCGAGGCGTGCCCGGTGTAATAAAACGCCAGCCCCAGCACATAAAGGCGGCTTGTCCCCCAGTCCCCGAAAAGCAGGGGTCCGGCGTGGAACCAGTTGAGATCACGCGGTCGGCGTTGGGTAACGAGCATAAACCATCGCGATCCGCCCGCTGACAAGCCCCCAGCGGACCGCGTCGACTCCCGCACCACCCAACCTTGGCCGGATTGTACCGGCCGCCGACCGTCCCCGCGCTCACCACCGCCGCACGTCTATGATGACGGTGCACGACGGCGACGCTCGCCCCGTGCCCTTGCTGAACCTTTACTTCGGCTGATCGGTTTTCCGCGTGTCCTCGCCCGTGTGCGGCGTTTGACCCTCGGCGGGCGTTCACGCCTCTGGAATCACGGTTGCACTCCCTCGTCCCCGCCCCCGGCCGCGCTCACGCTCACGCCGACGCCCACGCGTCCCCTTCCCTCACAACCCACCCTCTCACCAGCCCCGGCGACGGCGCCCCGGTTGACCCGCGCGCGGCTTCCCCCGCGCAGGCGACCTTCGCCGACCTGGGCCTGACCGATCCCGTCCTCTCCGCCGTCTCGGCCGAGGGGTACATCCACCCCACGCCGATCCAGGCCCGCGCGATCCCGTACGCGCTCGAAGGCCGGGACATTCTCGGCTGCGCCCAGACCGGCACGGGCAAGACGGCCGCGTTCAGCCTGCCCATCCTGCAGCGACTGGCCCAGTCCCGCATCAAGCACCCCAACCAGCACCAGCACCGGCACCTCCGCGCGCTCATCCTCAGCCCGACGCGCGAACTCGCCGTGCAGATCGACGAATCCCTGCGCACCTACGGCCGCGGCACGCACCTGCGCAGCGTCTGCATCTTCGGCGGAGTCACGCAGAACCCGCAGGTTCGCGCGCTGCGCCAAGGGGTCGACATCGCCGTCGCCACGCCCGGTCGCCTTGAAGACCTCATGCGCCAGGGCCACGTCAACCTCGCGCACGTCGAGGTCTTCGTCCTCGACGAGGCCGACCGCATGCTGGACATGGGCTTCATCGAGCCCATCCGGCGTGTCGCGGGCATGCTCCCGGCGGCGCGGCAGACGCTGCTGTTCAGCGCCACGATGCCCAAGCCCATCCGCCACCTCGCCGACGCGCTGCTGAAAGACCCCGTCAGCGTGCAGGTCGCGGCGGTCTCATCCACGCCCGACCGCGTGCAGCAGGCCCTCGTCCTGGTCGCCAAGCGCGACAAGCCCGCGCTGCTGGTGGACTTGCTCACCAGCACCTACGTCGAACGCGCCATCGTCTTCAGCCGCACCAAGCACGGCGCCGACCGCATCACCAAGCACCTCAACCAGAACGACATCCCGGCCGAGGCGATCCACGGGGACAAGCGGCAGAACGTGCGTCAACGCGCCCTCGCCGGCTTCCGCGACGGACGCGTGCAGGTGCTGGTCGCGACCGACATCGCCGCCCGCGGCATCGACGTCGACGACGTCTCCCACGTCGTCAACTTCGACATCCCGCACGAGCCCGAGACGTACGTGCACCGCATCGGTCGCACGGCCCGGGCCGGGGCGGCGGGCAAGGCCATCTCCTTCTGCGACCCCGACAGCGACGAGCGCGACTTCATGCGCGGGATCGAGCGCCTGCTCAAGCGGCGCATCGACGTCATCCAGCCGCACATCCAGACGGGCGGCCCACGCCCGGGCACGCCGAACACGCGCGACGCCGACGAGCCCGCGGCGGTCGAGGTCGACACCGATGCTGCGCCGACCCGCTCCGAGCCCGCCCATCGCAGCCCGTCCGCCCCGCCGCCGCACACACGCCGCGCCGGCCCGCGTGACACGCACCGCGACGGCCCGCGCAACACGCACCGCGGCGATCGCCCGCACGCGCACCGCGGGCACGCGCCCCGGCCGCACGCCCACGCCGACCAAACCGAAGGGCCGTCCGACGACGGCACTGATGCGCCGGCGCTTCACGCCCCCGGGCACAAGAAGCCGGGCGGGTTCAAGTCGCCCGGCGGGAAGTTCGCGGGCACCAAGTTCACCGGACACAAGTTCGAAGGCCACCGCTTCTCCGGGAACGCGGCGTTCAACGGCACAAAGTTCACCGGCAGCAAGTTCCGCGGCGAGCCGACCGACGGACCGGTCGTCGGACCGGCCGCCGACCACCCGCGCGGACCGAAGCCCGGCCCCAAGCAAGGACCGAAGCCCAGCGGCAAGACCGGCTACCCCAAGTCCGGCCCGCGGCCAGGCAAGCCCGCCAACGGCAAGCCGGCTCATGGCAAACCGGCCCACGGCAAGCCCGGCTTTGCCAAGGCCAGCCACGCGAAGCCGGGGCAGGGACAACCGGGGCAAGGGCAGCCGGGACACGGTCAGTCCGGGCACGGTCCGGCACGAGCGTCCGGTCCGGGCGGCGGACACGGCGGACGTGGCGGTCACGGCGGGCCGCAGCGCGGCCAGTTCAACGCCGGCCCACGCGGGCCTAAGGGCGGCCGCGCCGGAAAGGGCCCGCGCCGCGGGTCCCAAGGCGGCCGGTAAAGCGACAAAGCGCCGGCCGGGCCGACGCTTTGCTCTACAAGTGCGGTGTGATCAGCGCCGACCCGGTGCGATGGTCGTCCGCGCGGTTCAGTTGCCCGCCGGGACGCCCGTGCGGTTGAACTTCTTGCCGCCGGAAGACTCTTCCGGGGCTGGCTGACCGGCTTCAGCAGCAGCCGCTTGGGCCGCTGCGGCGGACGCGGCGTCTTCGCTGGTCACCGGGGTGGTCGTTCCCGACGGGCGGAGGGCCAAGACAATCGCCGCGAGGACCAAAATGCCCGCGACGCTCAGCAGGATGACGTTCTTTTTGTTTTTCACGTCCATGCCTCAGGGTAGGTCGGTTGTGCGTGGGTCGGGGTGGCGAGCACGGGGTAGTGCGCCGAAAAGCACGGCGGCCCGCCGCGTGTGTGCGACGGGCCGCGGTTGATGTCTGTCGTGAGGGCTTAGCGGTTGAGGTCGCGGCCCTTGATCCCGCCGCGGGTCGCGAAGAAGTAGGCCGGGGCGGCGACGGTGCCGTTCTCGCCGTTCTGCAGGCCATCGTTCTCCATGGCGTAGGTCGCCAAGTCCGCCTGACCGGCTTCCTGCTGGTTGTTCCACAGGCCGTGCGGCGTGAGCTCGGTCTTGGCCTGGAGGGAGAGGTTCGCGTCGTTGCCGTAGGTCGTGCGCTTCTGCAGGTCGCGGATGCGGATGGTGTCCACGCTGCCGTCAGCCGTCGAGAAGCGGGCCGTGGCGTCGATCTGGTTCCAGGTCGGCGGGCGGTCCTGCGGCATGGTGCCGTTGGCGCGGCGCTTGAGCGAGAAGTCAAACCGCTCCCACGTCACGACCTTCGCGGAGGCGAAGGGGACGTCGTCGATGCGGTTGCGGCGCCAGTGGGCCGGGTTGTTGACGCGAATGCCGGGGGCGATGCCGACCGCGGCGTTGACGTTGTACGCGCCGGGGTTGGTCCAGAGCGTCGGCGACAGCCAGTACGAGCCGTCCCAGATGCCGGTGGTGATGTCGTTGCCCGGGATGCGGCCGGCCGCCAAGTCACGGAAGAACTCGCCGGAGCGCTTGAGCACTTCGGCATCGTTCGGCGCGAACTGAGCCTTGCTGAACAGGTCACTCGCCGAATCGGCCATGTAGTTCAGCATGAGGCTGGCCCAGTGGGCGCTGAACAGCAGGGAGTTGTCGGTGTCGAAGGCCCAGTGGTTCGGGAAGCCGCGGCTGGGGATCAGGATGCCTTCCCAACCCACGGTGCCGGGGATGTTGACTTCGGTCTTGGGCGTGAAGGGGTTCATCCACGCGTCCTTGTTGCCCGACGCGTACACCTGCTGGGACTGGCCCATGGACCGCAGGTTCGCCAGGCTCACGAGGACCTGAGCCGACCGCCTCGCTTCACCAAGCGCCGGCAGCAGGATCCCGATCAGCAGCGCGATGATGGCGATGACGACCAGGAGTTCGATCAGCGTGAACGCGCGGCGGATCCCTGACATGCCTGTGCTCCCTTGTCGCGCTGCCGTCCGCAGCGCCCGAGATTTCTGTCCGAAGTTCCCTCACGCGAGCGAGCCGGAGAACCCGGTGCCGCGCGTCTGTGCTCTTTGAACGGGCGATCCTTCGCCCCAAACAGTGCGCCCGGTTGCTTCCCGGGCCAACTCCATCCGCGTCACGCCGGATTCGGTTCCGCACCGATCCGGAACGACACACGCGTGCGCGTCATCGACCGGTTGACCGGTGACCACAGGCCCGACGTGCGAGAATAATACGCATCCCAACATGAAGAGGATGCAAAGGCGCGCCCCTCTACCCCGGATAGGGGTTACACCTAGGGAGAAACCGGGCTTCGGCGTCACTCACTTAAGGGGGCGTCCCGGACGCTTCACGGGGCCGCTTCTACCGGACCTTTGCCCTGATGCTGGCGCTCCGGCACAGGCTCAGCCGCAGCGTCGGACGCGGCGGGGTCGGGCTGCATGGCCTGACGGAGTTCGGCTTCGCGAGCCGCGACCTCGGCGGGGACATCCGGCGGCGCTTCAGCGCCCGTGCGGAGGAACCGCCACACGCCCACGCCCGCCGCCACGATGGCGAGCAGGCCCAGCAGGACCATCAGACGTTTGCGGTTGGGTGCGGGCATGATGGTCCAGAACAGCGTGACGGGAATCAACGGATGAAGTCGCGCCCCTTGATGCCGAAGCGGGTGCGCCAGAAGAAGGCGGGCCCGCCGTAGTCCCACACGAAGCCCTCGCGACGGCCGTATTCGTACTGCGTGGACATCTCGGGCTCGCCGGGGTTCCACACGCCGGCGGGCATGGGGATCTTGGATTCATCGCCGGAGGGCGTGGTTGCGGTTTCCTGGATGATCTTGGACATGTTGACGCGGGTCGCCGCACCGTCAACGAGCGCGACGTGCGGGCGCGAGCCGGCCCGGTTCCACATCGTGGGCGTCTTGGCCTGATAGTCCTTGGCCTCGAAGACCAGGACTTTCTGGGTGGGGATCACGACCTCGCCGAGCCGGTTGCGGGCGATCCAGTTGGGGTTGCGCGGGTCGCGGGGGTTGTCGGCGCGCGGGTTGAGGTTGTGGGTCTCGAAGCGTTCGCTGAGCTGCCAGAAGACGGGCGGGTACCAGTAGGACGAGGGGAAGATCCAGTTCCAGTTGTTGAGCGCGGGGGTGTTAACCTTGAACCAGCGCTTCAACTCGGCGTCGCCGGGCGCGACGATGGTTTCGAGGCGGGAGAGGTTGATCTCGTCGTAGTAGAGCGTGTGCGCGATCCAGTGATAGCCGAAGGTCTCGGTGCGTTCGGTGCTGCGATAGCCGGTGCCGGTGGTGTCATACGGCCAGCCGAAAAGGCACGGTCGGCGCTGGTCCCACACCCAGCCCTGGCTGTTGGTGGTCGGGTTGCACTTGGCGGTGCGGTCGGTGTGGAAGGGGTTTACGAAGTTGTCTTTGTGGTCGGAGGCGTAGACGTGGATGAACGTCGCGTTGCTGCGGAGGTTGGCCATGGAGCGGACGCTGCGGGCCGCGAGGCGGGCCTCGCCGAGCGCGGGCAGCAGAATGCCGATAAGCAGCGCGATGATGGCGATGACGACGAGCAGCTCGATGAGCGTGAACGCGCGGGGCCGGGCAAAGACCGACATGCTGCGTACTCCAGACCTCGGCCGTCCGGCCCGAGTGTCGGTGAGGGTATGGGGTCCAACGCGTCAGTCGGCGGCCTTGCGGATGCGGCCGGTCGACGAGGGTGTCGCGGGCGGCGGCGTCTCGACGGACTGGGCTTCCTCGGCGATCTGGCGGACGGCTTCGCTGGTCTCGGGGAGGGGCTCTGTGCCGCCGCCCGAACGGAGCATCAGCACCGCCGCGATCGCCAGCGTCACGCCAGCCACGCCGATGAGCACGAACATCCGCTTTTTCTTGTCCACGCGGGACTCCCGTCGGGTGAGTGTTGATGACCGTGTGATCGCGGAGCGGCGCGATCAGCGGTTGATGTCGCGGCCGCGGATGCCCTTGCGCGTGGCCCAGAAATACGCGGGCCACTCGAGCGTGCCGGCGTCGCCGGTTTCCAGACCGTCGTCGCGCATCGCGAAGGTCGACGGGTCGCTCGGGTCGCCCAGGAAGCTGTTGGTGAGCCCGTACTGGCGGCCCCACAGGCCGCAGGGCGTGAGTTCGGTGCGGGCCAGCAGCGTGCCGACCGCGCTGCCGGGGGAGGCGCGGGTGGTGTACTTGGTCAAGTCGGCGATGCGGATCTGTTCAACGCTGCCGTCGGTGGTGGCGAAGCGGGCGGTGGCTTCGATGTTGTTCCACTGCGGCGTCTTTTCCTCGCGGCCGCTGCTCGGCGCCGGGCGGCTCTTGCGGGTGAAGTCGAAGCGTTCCCACAGCAGGACCTTGCCGGCGGGGAGCGGTACGTCGTCGAAACGATTGCGGCGGAGGTCGTTGGGATTGTTCGTCTGAATGGCGCGGACGGGCGTGCTGACGGACGTCGGCTCGAAGAGCTGCGGGTTGAGCCAGGTGGTCGGGCTGGCCCAGTACGAGCCGTCCCAGCAGAAGGAGTCCACGCCGTATTGCCGGAGCCATTGGTCGCGGTAGCGGTTGAAGCGCGACTGGATCACCGGGTCGGCCGGCGAGAACTGCACGCGGGAGAGGAGCTGGTTCGGGTCGGCCCAGCTCAGGGCGAAGCCGTTCCAGAACATGCTCATCATCCAGTTGTTGGTGCCGGTGAAGTCCCAGTAGGCTCGGTAGTCATCCGTCCAGACGCGGCCCCACTCGGGGTCGGCGGCGTTGACGGTGCCGAACGGGTTGACGAACGAGTTCTTGTTCTCCCCGCCGTAGAGGATCTGGATCTGGCACAGGGAGCGGAGGTTGCTGAGGCTGACGGTCACGCGGGAGGCTTTGCGGGCCTCGCCGAGGGCGGGGAGCAGGATGCCGATGAGCAGCGCGATGATCGCGATGACCACGAGCAGCTCGATCAACGTGAAAGCGCGGGCCGTGCGGGTACGGGCCATGAGGCACCTCCTGGTTTGCGGCCATGACCGCAGAACGCGTGGCCGCCGGATCCCTGAATGGGACCCGTGCAGGTGACAGTTTGCCTCATCGCCGCGGGTTTGTCCAGCCGCCCGGCGATGACCGGGCGGTCTTTGCACGGTCGGGCCAGCGCCCGCGGCGGCTTCGGCGGCCGACCGGCGCGATGCCCGAGAACCGGCGATTTGTGCGCATCGCCGCGAATTCTCGGAGGCGACGGGGCATAAAGAAGTGACTCTCGGCGGGCGGGCCACGCGTTCCGGGGAACCCGCGCTCGGGCCGCGTTCGTACACTCCTGTGCCGACCGTTCGTTGACCGGGATTCTCCGGGTCACTAGGTTCACGCCCCGGCGTTCCCGCGGAGGGACCTCGTTTCTCCGATCCGTCTCCTTACCCCCACCCCAGCCCCCCAAACTCCTCCACCGGCTCACCACCCACTCCGCGCTTCTTCCGTCATCCCCCCCGCGGGGTCCGACTCCTCCCAGGCTCCACCCATGCCCGAGCAGCCACACAAGTCGGATCTTTCGGAAACCTCGCCGATGGATTCCAAGGCGAGGGCCGACGCGGAGCGGGCCTCGGGGGAGGCGGCGATCGGGGTCGACACGGCGGAGAACCGCTCGGGCCGCACCAAAGGCGGGACCAACGTCGACACCATCATCGGGAAGATCGTCGTTGACCAGGGGCTGGCGACGCCGGAAGAGGTGCAGGCGTGCCTGGAGATGGCGCGGCAGAGCGCGGCGGAGGGGAACTCCAAGAGCCTGCCGCTGCTGCTGATCGAGAACGAGTACATCACCAAGCGTCAGCTCGAGCGCATCCGCCTGCAGGCCGAGGCCGAGCGGAGCGGGCAGCAGATCCCGGGGTACAAGATCCTCGCGAAGCTGGGCGCGGGGGCGATGGCGACGGTGTTCAAGGGGCGGCAGCTGAGCCTGGACCGGGACGTCGCGATCAAGGTCCTGCCGCGGAAGTTCACGAACAACCCGCAGTTCATCGAGCGCTTTTACGCCGAGGGTCGGGCGGCGGCGCAGTTGAACCACCCGAACATCGTTCAGGCGTACGACGTCGGACAGGCGGGGGACTATCACTACTTTGTGATGGAGTACGTCGAAGGCCGCACGGTCTACGACGACATCGTCAAGCAGCGCCGGTACGCGGAGGCGGACGCGATCGACATCGTGATCCAGGTCGCCGAGGCGCTGCAGCACGCGCACGTGAAGGGGCTGATCCACCGCGACGTGAAGCCGAAGAACATCATGATCTCCGGGCGGGGCGTGGCGAAGCTGGCGGACATGGGGCTGGCGCGGGCGATTTCGGACAAGGAAGCGGCGGAGGCGGAGCAGGGCAAGGCGTTCGGGACGCCGTATTACATCTCGCCGGAGCAGATCCGCGGCGAGATCAACATCGGCCCGCCGAGCGATATCTACTCGCTGGGCGCGACGCTGTATCACATGGTGACGGGCGCGGTGCCGTTCGACGGGAAGAACCCGTCGGCGGTGATGCACAAGCATCTGAAGGAAACGCCGCAGCCGCCGGACCACGTCAACCCGAAGCTGTCGGCGGGCATCTCGGAAGTCATCGAAAAGATGATGGCCAAGAGCCCGAAGGATCGGTATCTGAACTGCAACGATCTGTTGATCGACCTCAGGGCGGTGCGGAACAAGCAGACGCCGCCGCTCGCGCACAAGGAGATCGGCGGGCTGGATCTGGCGTCGGTGGCGAAGGCGGAGGCGCAGGCGCAGCCGCTGGAAATGCCGGTGGACAAGTCGCAGGCGGGCGGGCCGGCCGTGCCGCGGTGGATGTTCGTGACGCTGGTGGTGCTGCTGGTGATCAGCGTGGTGCTGAACTTGTATCTGGGGTTGACGGGGCGGGGGTGAGGGAAGCGGGAAGGGCCGCGGGGATTGGGTTGGGGCGGCGGAGGGTGAGCGCGGATTTGCTAGGCTGTGGGGATGTCACAGCACGTCGAGTCATCGCCGGGCGTGTCGGCGGCCGAGCCGGCCAAGCCGAGCGGGCGGGTGTTTGTCGGGCTGCTGGTGGTCGCCGTTGTCGGGCTTGGGGTGTTGGTGATCTTGCTGACGCGGACGAACCGGCAACTGCGTGAGCAGCTCATCGTGGTTGAACAGGCGCTGGCCCGGGAGCGGACGCGCGATGCGCTCGCGACGGGGGATGCGCTGTCGCCGATCACCGCGGTCGGGGCGGATGGGGCGCCGGCGACGCTGACGTTCCGCGGCCCGCGGCCGACGGTGGTGTTCCTGATCGCCGGCAAGTGCCCGTACTGCGAGCAGACGATCCCCGTGTGGCAAGAAGTGATCGCGGCGACGCGGGCGACGGAGGCGGGCAAGGTCGATCTGGTGACTTTGCAGACCGATGCGCGGCGAGCGGCGGACCTGAAGCCGCTGTCGGGCGGGCTCACGCCGCGATTGGTGCCGGAGCAGGCCGGGACGTGGCTGCTGCGCGTCCCGATCTCGCCGGGCGCGATGCTGGTGGACACAAGCGGCGTGGTGCGGCGGGTGTGGTTCGGGATGCCGTCGGAGCGGGACCGGGAAGAGTTGGTGCAGGCGCTGCTGGGCGTGCTGCCGGAACGGTGAGGAAACAACGCCGCCGACCCGCGTGAAGTCGCGCGGGTCGGCGGGAGTGTGTGCGAACTGCGCGGCGTGCTGTTGGCAGCAGGCCCTTCGCTGTAGCAGTCACTGGGCCGACGCGTCGGTGCAGTTGGTGGCGCAGTCGATGTAGGCATAGCAGTCGTTGGAGTAGACGGCGCGGGTGCCGAAGCGGGTGGTGCACTCGACGGGGCGGTAGACGTCGAGGCAGTAGATCCCGCGGCGGGGACAGCCCGAGCCGGGCCGAGCGGGCGCGGCGAGCGCCTGCACGGCGACCGCGGCCACCCCGAGCACCGCCACGCCGAGCGTGAGCTTCGAGACTTTCGACATCATCCTGCTGTTCATAGCCACCTCCTGAGTGAGTGGGCGGCGAGCAACTCGGACACGCGCTGAGCCGCACGCCGTCACCGTCAATCTACTGGATGACCGGTGGCTGTCAAGCCGGCACGAGCGGCCAAGGGGCGCGCAGGGCGATTGCGGGGAGAACGAGCCCCCGGTGTGGGGTGAGTGGACGCGGGTCGTGGTGGAAAACGATCGGCGCGCGGAGGGTGCTTCCGCCGAAGTTCGGCAAGGCGCGTCATGAGTTGGAAGTGACCGAGTCGGTCGACCGTCACCCGGCCGAAGCGATCAGCAGCCCGATCCCGAGCGCGGCCGCGAAGATGAGGACCGTGTAGATCGCGGCGATGATGGCCGAGTGCTTCCAGGAGAGCTTGGCGACCAGGTTCAGGAGCACGATCAGGGCGGCGAAGTTGGAGAGTGTGCCGAGCGCGAGTGCTGCGCCGGATCCGAACGCCGCGGCGGCGCCGACCTGCACCGCATAACCGATGATCGCTGTCAGAACCAGGATGATCACGCCGGTTTTGACTTCAACTTCTTCTCGGGCGACTACCTGCGCAATCCACGCCAGCATGAAGCCGAGGAAAACGTACATCGCAATAATGATGAGCAGTCCGAACATTGGTGCACTCCCGTTTGTGCGCGTACTGTACCGCGCCGATGCGGTGGTCACAACAGGTTTTTGCGCATGTACGGCACGACATCGCGTGCCGCGGGCCGGCCTCGTGATCGCGGCGGCGAATAGGCGCAGGACCGTGCTTGGTTCTCTTACTCGCGCTTGTACTTCTGTCCGAGCATGAGTTCGCCGAGGAGGTCGACGATGGTGGCGCCGTGTTCGTCGACGCCGTGGCGTGTGACGCCCATGGCGCTGAGCACGCCGTAGCCCAGGCCGAGGTGGATGAGGGCCCAAGCGGTGAGGTCGGGGCTGAAGCGTTTGGAGATGACGCCGGTCTGCTGGGCGGCGTCGACCTCGCGACCCAGGAACTCGTGCAGCGTCTTCACGTGCTCCATGAGGGCGGCGAGGATCTGCGGGTCTTCGACTTCGGTCATGGCCTGCACGATGACGCGGTAGATGCCCCGGCCGCGGTTGGCGACCATGGGGTTGGCGCCCAGCAGCCGCTTGATGCGTTCGGCGGGGTCGGGCGCGGTGGCGAGTTCGTGCTGCCAGAGTTTGATGGTGACGGCGCTGGTGCGGTGGATCAGCGCGATGAACAGGTCGCGCTTGGAGGGGAAGTGACGGTAGATGATGGGCTCGGTGACGCCCGCGGCTTTGGCAATCTGAGCCGTGGTCGCGCCGGCGTAGCCCTGGACCGCGAACAGGTTCGCCGCGGTGTCCAGCAGTTGTTCCCGGCGCTGGGCGGCGGACAGGCGGCTCACGGGGGTAGCCTCGCGCAAAGCGTTGACGATCCAAGACTTACGAACTATGGCCCGATCGGCACTCTGGGCCAGAAAAGCCCGGCCCGAGGGGGCCCGAAACCGTCAAGGCTAGTATACACTCACTTTGCGTCGGCGGACAGGTGCGCAGGGGCCCAAAAGACGGCGACTACGAACGATGTTCCGACGGGCGGGGCACGGGGTCCGGGCCGCGCCCGCCGAGCGGGTGACAGCGCGACAGGCGGCGGATGGTGAGCCACGTCGCACGCAGCGGCGGGTGCAGGTGATACGCGTCGAGGGCGTATTGCGAGCAGGTTGGGTAAAAGCGGCACTGCCCGCCGAGGAACGGGCTGAGCGTGAAGCGGTACAGCCAGATCACCCCCAGAAAGGGATAGGCGGCGATCGGCGGACGACGCCGATGCGGGGTGGGGTCGGGTTCGGGCTCGGGCTGGTGGGGCGCGTGGGCCATCGGGATCAGGCGGTCGGGGGAGAGGGCGGAGGCTGATTGGGCGGGCGGCGGCGGCAGGCGGCGTCGGCGTCGCGGGCCAGTTCGGCGAGCATGCGCCGGACGACGTCGAGCGTGAGAGCCGCGGCTTTGGGGGTCGGCCGCACGCCGACGACGTAGTCGTAGCGGCCCGTGAGCGATGCGGGCAGCGTGTGCTGATCGAGGCGGAAGGCCTCGCGGATGAATCGCTTGAGACGGTTGCGGACGACGGCCCCGCCGACGCGGGTCCCGACCATGAGCCCCAGGCGCGGGTTGGGGAGCGTGTTGGGGAGTGCGGACAGGACCAGCGGGCCGCGGGCGAAGCGGACTTTGGCGGCGAGCACGGCCTGGAACTCGCGGGCGTGGGTGAGGCGGTGGCGCGTGCGGAAGTGCAGAGCCGCGGGTTGGCTGGGGTCGGGCGCGGACGGAGATGACGCGGCCGACGTGGTCACGCGCGATGGTAGAAGCGCGGCGGCGGTGGCCCGGGCGGTATCGATTACGACCGGCGGGCGGTGGGGAGCACGCCGATGAGGACCGCGAGCACGCCGCCGGCGAGGAGCCACGGGCGGACCTTGTCGTCGGTCGTCCAGCGTTCGAGGGTCGAGATGCGCCGGTTCATGTCCGGGTGCGGGGGCTCGCGCAGCGGCGGGGGCTCGAGCGTCGGGAAGACCGAGGCGCTGGTGCGGGCCGGGTCGGGGATGGGCGTGAGCGGGACGCGGTCGGTCGGGGACTGCGTCAACTGCGTCGCGGCGAGCGAGAGCAGGACCGACTCGTCGCCGGATTGCAGGGCCGCCTGGAACTGGCCGTAGCGGCGGACGCGCTCGAGGCGGTGGTCTTCAACGGCCTTGGCCTTGTCGCGTTCCCAGCGGGCCAGGCGGAGGTCGCGCTCGGCGGGGATCAGCACCGTGGCGGCGATGGTGCCCACGCCGGCGATGAGAAAGAGCCAGCCCGGATCCAGACGGACGAGCGGGCCATGGCGACGAGCGCGGGCGGGGGACTGGCCCCTCGGCGGGCGCGGCGCGACGGACGCCCGGCGCGGGGCGGAGACGGAGCCGGATGGCACGGGCGATGACGCCGACATGGTCAGCACGGGGGGTGGGTATCGGTCAGGTGTGCGGGAAGGCTAGCGAAATGATGGGCGGGTGAGCCGGGGGGAACGGGGAGCGGCGGGGGTTGGGGCAGGATTGGGGCGGGGGCGGTTCTACACTGCTCGCCTATGCCGCGACGCGTGTTGATCACGGGGCTGGGGACGGTGAGCGCTCTGGGGATGGGGGCGGGCGGGGGCGCGTTCTGGGAGGGGCTGTGCGCCGGACGCACGGCCCTGGGGCCGGTACGCCGGTTTGACGCGTCGGGGTTCCGGTGCGGGCTGGCGGGGGAAGTGGCGGACCTGAGCATCCGCGACCTGGTGCCCAAGCACTATCGCAAAGCGACGAAGGTGATGGCGCGGGACACGGAGATCGCGGTCGCCGCGGCCAAGTTCGCCGTGCAGGACGCGGGGCTGGTGACGCGGTCGGATATTGAGGAAGGCATCGCGACGGCGCTCACGCACCCAGCGGAGCGGACGGGGTGTCATATCGGGGCCGGGCTGATCGCCGCGGACAGCGAAGAGATGGCGGCGGCGATGGCGACGGCGCGGGGCGAAGGGAACCGGCTGGATCTTCGAGCGTGGGGCGGCGAGGGCGGGGCGGGGATGGAGTCGCTGACGCCGCTGTGGCTGCTCAAGTATCTGCCGAACATGCTGGCGTGCCACGTGACGATCATCCACGGGGCGGAGGGGCCCAGCAACACGATCACGTGCGCCGAGGCGAGCGGGCTGCTCTCGGTCGGGGAGAGCGCGCGGGTGGTGGAGCGCGGGGCGGCGGACATCTGCTTCTCCGGCTCGGCGGAGAGCAAGGTCAACCCGATGGGGATGCTGCGGATGGACCTGTGCGGGTACCTGGCCCAGTCGATGGGTCAGACCGACGGCAGCGCACTGGTCCGCCCGTTTGATCCGCAGGCGACGGGCACGGTCTTGGGCGAGGGCGGCGGGATCCTGATGCTGGAAGAGCGGGAAGCCGCGATCAAGCGCGGGGCCCGGGCGTACGCCGAGGTCGTCGGGTTCGGCGGCGGACACTCTGAGCCGGGCTACCCGGCCGGGGAGAATGACGAGGGGTATCGGTACGCGATCGAGAACGCGCTGGAGGACGCCGGGATTGGGCCGGAGGCGATCTCGGCGGTGGTGCCCTTGGGCAGCGGCGTGCCGGCGCTGGACCGGGCGGAGCTGGGGGCACTGCGGGCGGTGCTGGGCGAGCGGCTGGGGCGGGTGCCGCTGATTACGTTGACGCCCAACCTGGGGCTGAGCATGGCGGGGTGCGGGGGCCTGCAGGTGGCGGCGGGGGCGCTGGCGCTGCACACGCAGACAGTGCCGGCGCGGGTGCACCGGGGGCGGGCGGCGGGGGACGCCGGGGCGGGTCCGGCGGATCGGCAGGCGGCGGCGCTAGAGTTCGTTCTGGTGTGCTCGGGTTCGCTCGGGGCCCAGAACGCCGCGGTCGTGCTGAAGGCGGTACGCTGAAAGCCGCGGCACTCTTTCCTCTTTCTTCCTCAGCCTTCGGGCGGGAGCAGCCATGTACGACGATCCGGGCCAGTATCGAGATCATCAGCCGCGTGAAGGTGGCTACCGCGAAGGCGGGGGCGGTCGGCGCGGGGGCTACGGCGGCGGTCATGGCGGGCACGGTGGTCATGGGGGCCACGGCGGTCATGGTGGGCACGGCGGCGGCGGGCGCGGCCCGCGGCGCGACCCGGACCGCGAAGGCCGCGGGATCCCGCTCTCCGAACTCGACCCGGCGCTGACGGAAGTCAGCCGTCGCCTGATCGGGTGCGCGATCGAAGTCCACAAGGGCTTGGGCCCGGGCTTCGACCGCGAGGTGTACCTGAAGGCGCTGACGGTCGAGATGAACGCGCAGAGCCTGCCGTTCACCGCCGAGCAGGATTATCCGGTGATCTACCGCGGCTCCAAGGTCGGGGCCCGGAAGGCCGCGTTGGTGATCGACGGGAAGTTCGTCGTCGACGTGTACGCGCTCCGCGGCGAGGTCGGCTCGTCCGAACGCGCCGGCATGCGGGCGCTGCTGAAGGCGGCGGACATGGAGCTCGGGCTCATCATCAACTTCTCCGAACGCCGGCTGAAGGACGGGCTGGTCCGCGTGCTCAACACGGAAAAGCTGCAACTGCCGGAGCACGGCGAACAGGGCGAGCACGACGAGCACGGCGGCGCGGGCGCCGGCGAGCACGGGCACGACACGCAGGCCTGATCCACAGGCCGGGCACGGAGGCTGAGCATTCGCGTGGACCGTTCGCGCGTCGTCATCACGGGCATGGGCTGGGTCACGCCGCTGGGCTGTGATGTGGCCTCGGTCTGGAGCAAATTGCTGGCCGGCGTGAGCGCGGTGCAGCGGGTGTCGCGCTTTGATGCGGGCACGTTCAAGACGGACTTCGCGGCGGAGGTGCGGAACTTCCGGCTGGCGGACTTTCTGGACGTGCACGCTTCGGCGCACGAGCACGCGGGCATCAGCACCAAGTTCGCGCTCGCCGCGGCGGCGCAGGCGTGGAAGCAGTCCGGCCTCGAGGCGCTCGCGAAGGACGGGCGACTGAACCGGCGGCGCTTCGGGCTCTACATGGGCGCGGGCGAAGGGTCGCTTGATATCGAAAACTACGCCGGGGCGCACCTGGCAGGATGGGTCGATAGCGAGCGCCGGCTGGACACGACGCGGTGGGCGAAGGCGGCGTACGCGGGCATGAACCCGGTGCGCGAGCTGGAGCAGGAACCGCAGATGACGCTGACGCACGTGGCCCAGGCGTTCGGCTGCCGGGGGCCGGCGTCGAACTGCATGACCGCGTGCGCCGCCGGGGCCCAGTGCGTGGGCGAGGCGGTGGAGATGATCAAGCACGGCGACGCCGACGTGATGTTCGCGGGCGGCGCGCACAGCATGATCCACCCGCTGGGGATGACGGGGTTCATCCGGCTGACGGCGATGAGCCGTCGGCGCGAGGACGCGGCCCACGCGGCCCGCCCGTTCGACCAGACGCGCGACGGCTTTGTCATGGGCGAGGGCGCGGGGATGCTCGTGCTCGAGACGCTCGAGCACGCGCTGGCGCGCGGGGCCGAGCCGCTCGCGGAGATCGCGGGCTACGGCTCGACGGCGGACGCGTTCCGAATCACGGACATTCAGCCCGACGGCAAGGGCGGGGCGGGCACGATGCTGGAAGCCTGCCGCCAGGCGGGCGTGAACCCGCGCGAGCCGGGCCCGGACGGTCGCCCGGCGGTGCACTACATCTCGGCGCACGGCACGGGGACGAAAGAGAACGACTCGATCGAGACCAAGGCCGTGAAAGCGGTGTTCGGCGCGCTCGCGCCGAAGGTGCCGTTCTCCAGCGTGAAATCGATGTTCGGGCACCTGATCCAGGCGGCGGGCACGGTGGAACTGATGACCTGCGTGCAGGCCATCCGCACCGGGTTCATCCCCCCCACTATCAACCTCAACCAGCCCGACCCGGCGTGCGACCTCGACTACGTCGCCAACGCGGCCCGCGACCTGCGCGAGCAGGGCGGCGTGGACCTGTGTCTGTCCAACTCGTTCGGCTTCGGCGGACAGAACGACACGGTGGCGGTGCGGAAGTATCGGGGCTGAGAAGAGTTCGCCGCGGAGGCGCGGAGACGCGAAGCGGGGCAGGTGTTGAGGGTTCCGGTCAGATTTCGTGTCGCTTGTGAGGTCGGCCGCTGATGACGGACTGACTTCGAGCCCTTCGCGCCGTCGCGTTCGATCCCGCCGCTCGCGGCTACGCTGGCTTCGTGGCCGATCAGGCTCCAGCCCGTGCGTCTTCCGGCGCGTCGCGGACGCGGGCGATCGTGTTTCTGATCATTTTTCTGGATCTTCTGGGCGTGGGGATCATCGCGCCGATCGCGCCGTTCGTGGTGGCGCGGTTCGAGGCGGACGGGGCGTTTTTCGGGACGGCGCTCGCCGTCACGCTGCTGACGCTGTCGTACTCGGCGGCGCAGTTTCTCGCGACGCCGGTGCTGGGGGCGTTGTCGGACCGCGTCGGGCGGCGGCCGGTGCTGCTGGGGAGCATGATCGGGACGGCGGCGGGATACGTGCTGTTTGCGCTGGGCGCGACGGTGGGCGGCGGGTCGTACTGGGTCGTGCTCGGGGCGCGGGTGCTGGACGGGGCGACGGGCGGGAACATCTCGGCGGCGCAGGCGGCGCTGGCGGATATCACGCCGCCCGCTGAGCGGGCCAAGGCGTTCGGGCTGGTGGGCGCGGCATTCGGGCTGGGCTTCACGCTCGGGCCGGCGATCAGCGCGATGCTGTCGGGGTTCGGGCCGCTCGCGCCAGTGTGGGCGTCGGCGGGGCTGGCGATGGTGACGTCGGTGCTGATCGCGGTGTATCTGCCGGAGACGCTCGCGCGCGAGCATCGGCGTGCGGGGCGAATGACGGCGGCGGACTTCAACCCGCTGGGCACGCTGGCGCGGGCGATGATGATCGCGGGGCTGCCGGTGCTGCTGGGCGTGGTGTTCCTCGTCAACTTCGCGCACGCGGAGATGCGGACGACCTTCGCGCTGTTCCTGAAAGAACACCTCGGGATGGATCAGCGGCACGCGGGCTGGATGTTCGCGTATGTCGGGCTGATGGCGGTGCTGGTGCAGGGCGTGCTGGTGCGCAAGGTCGAGCCGGCGTTGGGCGCGCGGCGGACGGCGGTGATCGGGCTGCCGATCGCGGCGTGCGGGTACGGGCTGATCCCCCTGGCGGACTCGGCGTGGGTGATGCTCGGGGCGATCACGCTGATGGCGCTCGGGGGCGGGCTGGCCGGGCCGTCGATCAGCAGCATGCTGTCATCGAGCGCCGGGCCTGAGAAGCAGGGCACGGTGCTGGGCGCGTCGGCGTCGGTGGCGGCGTTGTCGCTGGTCGTCGGGCCGGTGGCGGCGGGGCTGCTGTACGACCATGCCGGGGACGCGTGGCCGTATTGGACGGGGGCGTGCGCGGTCGTGCTGGGCTGGTTGGTTCTGACGCTGCGTGTGCGCGGCGCGGCCCGCGCGTGAGTGCTCAGCCCGCCGTGGCCACGCCGCGGAAGGTCGGCGTGAAGCCGGGGAAGATGGCGGAGAGGTTGTTGCCGTTGGCGAGGCGGCGGTCGATGATCTCGGCGAGGACGTCGCGGTAGTCGATGGTGACCTGCAGGTCGAGGTTCTGGTAGAGGTTGCCGAGCGTGGGCCACTGCGTGAGCACGCGGTTGCCGTTGATGCGTCGGCCCATGGCGAACATGACGTTGCCGTGCCCGTGGTCGGTGCCGGCGGAGCCGTTCTCGGCGACGCGGCGGCCGAACTCGCTCATGATGACGACGGTGACGGGGTACCCGCCGGCGGGCCCGCCGACGACGACGTCGTCATAGAACGCGCGGAGCGAGGCGGCCAGGTCGGACATGTTGCCGGCCATCGTGCCGGTGATGTTGCCCTGGTTGGAGTGCGTGTCCCAGTTGCCGCGGTCGATGGCGACGGCCTCGACGCCCAGGTCGGCCTTGATGAGCGCGGCGGTCTGCTTGAGCGACTTGCCGAACGAGCTCGTCGGGTACGTCACGCCGGCGATGGGCGTGTACCCGTTGGCGTTCACCGTGGTCATCGCGTTGATGGTGGCCATGGTGTTGCGGGCGGCGGCCTTGAGCGGGTCGGGCACGCGGTTGTGCATGTCCGCCAGCCAACTGGTGCGCCCCGGGCGTGACGTGCCAGAGCCGCTGAGCTGGTAGTTGCCAAGGTCCGGCACGGGTACGGCCTTGGGCGCGCCGGCGAGCGTGAGCTGGAGCTGGAAGTTGATCCCGATGGCGCGGGCGGCGGCGGTCGGATCGTGCGGCGGGCTGGTGGCGATGTGCCGCCCGAGCCAGCCCGTGAACAGGAACGGGTCCTGCGCCTTGCCCAGTTCCATGTACTTCTGCGCGTCGAAGTGCGAGCGCGTCGGGTCCGTCGAGCCGGTCGCGTGCACGACCAGCAGGTGCCCGTTCTGATAGGGCGTGATGAGCGGCTGCATCGCGGGCGCGAAGCCGAAGTAGCCGTCGAGGTTCAGCGCGCCGTTGGTCGTGCCGGGGGGCTGGATGGCGAGCGTGGGGCGGCGGACGTAGTACTGCGGGTCGCCGTAGGGCACGCAGAGCGTGAGCCCGTCGGCCCCGCCGCGGAGATAGATGCTGACCAGGATGTCGCGCCCGGCGACGAAGCTGGAGGCGAAGGTGACGCGGGGCATCCACGCGGGCATCGCGGCGGCGGCGGCGGCGCTGGCGGCGGACCAGCCCAGGAAGCGACGCCGGCTCAGCCGGTTGTACTCGGCGCACGCGTTCGGGTCGCTCGTGCCCGCGGGTGAGGCGGCAAGGCCGTCGGCGGGCGCGGGCTGGTCGGCGGGGATGCTCATGCGTGGCTCCGGGGTGACAGTTGATCCTTGGGCGGGCTCGGGCGACGGAACAGGGGGCGATGGGTTAGTACCACTGGAACGCGGGCGTCGCGACGGCCAGACCGATCGCCTCGCGCTTGCGCGTCGTCGTCGGCGGGTCCGGCAGGAGGTAGGCGATGAGCCGATCGCGATCGGCGGTGGGGATTTGTCCGTTCATCAGCACCTCGCTGAGCCGGTCAACGACGCCGACGGCGGTGTTCGGCGCGTTCGCGAGCAGCGTCACGTCATTCACCCGGATGCCCTGCTGCGTGGTGTTGTTGAACCATTCGTTATTCAGCAGTGAGGCCCCGAAGTTCCAGCGCGGGAGCAGCAGGCTCGTCCACGAGGCCAGGTCGTCCGGGTAGCCGTCGGGCGGGGACCAGTCGTACGGCCCGTGCCCGGCCCGCGACAGCGGCGACTGCGCGTTGTTGGGCTGCGTCACCTCGGCGTTCAGCCCGCGCAGGGCCGAGACCAGGAGGTGCATGGGGCGCTTGAACTTCGGCGTGCGCGGCGGGACGGTCGGCGAGGTGAAGATGTGCCGCAGCATCGCCTTGATGTCGCCGCCGGTCGCGGTGTAGACCGCGGCGAGGCCGTCGATGAGCGTGCCGCTGGGGTTGTATCCCCAGAAGGCGGTCAGCATTTTCTTGGAGACGTAGCGGGCGGTGCTTGGGTGGGCGGCGAGGATGTTGAGGACGGTCTCGCCGTCCTGCTGCCCGCCGCCCGCCGGGATGACGGTGCCCAGGACGGTCTTCTGCGTGTTGTCGTGGTTCCCGGCGTTGTAGCGGAAGGTGTAGGCGTTTGCGCCGGCGCTGCTGGGCTGATACGTCCAGCCGGTGAAGCACTTGGCGACCTGCTGGACGTCGGCCTGGGTGTAGCCGCCGTCGACGCCCATGGTGTGCAGTTCCATGAGCTCGCGGGCGTAGTTTTCGTTCGGGGCGCCAACGCGGTTGGTGTCGTTGTTGAGGTAGATGAGCATCGCCGGGCTGTGGGCGCTGGCGCGCAGCATGTCGGGGAAGGTGCCCAGCGCATTGGCGCGGACGACGTCGCGGTCGTCGGCCGTCTTGAGGAAGTTGACCGTGTCCTCGCGGATGTAGATGTTGAAGTGGTCGGTCCACATCTCGACGGCGCGTTCGAAGAGCTGGCGCCGGCTGAAGGTCGCGCGCATGAGGCGGGCGCGGATGAGCTGGTTCACGCCGTCGCCGGTCGAGGTCTGCTGGGCGAGCTGCTGCGGGGTGAAGGTCAGCGTCGGATAGTTGGTCGCCAGGTAGGTATCGAGGGCCGAGTCGTCGATGAGCGTGTGGTTGAGGTGATACTCGAGATAGCCCTGCGGGCCGAGGCGCGTGTAGATGGCGGCTTCCTGCTGAGTGAAGCCGAAGGTGAGGCGGTCGATGAGCTGTCGTGCGGCCCGCCGGTCGGCGAAGGCGGCCTTGAGGGGGACGGCCTCCGCGTCAAAGCTGGAGGGAAGAACCGGCCCGCCGATGGTGAACGACGACATGGTCGAACTCCGGGTCCCCGCGCCCGCCGCGAACCGCACCGCCCGTGCCCACCGTTGCCGAACGCTCACAAGCCCGACGAGTCCGACGGGGACAGTCTGCCCGATCCGGACCGATCTGTCCAGCACAATCGCCGGCGATGTGCTGCAAAGCCGAACACGGTGCACGGTTTGTCCCCGCAGCGGGGTGGACGATCGCCGCGGCGGGGCGGGTGTATTCCCGCTGGAACCGGCTGCTGAGCGTGACCCAGCGGGCACGGGAACACGGCCCGGGCGGGCTCGGGACGGGGGGTCGGTCGGCTTTGGGGGTGGCCGGGCCTGCCTTGCTTTGGAGGCGGGCGGCGTTAGACTTTGGCGCGGCGGGACTTCGGTCGGCGTCGCACACCAGGGGATTGGTGTAACGGTAGCACGACTGACTCTGACTCAGTTAGCCTAGGTTCGAATCCTAGATCCCCTATTTCTGGCTGATGACGCGCACGCGACCGACGGCGAGAGCCCGCCGCGACGCCCCCAAGGCCGCCGGGCCCGCTTGCCGGGGTTTCGGCTTGCGCGCGTGGGCGCGGTGCTGCTCGTGCTCGCCGCGGCGGGGCGCATGAGCGGGCTGGTCGAGTCCATCACCTTCTACTTCCCGTCTCGCGAGACGTTCGTCACGCCGCTGGGCGTTGAGGATGTCTGGTTCACCACGCCCGACGGCGTGCGGCTGCACGGGTGGTTCATGCCGGCGACGAACGCTGGCAAGGGCGAGCGGCGGGCGACGGTGCTGCACTGTCACGGCAACGCGGGCAACATCGAATCACACGTGGAGTTCTCGCGCTTTCTGTGCGACGCGGGCGTGCACGTGTTCCTGTTTGACTATCGGGGCTATGGCCGCTCTGACCCGGCCCGGCAACTGTCGCGGGAGCGCCTCGTCACCGACGCGCTGGCGGCGTGGGACGCGATGGCGGCGCGGACGGATGTCGATGCCGAGCGCTCGGGCGTGTACGGCGTGAGCCTGGGCGGGGCGATCGCGGCGGCGGTGGCGGCGGAGCGACCGGGCGTGAGGGCCGTCGGGTTGGTGAGCGCGTTCGCGTCGTTCCCGTCCGTCGCGGCAGATCACGTGCCGCTGCTCGGGCCGGTGCTGATTCCGCGCGGGCGGGCCACGGCGGAGAGCGTGCGTGCGCTGGGCACGCGGCCGCTGCTGATCGTGCACGGCGGGGCGGATGACATCGTCCGCCCGCACCACGCCGAACGGATCGCCGCGGCGGCGCAGGCGGCCGGCGTATCTGTTGAACGTGTGGACGTGCCGGAGGCCGGGCACAATGACATCGCGGAGCACGCGGCGATGCGGGATGGGACGGCGGGGTTCTTTCGGCGAGTGCTGGTGGAGCTCCCCCCGATCGGTGCGGGAAACGCGAAGCCTTCGGGCGTCGAGACCGGCCACATCGTTCGGTAAGCGTGGATCCATCGCGTGCCGTGACGGCGGCGCATTCCGCTCGCGAATCTGCGTGGCGTGCGCGACATCCAAATGTGCTGCCCACTGAGGCACTGACAGGAAACCAGACCATGGCGGAGATCGCGTTTCTCGGGCTTGGGGCGATGGGCGTCCGCATGGCGTCGCGGCTGATTGACGCGGGGCACCGTGTGCGCGTGTGGAACCGGTCGAAGGGGCCGGAAGCCGGGCTCGTTGAGCGTGGCGCCGTCGCGGCCGCGTCGCCGCGCGAGGCCGTGCGGGGGACAGCCGTTGCGTTGTCGATGGTGCGAGACGATGAGGCCTCGCGGCGTGTGTGGCTGGACGAGCGAACCGGCGCGCTGGGCGGGCTGGACGCGAAGGCCGTGGGGATCGAGTGCTCGACGGTGAGCGCGGCGTGGGTGCGCGAGTTGTCGGGGCGGTTTCGCGGCGCGGGGCGACATTTCCTGGACGCGCCGCTCTCCGGTTCCCGCCCGCAGGCGGAAGCCGGACAACTGGTGTTTCTGTGCGGGGGCGACGCGACGGATGTCGAGACGGCGCGCCCGGTCCTGCTCTCCTTGGGCAACGCTGTGCACCACTGCGGGGCGGCCGGGGCGGGAACGATCGTCAAACTGTTCGTGAACTCCATGGTGGCGACACAGGTCGCCGCGCTCGCGGAGCTTGTCGGTGCGGCCCGTGCGGCGGGGCTCGATCCGTCAAAGGCGGTGGAGGCGTTCGCGGGCACGATCGTGTGCAGCCCGTTCGCCAAGGCCGCGTCGGCGTCGATGCTTGCGGGCAAGTTCGACCCGCTGTTCCCGGTCGAACTGGTTGAGAAGGACCTCGGGTACGCCGAGGCGTTGGCGAAGGACATGCCGCTGACGCGCGCGGCCCGCGCGGTCTTCAGGCGCGCGGGCGAGCGTGGCTTGTCGGGTCAGCAGCTCACGGCGGTCGTCAAGCTGTACACCTGAGACCGCCCTGCCCGCCCGGTGTCGGGCGTGCGCGGATTGCTCACGCCGTCTATGATGATTTGTTCGCTCGGGGCGCGGCCGGGCACAGGCGGGACGCCTGGGCCACCTTCCAGTTCATCTGGAACCGACCGCTGAGATGCACCCGTTGAACCTGATCCGGTTCGCACCGGCGGAGGGAAGCGACGTTGGCCTCGGGTCGCCCATCGCGGCTCGAACTCGGACAACGGCGAATCCCGGCCCGCGGCGAACCGCCGAGGATTTCGCATGCCGACCACGACCCCGCACGCTCTGCCCCTCCACGGCGCCCTCAACCCCGGGCGCGAACCGACGGCGACCACGCCCGGCTCGTTCGCGCTCGCGCCCGACGTCGGGGGCCCTCTGATGTTCGCGTCGCCCGATACGCCCAACATGCCCGCGCCCAGCGACAAGACGGCGTGGGACTTTCTGCCGGAGGGGTGGAGCGTCGAGAAGTGGCCGAGTGGCCAAGTGGCGAAGTGGTCGAGTGATCAGCACGCGAACGGCTCCCGCGCCTCGGGACATTCCAACGGCTCACACTCCGCCACTCCGCCACTTCGCCACTCGGCCACTTCGACAACAACTTTCACCACCGCACGCGGCGAGCAGGTCCGCGTGACGTATCCCGCGGGGTTCACGCCCGTCACGCAGCTCGAGCACGCGCGGCTCGGCGTCATCACGCCGCAGATGCGCCGTGTCGCCGAGCGCGAGTCGCACTTTGACGCGTTGTTCCCCGGCAAGGCGGCGGAGGCGGTGCGCGACGAGATCGCGGCGGGGCGGCTGGTGATTCCCGCGAACATCAACCACCTGAAGTACAACCTGGACCCGATGTGCATCGGTCGCGCCAGCCGCACGAAGGTGAACGCGAACATGGGCGCCTCGCCCGTCTCGAGCGGGACGGACGAAGAGGTCGAGAAGCTGAAGTGGGCCGAGAAGTGGGGCGCGGACACGGTGATGGACCTGTCGACCGGCGGCGACCTGGACGCCTGCCGCGACGCGATCATCCGGAACGCGACCGTGCCCATCGGGACGGTGCCGATCTACTCGATGATCATCGGGAAGAAGATTGAGGATCTGGATTGGCCGACGATCGAAGCGTCGCTGCACCACCAGGCGCGGCAGGGCGTGGACTACTTCACGATCCACGCCGGCGTTCGGCGCGGGCATCTCAAGTACGTCAAGAACCGCCTGATCGGGATCGTGTCGCGCGGCGGGTCGCTTCTGGCGAAGTGGATGCTCGTGCACAATCAAGAGAACATCATGTACACGCGCTGGGAGGACATTTGCGACATCCTCCGGCAGTACGACGTGACGTTCTCGATCGGTGACGGGCTGCGCCCGGGCGGGCTGGCCGACGCGACGGACGCCGCGCAGATCGCCGAACTCGAGACCCTCGGCGAACTGACGGAGCGGGCCTGGCGCAAGGGCGTGCAGGTGATGATCGAAGGCCCGGGGCACGTGCCGTTCGACCAGATCGAGTGGAACGCGAAGATCCAGCGGCGGCTGTGCCACGGGGCGCCGTTCTACGTGCTGGGCCCCTTGGTGACGGACATGTTCCCCGGGTACGACCACATCACCTCGTGCATCGGCGCGACGGCGATGGCGTATCACGGCGCGGCGATGCTGTGCTACGTCACGCCGAAGGAACACCTCGGCCTCCCGAAGAAGGACGACGTGAAGCAGGGGTGCATCGCGTACAAGATCGCGGCCCACGCCGCCGACGTCGCGCTCGGCATCCCCGGCACGCGCGATCGCGACGACGAACTGACCAAGGCCCGCGCGGCCTTGAACTGGGAGAAGCACTTCGAGCTCTCCTTCGACCCCGACACCGCCCGCGCGTACCACGACGAAGACCTCGATGTGGACACGGATTTCTGCGCGATGTGCGGGCACGACTGGTGCAGTGTGCGCATCAGCAAGGAGATCCAGGAGTTCGCGAGCGGCAAGGCGGACGGGTTCGAACGCGCGGGGGCGAATGGGAAGGTCGGCGCCCCGGTGAAGTCCGCCGCGCTGACGCCGGAGCAGCAGGAAGTCCTCGCGAAGCGCGGCGTGCTGTCGCCGGAGGAGATCCACAAGCTCGCGTCGAAGGCAAGTGGCAAAGTGGCGAAGAGGCCGAGTGGCCTAGTGGAGCAAGGTGACGCCGCGGCCGCGCAGAAACTCTCCTGCCACTCCGACTACGTGGACCCAGAGACGGCGAAGAAGGTGCAGGCGGAGACGCTGGGGCGGACCTTGGTCCAGGTCGATGTTCGGCCGGCGCTGGGGATTGCGAAGGAAGACCGAGTCATCTGATTGCACTCCGCGACGAAGCTCAACGATGCCGCATCTCGAGTTGCCGTTTTGGTTCGAGCAGTGGCGTACGCGCACTTCGGAGCCGGCGCGGCTGTGGGGCCTAGCGCTCGGCGCCGATCTGGCGCTGCTGAACGGCGCACGCCTCGATTGCCTGCACACCCCATACTCGCGAGCGGCAGAGCGGGAGAGTCTTCGGGTTTGGTGGCGTGTGACCTCAACGCACGAGCTGCGACACCAGCTCGAATCGTTGTTCGACAACGGGCACGCGGACCTGTTCACGCGCATCGTGTACGCGTGCAGCGAGGGCCTGGCGTTCGCGCCCAATCTCGATGACGGGACGGTGCGCCGCATCGAGTTCGTGCGAAGCCGCCTGCCCGAGTGCCGCAGGGCGGGGCACACGCGAGCATTTGATCTTGGGCGCGTGCCCAACCTTGCCCGATTCGGCTACACCGCAGGATTCATCGACGCGGTGGAGTCGTGGAAATGGGTGGAGCGGGCCGCCATTGAGACCCAGCCGCTCTTCCCATCCTGGGCGGAGTTCGCGTTTAACTATCATCTCGGCCATCAATTCTGGGACGCCGCACATCCCAGCAACAAGAACTTCTTCCCGCACCGCGACTATCTGTTGACCGACGCGCAGAGTCCGTGGGTGCGATTGCCATGGGATCTCTGCCTTAACGCGTAAAGATCGCAGAACCAAGCCAAGCCTCTGGCGCTGGCACTCACGATGCCGCGTGCCGTTCCACGAAGGCACGAGCGTGATCGTGTCTGACTCACTCTCAGCACGGGAAGGGATCGTTCCGCCCTACACTGGGCGTGGGCGATTTCTTCGTGCGAGCACACAAGGGCAGGGTTATGAACCAGAACATTCTGAGCGAACTGGCGGAGCGCATACGGGCCGGCCTCGCAGAAGGGTTTGACGGCCCTGAGGTCGTTCTCGAGCTCGCGATCGAGAGCGTGTCCACGGACGACGACGACCCGGGCATCAGGGATGCCGCACGGTCCGTTCTTGCTCAGGTAATGGAAGAGCGGCAGCGTGAGCAGCAGGACTGGCCGGCGATCACGGACTGCGACCGGCTTGATGCTGCGTTCGAAGAACTCAACGCCACGGGCATCGCCGCCCGTCACCACTGGACATGCTGCGGCACATGCGGCGTAGGACAAATGCAGGACGAGCTGGAACGCCTTTCGGAGAGTTCGGAGGGCCCGCTCGTTCGCGGCTATGCGTTCTATGACCAGCAGGGCACGGAGTTCGCGGCCAGCGACGGCCTGCTTTATCTCAACTTTGGATCGGCCGGAGAGTTTGCTTCGGATGCCGAGTACGAAGCGAGGAGCGTCGAAATCGCGATCGAGGTGCGCGATGTTCTTGAATCACACGGGCTGGCCGTTACCTGGGATGGAACGTACGGGCAGCGGCCCGCGGTGACCATGGTGTGGCAGCGCCGCCAGCGGCCGCCGCGGTTTTGCGAGGAGTGACCGGGCAGACGCCACGGAGACGCCGAGTCGCAGAGCAGTCCAGAATCGCGGCAGCCCGCTTATACTTGCCTCATGGGCTTGGCTCCCCACATCATGGCCATTGACCGCATTCAGAAGCGTCTGCACACGTGCACAAGCGCCCTAGACGCGGCGGGCATCCCGTACGCGGTTGTCGGCGGGAACGCGGTCGCCGCGTGGGTTGGTCGTGTTGATCCCGGTGCTACGCGAGCGACGAAGGACGTCGACATTCTGGTCCGCCGCGTCGACGTTCCGCGCGTGACCGCCGCGCTCGCCGCCCGCGGGTTTGTCCGCGAGGATCTCCGTGACATTGTCCTCTTTCTCGATCCCGGCGAACCGAGCCGGAAGTCCGGCATTCATCTGGTGTGGGCGTCGGAGCGGCTGCGGCCTTCGTACACCGAATCATCTCCCGACGTCACGGAGTCCGAACGCGACCCAGAGGGCTTCGTCGTCGTTTCGCTGCTCGGCTTGCTGCGCATGAAGCTCACGAGCTTCCGCGACGTTGATCGCGTGCACGTCGCCGATATGCTGGGCGTCGGGCTTGTAACCGATCAGGTCCGCAGGAATCTGCCGCCTTCGCTCGTGGAACGGCTCGAACAAATCGAGCGTTCGATGTCTGAGGAGTAGGGCAGGCTCCGGACACCCGGGGGCGCGTGCGAATACCCTCCCCACCATGTCCCGCCTCCCCATCACCAAGACGTACAAGCTCTTCATCGACGGCAAGTTCCCGCGTTCCGAGAGCGGCCGCAGCCGTGTGATTCAGGGGCGAGACGGCGGGGTGTACGCGCACGTCTGCGATGCGAGCCGGAAGGACGTGCGTGACGCCGTCACCGCGGCTCGCGGGGCGCTCGGCAAGTGGCGCGACATGACCGCGTACAACCGCGGGCAGATCCTGTACCGCCTCGCCGAGATGCTCGAGGGCAAGCGGGGCGAACTGATCGAAGCGATCTCGGCCGCCGCGGTGAGCCCGGGTGATGTGGGCGCCGCGAATGGGTCGTCGGCTCGCACCAGCACGAAGACCGGAGCCCGAGCCGGCGGCGTGAAGAGCAAAACCAAGGGCGCCGCGCGGCCGCCCGTGATGGACGCGGACGAAGAAGTCGCCCGCGCGATCGATCGCGTGGTGCATTACGCCGGCTGGGCGGACAAATACGCGCAGGTGCTCGGCTCGTCGAACAGTGTCGCCGGGCCGTATCACAACTTCACGATTCCCGAGCCGACGGGCGTGATCGCGGTGCTCTCGCCCGATGCGCCGGCCCCCCCACTGCTCGGGTTGCTGTCGCTGTTGGCCCCGACGATCTGCCCGGGGAACACGGCGGTCGTCGTCACGGGGGAAAGCGGGCCCGCGGCGCTCGTGGGCGTGGTGCTCGCCGAGGCGCTCGCGACCAGCGACGTGCCCCCCGGCGTGGTGAACCTGCTCACCGGCAAGCGCGGCGAACTCGCGCCCGCGATCGCGAGCCACCGCGACATCGACGGCGTGCTCGCGACGCGCGGGCCGGGCGGCCTCTCGCCGGAGCACGAGACCGTCATCCGCGAGGGCGTCGCGGAGAACCTCAAGCGTGTGACCGTACAGACCACGACCTTCGTGGATGACGCGGACGCACAGGGTCTGCACTGGATTCAGCCGCTGGTGGAGAGCAAAACCATCTGGCACCCCAGCGCCTGCTGACTGTACAATCGGATGTCGCGAACTGGAAGAGCGGCTTTTGCCGCGGTGGCGGGCGGTCAGGAGATTGGTCATGGGTCTGGCTGTGAAACTGGGCACGGCGGGTGCGTTCGGGCTGGTGGCGGTGGCGGGCGTGGCGATCGCGCTGGCGCAGCCGACGCAGGCGCCCACGGCGCCGAAGTCCGAACAGCCCAAGACCGAAACGCCCAAGACCGATGCGCCGAAGTCCGACGCGCCGGGCACGAAGGCCGCCGAGGACACGCTGCCCAAGTGGCCGGAGATCAAGTCGAAGCAGTTGTACGCCCAGGTCGATTTCCGCGGGAAGCCGGCGCCGAAGTGGGAAGTGGAGAAGTGGCTGCGTGACGAGCCGTCGCGCGATGGCAAGGTGGTGGTGGTGGATTTCTGGGCGACGTGGTGCGGCCCCTGCCGCGCGCTGATCCCGGAACTCAACGCGTGGCACAAGGAGTTCAAGGACGACGTGGTCATCGTCGGGCTGAGCGACGAGAAGGCCACCATCGTCAGCGACTTCATGCGCAAGACGACGGTCGAGTACCCGATGGCCGTCGACACCGCCTCGAAGATGAAGAACGCGCTGAAGGTGCAGGCCATCCCGCACGTGATGGTCATCGACTCCAAGGGCATCGTCCGCTGGCAGGGCTTCCCGCAGCTCGGCGGCGATCGGCTGACCAAGGACGTGCTGGCCCAGATCGTCGCGGCGGACAAGGCGCGGCGGTAAAGCAGGCACTGGGCACTGGGCACTAGGTGTAGGGACCAGGCACCGGGCACCAGGCACCAGCGTGGGAACACCGCATTACGTCGTCGCCATCGCCGCGGCGAGCAGGGCCGCGACGCGGGCGTTGTCTTCCACCAGCGCGATGTTCGCCCGCAGCGTGGCCCCGCCCGAGACCTCGTGCAGCGCCGCGAGCAGCGTCGGCGTGACGTCGCGCCCGCCGGCGCTCTCCACCTGCACGCTGATCTGCCGATGGGCTTCGTCGAGCCAGCGCAGCCAGTCGGCCCGCACGAGCTCGGCCGCCTCGGGAATCGCGTTGCACACCACCACGCCGCGCCCCGTGCGGGCCAGTTCGCTCCGCAGGAAGCGGGCCAGCGACTCGATGTCGTCGAAGCGTGCGTCGAGCGCGGCGACGCGCTGGTCCGGCGAACGCCGCAGGTAGAACGCGGGGAAGTCGCTGGTGCGATAGCCCACGACCGGCACGCCGAGCGTTTCCAGAATCTCGCGCGTCGCGGCGACATCGAGGATGCTCTTCACGCCGCTGGTCACGACCGCGACCGGGAACCGCGTGAACGCGATCACGTCCGACGAGATGTCCAGGCGCGGGTTGAGCACGCCGAACGGACCGTGCGTCGGGGGCGTGCCCAGCGGGTGCACCCCGCCGATGCCGCCGGTGGCGAAGACGCTGACGCCCGCGCGGCTGGCGAGTTCCATGGTCGCGCTGACGGTCGTGGCCCCGTGCCCGCCGCTCGCCATCACCGCACCCAGGTTCGCCGTGTTCACCTTCCGCGTCTTGCCCGGCTCGGCGAGCATGGCGGCGATCTGCTCGCCGGTGAGCCCGACGATCGGCTTTCCGGCATAGACACCGACGACCGCGGGCACCGCCCCGCCGGCGCGGATGACCCGGTCCAGCCGCTGCACCAGGTCGCGGGCGGTGGCCCCGACCTCGCTCCCCGGGCCGCCGGATACACCGTGGACCAGCAACGTGGTTTCCAGGGCCACCCGCGGGCGGGGCATCGCGCTTGACGGTGCGGCGGGCTGGGCTCCGGGGTGAGTGGGAGTCTGGGTGGGGGTCTGGGCGGCGGTCATGCCCGATGGTTCGCCGTCCGAATGCCGATCGTCTCCCGAACAAGGCGTGCGTGAGCGTGCCGCGGATGACCGGCCCGATCGGCCCTGCCTATCATCTGGGCCCGGCTCCGCGACACAGACGCCCGGCGCCGATTCATCCGATTCACCCCGCGAGGAGCGCGTCCGGCGTTCCCGCCGATTTGCGAAGGATTCCGTCATGGCGCACAAGAAAGGTCAGGGCTCGACCAAGAACGGTCGCGACTCCAACCCGCAGTACCTGGGCATCAAGCTCTACGGCGGGGAGATGGCCCAGCCCGGCGCCA
>CAZTQN010000008.1:0-128105 GCA_964615765.1 uncultured Phycisphaeraceae bacterium
CAAGTTGTCGTCGGCGCTCGAGATGGCGTCGTTCACGGGCGGGGTGCTCGCGATGGACGGGCGGTCGTCGATCGGCGGGGACTATCTGCGGGCGGAGTTTGCGCCGGTGGGCGGGGTGGGCGGGGGGGGCGGGGAGCGTGCGCCGGCGACGGCGATGACGGCGCTGAAGGTGCGCGGGAACGCGGTGCTGGCAGGCGGGGCCCGCGGGGCGGGGGCGGCGGACGGTCAGGCGATCGCGCCGCGGCTGGATCCGAACCTGCGGGCGGATGAACTGGACGTGTCGTTCAAGCGGACGGGAGCGGGCGGGGGCGATGTCGAGCCGACGTTCGCGGAGGCGCGCGGCGCGGTGCGCGGGCAGACGGACGATGCGCTGTTCGGGGCGGGGAAGATCGAGGCGCAACTGGCGCGGGAGAAGGGCGAGGTGGTGGTGCGCGAGCTGCTGGCGAGCGGGCAGCCGCGGTTTGAGCGGGTGGACGGCGTGTACGCGTCCGCCGAGACGATGCGCGTGTACCCGCAGGAGAAGACGGCGGAACTGCGGGCGGAGACGGCGGGCGCGGTGGTGAGCGTTGGGCGGGATACGACGCGGATCCTGGGAACGCGCGTGCGGCTGGATGATGATAACAAGGTACTGACGGTCGTCGGGGCGGGGCGGTTTGAGCACGTGCAGCCCGGGGCGCTGGAGCGCGGCGGGGCGGGCGATGTGGACGCCGGGCCGACGCGGGTGCAGTCGTCATGGACGACGGGTATGACGTACGACGACTTGCGCGGGACGATCATCAGCCGCGGCGATGTGGAGTTCCGGGCGGCGTCGGTGCTGGATGTGCATCAGGCGCGTGCGGAGGAGATGCGGATCGACATCACGCCCGCCGAGCAGGCCAGCACGGCGCTGGCGGCGAACGCCTCGAGCGACGCGGTGCTGGGCGGGCGGCGGGTGCTGCGGGCGGAGGCGATCGGCGGGATTGTCGAGAAGGCGGGCGGGAGCAACGCGCAGCTGGAGTCGTACCGCTACGCGGCGGCGCCGGGGCTGGCGGCGGGCGAGGTTGGCCCGCCGGCGCCGCTGGCGCGCGGCGTGCGCGAGCAAGTCGTGCGTGTCGAGGGGCCGCGGGTGGTGTTCGATGACGCGGCCGGGACGTTCGTGGTGCCGTCGGCCGGGTTCGCGATCGTGCGTGACGAGCGGGCGGCGGATGGGCCGGGGGGGGCGGGCGGGGCGGGGGGCGAGACGCCGATGAATGTGCTGGCGGCGGGGGCGGCGGCGAGCGGCGGGACGCGCGGGACGTCGCGCCTGGCGTGGAGCGGGACGGGCACGTTCGATCGCGTCAGCGGGACGCTGACGGCGACGCGGGATGTGGAGCTGGTACATCTGGCCCCGGGCGCGACCGCCGTCACGCGGATCATCGCCGGGTCGATGAAAGCGCAGTTCGGCGGCGGGGGCGTGAACGGGTCGGAACTGGAGCGTGCGGAGGCGATCGGGGCGGCGTACGCGGAGAACGGGCCGACGGGTCAGCAGCAGAAGCTGCTGGGCGACACGTTCGTGTACGACGCGCGGACGGGTGTGCTGGAGGCATCGAGCGGCGCGGACAACCGCGTGACGTTCTACGACGATCGCAAGCCGACGCCGATCATCGCGCGGCGGCTGAAGTGGGACCTGGTCAAGGACCGGGTGGATGTGACGGAGATGGCGCCGGTGTTGGCACCGCGGTGAGAAGAGAAGGGCCGAGGGCCTAGGGCCGAGGGCCGGGGGGGGAAGAGGATCAGGCCGAAGTGCGGTCGATGATGTCGTACTGCTCGCGCTCGCCTTGGCCGCGGAGGGGGTAGTCCTTGCGGAGGGGGAAGGCGGGGTAGTCCTCCCAGGTGAGGATGCGGCGGTGGTCGGGGTGGTTGCGGAAGCGCACGCCGAACATGTCGAAGACTTCGCGTTCCATCCACTCGGCGCCGGGCCAGAGGTCGGTGACGGAGTCGAGGTACAGCGCGGGGTCGTCGAGGATGCCCTCGGTCGGGAGCGAGGGGTTGAGGAAGGTCTTGACGACGAAGCGGTCGTCGCGGTCGAACGAGGTGAGGACGTAGCAGACGGCGAAGCGGCCGATGGTTTTGGTGGGGTAGTTCAGATAGTCGATGCCGCCGATGTCGCAGAGGAAGTTGTAGGTGGTGCGCGGGTCGGCTTTGAGGAAGGCGAGGACCTCGTGGAGGTCGGCGGGCTCGACGATGAGCGTGGAGAGGCCGCGGTATTCGGTGCCGCGGAAGCGCTTGGTGGGGAAGGCGGACTTGACGGCGGCGAAGGTGGGATGGTCGAGCGTGGGCACGGCGGAGGGGCCGGGAGCCGCGGAGTTGGGGGAAGGGCTCGAGGAGGTCGAAGGGGTGGCGGGGTTGGGCGTGGCGGGAGTGGTCACGGCGGATGCTCGCGGGGTGAGGGGGTCGAGGTGTGACTCGGGGCGAGTGTAGGGAAGAGGGTGGGCCGGTTCAGGGCGTGGATTCGGACGGGTGGGCCAGGCCGATGTCGGTTGGGAGAGCCGCGGCGAGTGCGGCGGGGAGATCGGCCGGGACGCCGGGGCAGGGCGCGACGACGACGGCGAGCAGCGGGCCGAGGGCGGCGAGGTCGGGCACGGCTTCGTAGGCGCGGGTGAGCAGATCGACGCGGACGGCGGGGCGCGGCTCGTCATCGGGCACGATCGCCGCGGGGTCGAAGAGCAGGGCGCAGGGGGCGAGCGCGGCGGACGCGGGGGCGGAAGGCTCCGCGAGATGGCGGAGCAGGCGTGCGCAGGAGGGGACGTCGGAGACGACGTGGCGCGCGTGCGGGCGGATGGCGAGCGGCACGCCGCGGGCACGGAAGGCGGTGAGGTGTTCGACGAGCGCGGCCCACGCGGCGGGGGACCAGGTGGGGATGAAGTCCGTGTTCGGGTCGGCGGGGTCGGTCGGGTCGGGGGGGTTCGGGGGGTTCGGCGTGCCGGAAAGAAGGATGTGGGCGCGGGCCGGGGTTGGGGTGAGGCGGGTCAGCGCGGCGGGTGAGTCGCGGAGGACGACGAGCGCGGTGTCGAGCAGAAGTCGCGCGGTGTCGGGCGCTGGGTCGGGCGCGGGAGCGGCGGCGTCAGCACCGGTGCGGATGATGTAGATGGTGCGCGGCATGTGGGGTTTGCAACGGAGGGTAGACGCGGCGGTGCGGTGTACAAGATGTTGGGGCGATGCGTGCGTGGTGATCGTGCGCGGCGGCGCGAGGGTCAATCTCGGTTACACAGTGCGGCGGTCCGGGGCCATGCTCCGATAGCTGTGGTCCGCACGCGGCGGGGCTGACCGCGGAAGATCGAAGACCCCACGGTGGAGTCGGACGATGGGCGCGTTGAGTCTGAGCACGTCGCTGCGGATGGGCATGATCGAGGCGGACGAGGCCGGCGGGGCGGGCGGTGAGCCGGCGCTCGCGGGCACGGACGGGTCGGTCCGCGAGATGCTGGAGCGCGAGTTCATCGAGCCGAAGATGAACGGGCTGACGCGGTCGCAACTGGTTGAGCGGATCATGTCGCACAACGGTTCGGCGACGGCGGAGTTCCTGGAGTCGTTCGACGTGGAATCGCTGTGGAGCTATCTGGATCATCTGATGGACACGACGCGGCCGCGGTCGGCGTCGGCGGCGCGGGTGCGCCCGGCGGGGCGCAAGGGCGTGAGCCTGTGGGTGCGGAGCTGCTGAGGTGAATGGGGCGCAGGCGGGACGCCTGTGCCACCCAAGTACGACCGGGGCTAGGCGGGGAACGGTGCTTTGAGAGAATCGCGGGTCGCGGGCGTCCTGGCGGCGCCCGCGATCAGCGTTTTTGGGGTGCGGGTGGTGGCGGGCGGGTCAACCCGGGGCGGGGATTGGCCGATTCTGAGACGTCGCGTGGCGCTCAAGAGTGGTCTCGGGCCAGTCCGATAATGGGCTGGCGTGATGGTCCGGAGGGCGATTGCGCGGTGATGGGGTCCACGGCGGAGCCGGGGGCCGGCGGTGTGAATGAGGAAGGAACGGCGGCCGCGGAGCGGCGGGCCGGGACGCATGAGACCCCGGCACGGGCAGGAGCGGCAACGTGAACAACCCATCGACGATCGGCGAAGGCGTGCGTGCGTGGACGGCGGCGGCGGTGGTGAGCGCGGCCGGGCTGGCGGGAGCGGGTGCGCTGGGTGGGTGCGCGTGGAGCGGGGCGCGGCATGATCCGGCGCTGGGCTCGGCTCTGGACGAGCCGAGCAGCGCGGCGGCGCCCGCGGCGACGGGTTCGACGACCAACGGGGCGGTGCCCTTGAGCACGCAGATGGCGGCTGGGGGCGAGAGCGTGGTGCGTGATCCGGCGATGACGCCGCCGGGTGTGGGGACGAGCGGGGCGATGGGTGTGAGCACGACGGCGACGATGTCGACGAACGTGATCCCGAGCCGCCCGGGCAAGCTGGACCCGTTCTGGGTGGAGTCGATCGCGGGGACGAGCCGGGATGTGTGGATGAGCCCGGCGAGCAACGCGGGGATGGGTGCGAGCGAGCCGGCGCCGATGGGCGCAAACGTCGCGGGGGCGACGGGCGCGGCGATGGGCGACGGGACGGAGGGGCTGACGCAGGTGACCTTCGCCGGCGAGGGCGCGGACTTTGATCCGAGCGTGTCGCGCGACGGGACGTGGATGGTGTACGCCAGCACGCAGCACCGCGCGACGGCGGACATTTATTCGAAGAGCATCGGCGGGCGGACGGTGACGCAGCTGACGTCGGACCCGGCGCATGACATCACGCCGACGATCAGCCCGGACGGGCGGCGGGTGGCGTTCGCGTCGAACCGGAACGGGAACTGGGACATTTTCGTGATGAGCGCGAGCGGCGGGCAGGCGGTGCAGGTGAGCGGCGACCCCGCGCACGAGCTGCACCCGAGCTGGTCGCCGGACGGGACGAAGCTGGTGTTCTGCCGCCTGGGCGCGATCAGCGGTCGGTGGGAGATGTGGGTGATGGACGTGAACAGCTCGGGGAGCGCGGAGTTCATCGGCTTCGGGCTGTTCCCGCGGTGGTGCCCGAAGGCGGGCACGGCGATGGGCGGGAAGGACAAGATCCTGTTCCAGCGGTCGCGCGAGCGCGGCGGGCGGGCGTTCGGCGTGTGGACGCTGGACTATGCGATGGGCGATGCGGGGATGCCGACGCAGATCGCGGCGAGCCCGACGTCGGCGTATATCAACCCGGCGTGGAGCGCCGACGGGACGCGGATCGTGTTTGCGTCGGTGGAGAACGGGCAGGGCGCGGCGAGCGACCTGTGGACGTGCGGGATTGACGGGAGCGGTCTGGTGAACCTGACGAGCGGGGCGAAGTTCACGAACCTGATGCCGTGGTGGGCGGGGGACGGGCGGATCTACTTCGTGTCGGACCGCTCCGGGACGCCGAACTTGTGGTCGATCGGGACGGACAAGGCGATCCAGGCGGCGACGGGCCGGAGCCCGTCGGAGAAGACGATGATGACGGAGAAGAGTGCCGCGCAGCCGGCGGAGATGGTGCACGTTGAAGAGTCGGCGCCGTCGGGCGGCGAATCGGGCGGGCACTGAGCGAGCGGGAGTCAGCGGAAAGGTTGCCGCGGGGCGGGGGCGGGGGCATGGTGAGCGCAGTGCGTGCGGCCGGAGGCCGCGTGCGGAGAGGGCAGGAGGCCATGGCGGATCGAGTGGACCAAGGTGGGGCGAGCGGGTGGAGGCGAGCGGCGTGGCTGATGGCGGCGATGTCGGGGGCGCTCGGGTGCGCGTGCGCGGGCACGCCGGAGCGCGGGCGTCTGGAGACGCCGGAGGTGCTCGTCGCGCCGTACGACAGCGTGCGCGGGGAGACGTTGTGGGCGGTGGCGCCGCTTGGGAACGAGTCGGGCGTGTCGAGCGTGGACGCGGGGGCGATCAGCGATGCGCTGGTGGTGAAGGTGACGGAGGTGCGGGGGCTGGCGTGTGTGCCGCTGAACCGGACGCTGGCGGCGATGCGGGCGCTGGGGATGAACGCGGTGAACTCGCCGGGGGCGGCGCGGGCGCTGGCGAACGCGCTGGGCGTGGACGGGCTGGTGGTGGGGACGATCACGGCGTACGACCCGTACGAGCCGCCGAAGGTGGGGCTGAGCCTGGCGCTGTTTGTGCGGGATGCGTCGGAGGAGATGGAGGCGGTAGATCCGATCCGGCTGCGGACGGCGTACACGGACGGGGGCGGGCGGATGCCCGGCGCGTCGGCGTCGTCGTACATGGAGCGGCCGGCGTCGGTGGTGAGCGAGGTGTACGACGGGTCGAATCACCAGGTGCAGATGGATCTGCGGCGGTACGCGGCGGGGCGGAGCGATCCGGATTCGAGCCTGGGGTGGCGTGTCGGGCTGGTGAGCATGGAGACGTTCACGGGGTTCGCGAGTCAGCAGGCGCTGGCGCGGCTGCTGCAGAACGAGCGGCTGCGGCTGGCGCAGGCGCGGGCGGCGGACGCCGCGGCGAAAGCGCAGGCGGACGCGGGCGCCGACGGGCGACCTCGGTAAGGGCGGGCGTGCGCGACGAATTTGCGTGGACGGTGTGTGCGGGCGCGGGGCCGGCGGCGGCCTGGGTAGGTGCGTGCGCCGGGTGTGGGGGTGGGTGTGCTGGGGGAGAAGGCGTGGGACTGGGGCGGAGTGTGGTGAGAATGGCAACTCGGACTCAAGCCGGACCGGGGACGGTTCGATGGCGATGTTCGGGAGGGTTGTTCGGCGAGCGCGGGTGCGTTCGTCGGCGTGTGCGTGCCCGAGCGATCGGGGTTGGACTCGTGGGCAGGGGCGGAAGAGCAGGGACAGGATTGGCCCGTCACGGACGGCGGGCCGGGAGTGTCGAAGCATGACGCAACTTCCGATCATCGCGGGCTTCGCCGAGTATCTGATGAACGAGCGGCACTTCAGCCATTACACGGCTCGGTGCTACGGCGCGGACCTTCGGCAGTACATCGAGTACCTGACGGACGAGTCGGGGGCCGAGGTGAACGACGCGGCGGAGAAGGCGGCGTACGACCGTCTGCTTGGCGTGACGGACGGCGGCGTGCCGATCACGCTGGCGGGCGAGACGCTGACGCGGCGCGTGGTGGAGGCGACGGCGGACTCGATCCGCGCGTTCCTGAACCACCTTGGGACGAGGGAATACTCGGCGGCGACGACGGCGCGGAAGATCGCGACGCTGCGCTCGTTCTACAAGTGGGCGAACCGGCGCGGGTTGTGCAAGACCAACCCGATGACGGCGATCCGCACGCCGCGGCAGGCGAAGCGGCTGCCCAAGGCGATCACGGTGGACCAGATCGAGAAACTGCTGGCGACGCCGAGCGACAAGGACGTGCTGGGCCTGCGCGACCGGGCGATGCTGGAGACGCTGTACTCGACGGGTCTGCGCGTGAGCGAGCTGGTGGGGCTGAACATCGAGGACCTGGACGAAGCGGGCGAGTGCCTGCGCATCCGCGGGAAGGGGAAGAAGGAGCGGATGGTGCCGCTGGGCACGCACGCTTTGGCGGCGGTGCGGCGGTACGCGGACATGGTTCGGAGCGACACGCGGTGCGCCGGGTGGTGGGCCGGCGAGCCGGGCGGGAAGCCCAAGCCGCTGTTTGTCAACAAGCACGGGAAGCGGCTGAGCTCGCGCTCGGTGAGGCGGAAGCTGGACAAGTACCTGCTGAGCGCGGGACTTGATCCGGACATCAGCCCGCACACGCTGCGGCACAGCTTCGCGACGCACCTGCTGGAGAACGGGGCCGACCTCCGGAGCGTGCAGGAACTGCTCGGGCACCAGTCGCTGAGCACGACGCAGATCTACACGCACCTGACGACGCAGCGGCTGCAGGACGCGTACAAGAGCGCGCACCCGCGGGCGGAATCGGCTTGAGGGGAAGGGCCGAGGGGGTAGGGCCGAGGGCCGAGGGCCGAGGGGGGACGGGGGACGGGGGGGCGGGAGCGAGCTTGCATCGCTGAGGCGGTGATGTGCGAAGACTTCGCGATGGTGCGCGGGTGGGCGCTCCGTTGGCGGAGGTGTTTCCATGCGCGGGCGCACGACGGTGATGGCGGCGGCGGCGGTGGCGATCGTTGGGGCGGGCGCGGCGGCGGCATGCACGGACACGGCGGGAGCGAGCGCGGCTGAGGCGGTGCGCGGTGATGGCGTTGGGGTTGGTGAGCTCGGGATGCCGGATCGGCGGCTGACGGCGGAGCAGGTGGCGGAAGACGTGCGGGACGCGCGGCGGGGGATCGAGATGATCCATCCGGGGCTCGGGCGGTATGGGCCGGCGAGCGTGTTCAGCGAGGCGATGGCGGCGCTGGAACGGGACGCCGCGGCGGGGATGAGCGAGCGGGCGCTGTTCGCCGGGCTGTCGACGGCACTGGCGGGCCTGCGGTGCTCGCACACGAAACTGGAGCCGAGCGAAGCGTGGACGAAGTGGCGCGCGGAGTCGGCGACGTATCTGCCGGTGCGGTTTGCGGTGGAAGACGGGCGGATGATGGTGTCGGCGTCGATGGCGGAGGGCGTGCGCGCGGGGGACGAGATCGTCGCGATTGATGGGCGCGGGGCGGCGGAGGTGCTGGGGCGGCTGGTTGGGATGGTGCCCGCCGACGGGTTTACGGATGGGGCGCGGTGGTACGCGCTGGGCGGGGCGAGTGATCTCGATGACTGCGAGTTCGATCACTTCTACCCGTTTGTGTACGGGCAAGGGGAGCGTGTGCGGCTGGAGGTGCGGGGCGCGGGGGAGGGGACGACGCGCGTGGTGGAGGCGGCGTGGGTGACGCGCGACGCGCGGGCGAAGGCCCTGCCGCGGGCGGAGACGGGGGACATGGATGAGAGCGTGAGCCTGCGGGTGGTGGACGGCGTGGGCGTGCTGCGCGTGGGGACGTTCGTGGCGTATCGAAAGAAGATCACGCCGGAGGAGATCCTGCGGCCGCTGTTCGAGCGGATCAACGCGGAGAAGTGCACGGCGCTGGTGCTGGACATGCGCGACAACGGGGGCGGGAGCGACGACGCGGCCGCGACGCTGATGCGGCTGTTGATCGAGCGGCCGATGACGGTGCGGACGCGGGGGCTGGTGAAGGCGTACAAGTTCGGGGACTTGAAGGAGCGGCTGTGGACGTGGAACGCGGCGATGCTGGACATGCCGGACGAGGCGTTCGAGCCGGCGGAAGGCGGGATGTTCGCGATCAGGCAGTCCGGTGAGTTCGTGCTTGAACCGCTGGCGGGCGGGTTCACGGGTCCGGTGGTGGCGCTGACGGGCCCGGCGAACGCGTCGGGGGCGACGATGTTTCTGGCGGGGTTGAAAGAGAAGCGCGGCGCGGTGCTGGTGGGCGAGCCGACGGGCGGTGCGGTGGACGGGCCAACGGCGGGCGTGATCTACTTCATGACGCTGAAGCACTCGGGCGTGCGGGTGCGGATCCCGGGGATTCGGTCGGTGACGGATTTGGGTGGGGCGGGCGGGGCGGGCGGCGGGCTGACGCCGGATGTGGTGGTGATGAGCCGCGTGCGCGAGCGGCTGGCGGGGCGGGACCCGGTGCTGGAGGCGGGGATCGCGGCGGCGCGGGGAGCGGTGACGCGGTGACGCGGTGACGCGGTGACGCGGTGACGCGGTGACGCGGTGACGCGGTGCGATGATGTCGCCACGGAGGCGTGGAGAGGAAGAGCGATCGGGCGGTGGGCGTTTAGGGCGAGGGCTGGTTTTGCTTTGGGGGCGGCTGGGGGGAGAAGACGGCGCTGCCGCGGGGGGCGAAGAGTTCGAAGAGGGTGGAGAGGATCTGGCCTTCGAGCGCGTCGGTGGATGTGTCGGGGGTGATGGCGATGACGGCGCGGAGGGTGGTGGTGGAGTCGACGATGACGGCGACGGCCTCGGCGCCGGGGGCGAGCAGGTCGATGCTGTCGGCGGGAGCGGCGGCCCAGAGGGTTTGCCGCATGCCCCAGGTGCGTGCGGCGGACTGGATCGCGGAGATGATTTGGTCCGGCGGCGGGTTGTTGAAGACCAGCACGCGTGCGAAGCCGAAACGCGGCGGTGGTTCGGGGGCGTCGGTCGGCGGGGCGGGTGAGGGCGGCGGCTGAAACGCGGCGGCGCGGAGTTCGCGCAGGGCCTGGCCCAGGCGGTCGAAGTCGATGCGGGTCAACGTCGGCAGCGCGCCGGGGGGCTGCACGCGCGTGAAGATGAGCACGGCGTGCTCGGCGGGCGGGATGCCGGCGATGACGGCGTCGGGCGGAGATTCGAGGAGGTCGGCGGGGACCCAGGGGGCGCCGTCGGCGGCGGAGATCTTGACGGGCGGGAGGGGCTGATCGATGGCGAGCTGGCCGGCGCGGGGGCGGAGGTCGAGGATGGAATCGACGCGGGTGCGGTCGCGGGTGTCGATGAGCGTGCGGCCGGGCTCGCAGGCGGGCACGGGGGCGAAGGTCATGCGGATGGTGACGCGGGGCTCGTCGCGGTCGATGGTGAGCGTGTGGAGGCGCGAGCCGCGGAGGATGGCGGTGACGCGGCCTTCGGCGAAGGCGCCGCGGAGCGTGCGCGCGGAGGTTGAGCGCGGGTCGGTTTCGAGCGATGTCCAGGTGATGCCGGCGGCGTAGGGCGTGATGGCGGACCAGCGCGTCGGGTCGGGTGCGAGCGGGTCGGGCGATGGCGCGGCGAGGTCGAGCTGCGGGATGGGGACGGGCGGGATGATGGCGAGCAAGGCGCGGGCGGAGAGTTGTTCGGGGATGGGGGCGCGGAAGTAGGTGGAGGGGTCGCGCTGGTGGGCGAGGGTGAGTTGGCCGGAGGAGGCTTCGAGGAGGTATTGCTGGAGTTCGAGGGCCAGGTGTGGGCGGCCGTCGGGCCCGGCGGGAGAGAGGCGGAGGAGGTAGCCGGCTTGGCTGATGCGTGTCTGGCCGACGGGGCCGGCGCGGACCTGGACGCCGACGCGTTCGCAGATGGCGGCGGTGGAGTAGGTAGCGCGGAGATCGGCGAGGGCGGCGTCGATCAGCGGGTCGGCGTGGGCGGGCGTGGGGGTGGAGGCGGAGAGGGCAGCCGCGATGGTGATGAGGGCGAGCGGAGCGGGGGTGCGGTGTGGCACGGCAGAGGGTAGAGAGGGGCGAGAGGTGAGGGGTTGGGGGCGAGGGGCGAGGAATTAGTCACGCCGCGGAGCGGCGTGCGACCCTAGAGCGCGACGAGGAGTTCGGCGACGGAGCGGTTGAAGCCGGGGACGAGCCAGTCGGGGGCGATGGCGGCGAGCGGCTCGAGCACGAAGCGGCGCTGGTGCATGCGCGGGTGCGGGATGATGAGCGTGTCGTGCTCGAAGGCGTCGGCATCGAAGAGCAGCAGGTCGAGGTCGAGCGTGCGGGCCGCCCAGGGCTGGGTTTCCGAGCGGACGCGGTGATGGTCGCGCTCGATATGGAGCAGGCGCGCGAGGAGTTGGTGCGCGTCGAGCGTCGTGCGGATGACGCAGGCGGAGTTGAGATAGGGCCCGCCGACGTCGGCGAGTTTGGCGCCGCGTTTGGTCAGCGGCGGGTACTCGCGGATCGGACCCCGGGCCAGGAGCTTGACGCCCGGGGTTCGTGCGATACTGGCGAGGGCGGATTCGAGGAAGGCGCGGCGGTCGCCCAGGTTGGAGCCGAGAGCGACGGCGGCTTCGACGGCGCGGCTGGACATCTCGCGTGGGGGCGGGCGGGCCTCGATCAATCAGGAGACGGGTTCGAGCTCGCGGGCGCGGTGCTGCATCTGCGCCTTGAGGCGGGCGAGGATGGAGGAGTGCATCTGGCTGACGCGGCTCTCAGAGAGGTCGAGGGTGGCGCCGATTTCCTTCATGGTCATTTCCTCGTAGTAGTAGAGGATGACGATGAGGCGTTCGGCGCGGGAGAGGCCCTTGGTCATGAGATCGCGCACATCCTTGCGCTGGATCTCGGTGAAGGGGTTGTTCTGCGAGTCGTCCTTGATGACGTCGATCTCGCGGACATCGCGGGAGCCGTCGGAGTTGAAGCACTTGCGCGTGAGGCTGAAGGTGCCGACGGCGCGGGAGTCGCGGGTGACCTTCTCGAGCTCTTCGCCCTCGAGGTTGAGGTTGGTGGCCAGTTCGTCCTGGGTCGGGGCGCGGCCGTTGGCCATCTCGAACTTCTGGCGGGCGCTCTCGACCTTGTTGGAGCGGTGGCGGACGAGGCGCGGGACCCAGTCCATGGAGCGGAGTTCGTCGAGGACGGCGCCGCGGATGCGCGGGGCGCAGTAGGTTTCGAACTTCACGCCGCGTTTGAGGTCGAAGGCGTCGATGGCGTCCATGAGCCCGAAGAGCCCGGCGGAGATGAGGTCCTGGAGGTCGACCTCGTCGGGGAGACGGGCGTAGATGCGCTCGGCGTTGTAACGCACGAGCGGGAGGTACTTCTCCATGAGGAAGTTGCGGATGTTCTGGTCGCGGGTGCGCTGATACGTGAGCCACACATCCCGAATGTTCATGCTGTCGAACTTGGTCGGTCGATTAGAAGCGACCGCGTGTTCGGCGGCGTAGCGGCCCATGGACCGGCGCGGCAGAGCGGCGACGGTGGCCGGGGCGGCGGGAGCCGCGGGGGCGGGCTGGGCGACTGGGGCGCCCGCGTCGGGGGTGGCGGCGTGGCGGTGTGTGGTGGACATGGTCGCTCCTTGACCGATGGGTTGTCCCGATTGTGTCCGAGGCGATGAGCCTGCAAGAGAAACGTGCCAGACGGGCCCGTTTCAACGGACGGTGCGAGACGCCGAGTCCATGACGTCCCAACACCGATCAGTATAGCGACGCGCAAGAATGTTCAAGTCCGTGCGTCACTTGTGGATAACTAGGAACTGACCTGGGCGGAAGGCGCTGACTTGGAAACGGCAGCGCCGTCGACCGCGCGCTGATGCGCGGCGACGGCGTCGCGGAAGACGCGTTCGAGGACCAGGCCGACGGCCCAGCCCATGAGGTTGCAGGCGATGAGCGCGATGAGCGCGCGGGTGATGACGATGTCGGCGGGGTTATCAACGGTGATGCCGGCCACGACGGCGATAGCGAAGCCGGCCAGACCGCAGAGCGCTGCGATGACTTTCGCCGAGACGCCGCCGTTCACGCCGACTCCTGTCGATAGATCAGGCCAACACCACCAACCGACCCGCCAACGGACCCGCGAGACCACCAAGTTCGGCCTGCGGGGCGCGGCACTTCAGCGGTGGGCGAAAAGAGCGTGAATTTGCTATCGCGCCGCGGGAGAAGCCGCCCGAGAAGTACCCAGCAAGCCGCGCACCAGACGTCCGAGAGCCGACGGGGCCGTGCTTTCGGGTGAGCCGTGCGGGAGATGGGCGGGTGGCGGTGTGGCGGCGGGTGTGCGAACAAGGCCCGGGAGGCGGGTGAGCAGGGTCGCGGCGAGGGTGTGGATGTCTTTGGCTGGGGCGGCGGAGGGGGAGCGGAGCAGGAGCGGCGTGCGGGCGCGGACAGCTTCGGCGACGCGCGGATCGTGCGCGATGAACGCGGCCTTTGCGCATGGGACGCCCAGGAAGCGCCGGCAGACGGCGTCGATGCGGTCGCCGACGCGGGCGGCTTCGGCGGCGTCGGCGGCTTGATTCACGACCAGGGCGAGGCGGTCGGCGCGGGCGAAGGGCGCGTCGGGGTGGCGCGACAGGGCGCACTTGATCAGCGCGTAGGCGTCGGCGATGGCGGTGGGTTCGGGGGTGGTGATGATGAGGGCGAGGTCCGCCGCGGCGAGGAAGGTGGTGACATCGGGCCCGGCGCCGGCGCCGAGGTCGGCGATGACGAGGTCCGCGCAGGCGTCGAGATCGGCGATGGCGGCGAGGATGGCGGCCCGCTGCGCGGGGGCGAGGTCGGACATGCGGGCGACGCCGGCGGCGCCGGGTACGAGCAGGAAGTTGCCGGGCGCGGGGATGGCGATCTCACGCAGGCGGCGGGGCGCGGCGTCGTTCCAGTGGGGCGTGTCGGCGGCGAAGACGTGATTGAGACGGGCGGAGGGGGAGAGGCCCAGGAGCAGGTCGGCGTTGGCGGTGCCGAAGTCGGCGTCGAGCAGCGCGGTGCGCACGCCGCGGGCGGCGAGGGCGATGGCGAGATTGACGGCGACGGTGGTCTTGCCGACGCCGCCTTTGCCGGAGGCGACGGCGATGAGGCGGGCGGCGCGTCGGGGCGCGGGGAACGCGGCGTGCGGCGGGTTGATGGCGGTGCGAGCGCCGGGCGCGGGCGGCGTGAGCGGGCGCGCGGTGGTGAGCGGTGAACCGGCGGCGAGGCGGCGGAGCGCGCCGGCCTGATCGAGCGCGGGGGAAGAGAGGGCGAAGGCGGCTTCGGCGTCGGCTAGCGACGGGAGGTAGGCCGCGATCTCGCGGTCGAGTTCGGCGATGGTCGGGGTGGAGATCACGGGATGAGCCCCCAGTGGGTGCGGCGGCGGGCTTAGGCGGGGAGCGGGGCGGCGAGGAGCGCGGCGTGTTCGTCGGCGATGGTGATGGCGGGGGTGGTGTCGGCGGGGGTGGTGTCAGCCGGCGCGGGGGCGGCGGGTGTTGGGGCGCGGTGCGCGGCGCGGGAAGCGCCGGGGGTGTTTGGCGGGGCGGCGGGCGGGAGGGCGTTGTCGAGGATCATGCGGGCCAGGCGGTCGGGGCGGCCGGGCTCGATGTGCTCGGGCACTTCCTGGCCCGTGGTGACGAAGGCGAGGCGTGCGGAGAGTTGGCGGGCGACGTTGACGAGCACGCCGAAGTTCACGGCTTCGTCGAGTTTGCTGAGGATGAGGCGGTTGAAGCGAATGCCGGCGGCCTGGAAGGACTGCGCGGTGCGGACGAGGACGCTCTCGGCGGCGGTGGAGGAGAGGACCAGGTGAGTCTCGTGCGGATCGGCGGCGGCGAGGAACTCGGCGAGTTCGGCGAGGCGGTCGCTGGCGTGCTGGGAGCGGCCGGCGGTGTCGATGAGGACGACCTGGAAGTTGGCCAGGCAGGCCAGCGCGTGCTCGATCTCGCCGGGGGTCTGCACGACTTTGACGGGCACGCCGAGGATGGTGGCGTAGGTGCGGAGCTGGTCGACGGCGGCGATGCGGTAGGTGTCGGTGGTGATGAGGGCGACGGAGCGGCCCTGGCGGAGTTTGTAGGCGGCGGCGAGCTTGGCGATGGTGGTGGTTTTGCCGACGCCGGTGGGCCCGACGAGGGCGATGGTGAGCGGGCGGCCGTCGGGCGTGGCGCCGGGCTTGATGGTGGAGTCGGCGATCGGGATGAGGGCCGCGAGGTGGCGGAGGACGGCGGTGCGGACGACGGCGGGGTCGGCGAGTTCCGCGGGGGAGAGCTCGTCGCGGACGGCGCCGATGACGCTCTCGGCGATGTCGCGGCTGACCGCGGCGGAGAGGAGGCGCAGGTAGTGATCGAACAGCGGGCTGGACATGCCGCCGGTGGGGAGCATCGGGCCCGCGGGACCGGCGTGGGGCGCGGAGTTCATGCCGCCAGCCCCCCCACTGCTTGCGCCCGGCGCGGCGTGGCCGACGGACCAGTGGGCCGGCGTGGGGCCGGAGGTGAGCACGTGATGGACGAGCGTTTTGATGTCTTGCAGTTCGCGGTAGAGACGGTCGTCGGCGGCGGTGGGAGACTGCGGCGCGGCGGCGGGCGGCGTGGTGACGGTGGGCGCGGGGCGGGCGGCGGGGTCCGCGTCGGCGGCGCGGCGCTGACGGACGGTCATGCGCTCGGGCTCGGCGGGGGCGGGCGTGGGCGGCGCGATCGGCGCGGGGGAGGGAGCCGCGGGCTTGATCTCGGCGATGGTTCGGTCGAGAGGAGCGCGGTCGAGGGGAGCGCGTTCGGGCGAGCCGCGTTCGGGCGCGGGCGGCGTTGATGCGGGTCCGGCGGCGGCTTGGGCGGCGCGGTAGGTGGAGCCGGCGAGGGCGGCGGCGAGGGCCTGGAGCTGCGGCGTGCGTTCGGCGGCGCGGTCGGCGCGCGGCGCGGTGGATGCGGTGCGCGTGGGCGTGCTGGCGGTGGGCGCGGCGGGCTGAGCGCCGGCGCGGAGGGCCTTGGGCGGCTGGTCGGAAGCGGTGACTTCGACGAAGGTTTGTCGGCGGAAGCCGAGGAACCCGCCGGCGCGGACTTGGCGCGTGTGCAGGATGACGGCGTCTCGCCCGAGGTCTTTCTTGACCGCGGCGAGCGCATCAGCCATCGACGAGGCGCGGTATGTTTTGAGTTTCATCGTCGCCATCCGTGGCAGGTGAACGCGCGGCTCCTGCCGCGCGGCGTGTCGGGATTGTGACGGATGAACCGCCTCTCGTCAAGCGCCGGGGATGATGCGCCCCGGTGTTTCTCCGAGATCTTGCGTTGGACTCAGGCGGCCATGGGTTGCGGCGAACTTTGCGCGGGTTGGGGGCCGGTGGGCGGTGGCGCGACGAGCGCGACCGACTCGACGTCGACGCCGGGGACGATCTCGTTGAAGCCGAGGACGGCGAGGCCCGGTACGTGCGGCTCCATGATCTGGCGGACGACGGCGCGGACGGGGGGCGAGGCGAGGATCACGGGCTGGTGGCCTTGCTGCGTGAGTTGCTGCAGGGCCTTGCCGATCTCGGTGGCGATCTGCGAGGCGGTGCGCGGCGGGATGACGACGTTGGTGACGCCGGCGGAGCGGTCGACGTAGCTGGAGATGAGGTCTTCCAGCGATGGATCGAGCGTGACGCAGACGATGCGGCGCGTCGGGCCCTTGCCGGAGGGATCGATCGCTTCGGGCGGGATGGGGACGGCGTGCTGCAGGCAGATGGTGCGGCGGAGGGCGTTGCGGACGTACTCCGTCAGGACGTCGAGGTCCTTTGTCTTGGTGGCCCAGTCGGCGAGGGTTTCGAGGATGAGCTCGAGGTCCTTGATGGAGACCCGTTCGCGGAGCAGGTTGTGGAGGACGCGCTGCAGGTCGCCCGGCTTGACGAGCGAGGGCACGACCTCTTCGACAAGCTTGGGGGCTTTCTTCTTGAGCTCGGCAAGGAGGTTGTTGACCTCCTCGCGGGTGAGCAGGTCGGCCGCGGAGGACTTGAGGACGTCGGCGAGGTGGGTGGCGATGACGGTGGTTGGGTCGACGACGGTGTAGTTGAGCAGTTCGGCGCGGGACTGGAGAGCGGGGTCGATCCACCAGGCCTGAAGGCCGAAGACGGGTTCGCGGGTGAACTCGCCCTCGATGCGGCCGGTGGTGATGCCGGAGTCCATGGCGAGGAGGCGGTCGGGGAAGGTTTGACCGGAGGCGACGTGGGCGCCGCGGAGTTTGATGTGGTATTCGGTGAGGGGAATGGACTTGTCGTCGCGGATGCGGACGGGGGGGATGATGAAGCCGAGGCCAGCGGCGATTTCTTCGCGGAGGCGGGCGATGCGGTCGAGCAGCACGCCGCCGGTGGCGGGGGTGACGAGGCGGACCAGGTCGGTGCCGACGACGAGTTCGACGGCGTCGAGCTTGAGGTGGGCCTCGGGCTGGTTTTGCTCGGCGGGGGGTTTGGCGGCGGTCTTGGCGGTTTCCTGCGCGACGGTGGCGCGGGTGGAGCGCTGCATGGCGTAGGCGATGCCGCAGAGGGCGAGAGCGGTGGCGACGAGGGGGATGGTGGGCAGGGGCGTGAAGGCGAGCATGCCGAGGAACGCGCCGGTGACGTAGAGCCCGACGGGCTGGGAGGCGAGCTGAGCGGTGAGTTCGCGGCCGAGGTCCTGCTTGGAGCCGGAACGGGTGACGATGAGGGCGGAGGCGATGGCGACGACGAAGGAGGGGATCTGGCTGGTGAGCCCGTCGCCGATGGTGAGGAGGGTGAAGACGTGGGCAGTCTGCCCGGCGGGCCATCCGCGTTCGAGGGTGCCGATGGCGAAGCCGCCGATGACGTTGACGAAGGTGATGATGATGCCGGCGATGGCGTCGCCGCGGACGAACTTGGAGGCGCCGTCCATGGCCCCGAAGAAGTCGGCTTCTTGGGCGATGCGTTCGCGACGGCGGCGGGCTTCTTTCTCGTCGATGACGCCGGCGTTGAGATCGGCGTCGATGGCCATCTGCTTGCCGGGCATGGCGTCGAGGGTGAAGCGGGCGGCGACTTCGGAGATGCGCGTGGCGCCCTTGGTGATGACGACGAACTGCACGATGACGAGGATCGCGAACAAAATGATGCCGACGACCAGGGAGTCTCCGGCGACGAAGTTGGCGAAGGCCTGGATGACGTGACCGGCGGCGAAGGCTGCTTCTTCGGGCGTGCTGGCCTGAGCGCTGAGGATGAGGCGGGTGGAGGCGACGTTGAGGACGAGTCGGAAGAGTGTGGTCGCCAGGAGCAGCGAGGGGAAGACGCTGAAATCCAGCGGGTGCGTCATGTAGATGGTCGTGAGCAGGATGATGACGCTGAGGCTGATGTTGAGGCAGATCAGCACGTCCATCAGCCACGCCGGCATGGGGACCAGCACGACCATCAGCAGGCCGATGAAGGCGAGGGGGACGATCAAGCCGCGGTGCTTTTGGATGCGGAGCATCCAGTCTGGGAGGCCGGGTTTGACCAGGGTGGGCGGCATGCGGTGGGCGGTGGGTCAGTGGGGAGCGGGCGGGGCGGGGGTGAATCAGGCGGCGCGGCCGGAGACGCGGTAGACGAAGGCGAGGATCTCGGCGACGGCTTCGTAGAACTCGGGCTTGATCTGCTTGCCGACGGGCACGGCGGTGTAGAGCGCGCGGGCCAGGGGCGGGCGTTCGACGATGGGGATGTTGTGGGCGGCGGCGACCTCGCGGATGCGGAAGGCGAGGTAGTCGGACCCTTTGGCGACGACCTTGGGGGCGGCCATGGTGCCGGGCTCGTACTTGAGCGCGACGGCGAAGTGCGTGGGGTTGGTGACGATGACGTCGGCCTTGGGGACGGCGGAGTTGATGCGCTGCAGCGCGATCTGACGGGCCAGGCGGAGACGCCGCCCTTTGAGTTCGAGATCGCCTTCCTGCTGCTTCTGCTCTTCTTTGACTTCCTGCTTGGTCATGCGCAGGTCCTGCGTGAGTTGCCAGCGCTGGTAGACCAGGTCGATCACGGCGACGACGGCGAGCAGGGCGAGCAGCCAGACGCAGATGCGGTAGAGGATGCGGAGCATCTGCTCGACCATCGGGCCGATGTCGAGGAAGGCGAGCGTGAGCAGAGCCGTCCATTCCTGCACGGCGATGATGACCACGACGACGACGGCGGCGATGAGCTTGCCGAGGCTGATGAGCGTGCGGATGAGGTTGCGTTTGCCGAAGAGCTTGCCGATGCCCTTGAGCGGGTCGAGCCGCTCGAGCGACGGGGAGAGTGGCTGGGTGGTGGGGTGCCAGCCGACCTGGACGATCTCGGAGAGCAGCGCGACCAGGACCAGGACGAGGAAGAACGGTGCGGAGAGCAGTGCGGCGTGGGTGAAGGCCCAGCGGGCGGCGGAGGCGATGTGCTCGACGTCGAGGGTGGCGGTGGCGCGGACGTCGAGGAGCGTGCGGAGGATGGCCGCCAGACCGGCGGTGATCGTGGAGCCCATGACCACGAGGATGATGAGCCCGGAGATCATGCCGACGCTGGGGCCGAGGAAGGTGGAGCGGGCGACCTGGCCGCGTTCGCGGGCCTCGCCGCGTCGGCGGGAGGTTGGCAGTTCGGTCTTTTCGCCCAGGTCTTCGGCCATCAGCGTGCTCCTGCGGGCGCGGCGGCCGGGCTGATGGTGCGGAGGAAGTCGTCCATCGCGAGGATGGCGCGGTGGGCGTCGTCACGCATGACGGCGGCCATGGCGTGCATGGCGCCGATGGTGCAGAGGAAGGCGAGGATGACCTTGATGCCGTAGCCGATGGAGAGGAGGTTGACCTGCGGCAGGACCTTGGCGATGACGCCGCCGGCGATGGTCTCGACGAGGAGGATGGCGACGACGGGCGCCGAGACGCGGATGGCGATCTCGAAGCCGGCGGTGAGGACGGCGATGACGATCTCGAGCGCGCCGGCGTGCATAGCGGCGGAGTCGATCGGGGCGAAGGCGTAGGAACGCGCAACGGCGAGGAAGACCGCGTCCAGCCCGCCCAGGGCGAGGAAGATGGAGATCGCGCCGAGCATGAGCAGTTGCGAGAGCGGGTCGGCGTCGGACTCGAGCGCGGGGTTGAAGACGTTGCCCAGGGCCATGCCGGTCTGCTGGCCGATGACCAGCCCGGCGAGCTGCACGGCGTAGCCGGGCATCGCGGCCAGAAGGCCCAGGACCAGGCCGATGAAGGTCTCCTGGAAGATCAGCGGGGCGAGGGCGAAGACGGAGACTTCGCTGGTGATGGCGACGGGGGGGAGCGTGGGGTAGAGCGCGATCGTGAGCGCGAGGGCGAGCGTGAGACGGATGCGGACGGGCAGGAGCGAGCTGGAGATCAGCGGCGCGAAGATGAAGATGCCGCTGATGCGGAAGAGCACCAGCAGGAACGGGGCGGCGTGGGCGAGGATGGGCTCGATCGCGGGCACGGTGGATCGCGGCGGCGGGGCGCGGTGACGGGGGGGCGGCGGCTAGAAGTTGGTGAACATGTCGACGGTGAAGTCGATGAGGCGCGCGATGATCCAGGGGACGGTCAGCACGGTGACCGCGAGCATGGCGACGATCTTGGGGACGAAGGTGAGGGTTTGTTCCTGCATGGAGGTGACGGCCTGAAAGAGGCTGAGCAGGAAGCCCACGATGATGCCCGCCGCGAGGATCGGCAGGCAGATCTTGAGCGTGATCACCAGCGACAACTGCACGAGTTCGACGAGCGGGTCGTTCATCGGTCGGTTCACCGGGGCGTGAGCGGGACGGGGCGTTTGGCGGACGCAGCGGAAGGTGGCCGCGGCTAGGTGACGGTTCGGGCCAGGTGCACGAGATGGTCGAAGAGCATCGGTGCGTCGAGCCAGGCCGACGCGGGCGGGGCGGGCGGACGCTGCGCGAACGACTGCAGCAGCGAGCCGACGATGAGCTGCCACCCGTCGACGAGGACGAAGAGCAGGAGTTTGAACGGGAGGCTGATGAGCACGGGGGGCAGCATCATCATGCCCATCGAGAGCAGGATGGCGGAGATCACCATGTCGATGACGAGGAAGGGGAGGTAGATCTTGAAGCCGATGAGGAAGCCGGTCTTCAACTCGCTGAGCATGAAGGCGGGGATGAGCGTGACCATGTCGACGTCGGCGGTAGAGAGTTTCTCGGGCTGCGAGGTGTCGACGCCCCGGTAGTTGAGGACCATGTAGACGCTGGACCAGTTGCCGGTGGCGTCGATCTGGTCGAACATGAAATCGCGGACGGGCTGGCGGACCTTGGCCCAGAGTTCGTCGTAGCTGGCGATCTGGCCCTGCTGGTAGGGTTGGATGGCTTCGGCGTTGACGCGGTCGAACGTCGGGGCCATGACCAGCAGGGTCATGAACAGGGCGAGGCTGACGGTGACCTGCGGCGGGGGGAGCTGCTGCGTGCCGATGGCCTGCTTGAGCAGGCCCAGCACGATGATGATGCGCAGGAAGCACGTCGTCATGAGCATGAGCGACGGCGCGAGCGAGATGAACGTGAACAGGACGAGGATGTTGATTGGGCCGGAGAGCCCGCCGGGGGTGCGGGATGAGGTGGAGGCGGCGCCGGCCTGGCGGGAGGGCCCGGAGAGCATGGAGCCGGCCGCGTCGAGGACGGTGAGCGGGTTGATGGAGCCGAGGTCGGCCGGGTTGACGGGGCCGAATGGGTCGGTGGGGTCGGCGGCCGCGGGCGCGATGAGGCGCGACGGGTCGGCCGGGACCATCGGCATCGACGGGATGACGATCGGGGACTGCGCCAGCGTCGGCGTCGCCAGCGCAAGGACGGTGCAGAGGATGGCGAGGAATCGCGCGATCACGCGGACGTCCCCCTGCGGCGGGCGCGGGTGGGAGCGTCGGCCCCGGCGAGACGGAGGCCGGTGCCCGGCGGGACGATGACGATCGAGGCGTCGTTGGTCGGCGCGTCGGGCGACCACTCGGCCGGGCGGTCGTGCTCCTTGTCGAAGCGAGACAGCAGTTCGGTGAAGCGCTGGGCGGCGGAGCGGCCCTCGGCGTCCTGCACTTTGAGCAGGATGGAGGCGACGTCTTCCGGGTCGGTGATTTCGCAGAGGGTGGTGGCGGGGGCGGCGGCGGAGCGGGCGGACGAGGAGCCGTGCGCGACCAGCAGGATGCGCCGGTCGATCTTGAGCAGCACCAGGTGCTGGCCGCGGGCCAGCGGGTAGCGGGCGAGGACTTCGATCACCCCGGCGGGCGCCGGGGCACCGACACCGAGCGGCGCGAGTCCGCCGGCGCGAAGGACGCGGCGGGCGACGACGGCGAGCGCGATGAGCACCGCGAGCACGACGCCGAGAGCCGCGGCGGTCTGAATGATGGACTCGGTCGAGAAGCCGGTGCCGGTAGAGACGGCGGACGCCGCGGACGCGGGCTTCACGGGTTGGGCGGATGCGTCGGGCGCGGCGTTGGTCGCGGCGGGCTTGGTGTTGACGATCTGCGTGGCGGGAGCGGTGCGCGGCGTGCCGAGGGGGCGCGGGGCGAGATCAACGGGCGGTGTGTCGCGCGCGGGCGCGGGCTGTGGGGCGGGCGGGGTGGGCGCGTTGGTGGATGCGGACGGCGCGTCGGGCGTCGGGGTTTCGGCGTGCGCGAGCGGGAGCGCGATGAGGGCCGCCGCGCCGAGGGCCGCCGCGAGCGTGGTGTGGCGGAGGATGGTCGGGCGGGCGCGGGGCATGCGGAAGAGCGGGCGGCGGGGGAGAGCGGGGAGCGATCAGCGGGTCTTTCCGCCGGCGGGGACGTGCGCGATGATCTCGTTGATGCGGACGCAGAAGTTGTCGTTGAGGACGAGGACTTCTCCGCGGGCGACGTGGCGGTCGTTGACGTACACGTCGACGGGGTCGCCGGCGAGTTTGTCGAGTTCCACGACGGAGCCGGGGCCGAGGCGGAGGACGTCCTCGACGAGCATGCGGGTGCGGCCGAGTTCAATCTTGACGTTGAGGTTGACGTCGGAGAGGAGGGCCATGCCCTCGGGCGCGCCCGCTGGGAGGGCCTCGCCGAACTCGGGCATGTTGAGGGGCGCCGTGCCGCCGCGAACGGCGCCGGCGCGGGCGGAGCGGGCGGCGGGTTCGGGTTCGGGCTCGGCCTCTTCGGCCTCGGGCTCTTGCGCGGGCGTGGAGCTGCGGGCCTTGGCCTGGGCGATGGCGGCCTGAGCGGCGCGGAGGGCGTCGTTGGCGGCGTCGCTGGGCGGGGGCTTGGGCGCGGGTGGTGGAGAGGCGGCGCCGGAGAGGCTGGCGACGGCCTGCTGCGCGGCTTTGAGGGCCGCCGCGGCCGCGTCCGCCGCGTTTTCCGGCGCGGGCACATCTGTCGCTTCGTTCGGCTCCGCCATGCGCGACCTCGGTCGGAGCGCCGGGCTCCGCCGACGCGCCAGCACGGGCGCGTTTCCACCGCGCCTGACCCGGCGAGGCGGTTATCGTCGCGCCCCGCGCCGGGCCCGCACTTTTCGCGCCGCACACGCGCAGGCATCGCGGGCGGACCGGCAAGAACTGCGCGGCGGGTCAGCCGGTGCGGGCGGGCGGGGATGCGGGCGGAGGGCGGGCGGGGTCAGAAGTCGGCCGGGAAGCCGCGGCATTTGGGGATGATGACGCGTTCGACCAGGGACTGGCCTTCGTCGCTGGTGCCGACGACTTTTTCGAGGTAGGCGGCGATCTGGCGGTTGATGCTCTGGCGTTCGGGCTCTTTGAGCTGGGCGTGCTGGGCCTTGGAGACGATCTGCCCGACGCCTTCGCGGATCTGGTTGCCGCGCTGCTCGAGGACTTTCTCGACGCGCTCGACGTTCTTGTTCTTGACCTGGATGACGACGGCGACGTCCCAGATCCAGACGCGGCCGGTGGTGAGGTTCTGCCACTTGTCGTCGACGAGTTCGATCTCCTGGATCTCGTTGGACTCGTCGTGATGGAGGGTGGCCGGGTCGACCTGGGCCTCGGACTTCTTGGGCCCGCCGAGCATGCCCAGGACGAAGACGACGGCGACCGCCTCGAGGACCATGATGACCGCGACGACGGCGATGACCTTGATGGGCAGGCCCTTCTTGGCCTTGGCCTCGGCGGGGGCGGCCTCTGGGGCCGCGGCGTCGGGCTTTTTCTCCTTGTCAGCCATTGGTGCGGGCCTCCGGTCGAAGGGTCAACGGTCGCGGGGCGCGGGAAGCGCACGGCGCGTGGACGGTGCGACCGGTGGTGACATCGGACCAGACGGGCGGCGCGTTTCGGGGCGTGTCAGGCGGCGGCCCGCTGAGACTGGGCCGGGGGCGGCGCAAACGGCACGCCCGGCGCGATCAGCCGCTGCAGCGATTCGCGGACCACCGTGCGCGGTACGCCGGCGCGGAAGAGGAGGATGGCCTCGACCAGCAGGGCGCCGGCGAGGTCGTGCTCACGCGCGAGCACGTCGGCCCGGGCGGAAACGGCGTGCCCGACGATGACCATGAGGCAGCCGGCATAAGTGAACAGGAGCACGGCGAGGGCCTGCGCGTCCGAGAATCCGGCGGTGTCGCCGGCGAGGTGGGGCAGCACGCTCTGCGAGGCGACCAGCAGGCCCGCGGCGAGACTGACGACGGCGCCGGCGCGGGCGAAGGCGGCGTTTCGGCGGGCGCGGCGGACGGCGGCGTCGGCCGACTGCGCGTGCAGCGTGGTGAGTTCGGCGCGGATGGCTTCGGGCTCGGCGGCGGCGATGGCGCGAGCCGCGCCGACGCGGAAGACGGGCTCGTGACGCGTGAGCGCAACCTCGGCGAGCGCGAGGATGCCGCGACGGTCGACGGCTTCCGCCGCCGCGAAGAGTTCGGTGAGGAGCTGGTTGACGCGCTCCATCGCGCCCGCTTCGAGCGGGGCGCGGCGTGGGCGGAGTAGGACCGCGGCGCTGAGGGCGACGACCGATGCGCCGACGGCGAGGCCCAGCGCGATGAGGACGTTCGCCAGCGTCGGCATCGTCTGCGCCCAGCGGAGGGCGAAGCCGACGGCGGCGGAGAACGTCGCGAGGGCGAGCGGGAGAATCCAACGCCAGACCATGAGCGCTCCAGGAAGCGCGGCGCGCTGGTGCGCCCCGCCGACGGGTTATCGGGGGTTGGCGGGCGCGACTTGAACGAGTCCGGCGAGTTCAGGCGCCGATGGCGAGGAGCTGCTGGATGAGCTGGTCGCTGGTGGTGATGACGCGGGAGGCGGCGGAGAAGCCGGTGGAGGCGAGAATCAGGTTGATGAACTCCTGCGAGAGTTCGGTGTTGGAGAGTTCGAGGGAGCCGCCGACGATCTTGCCGGCGCCGAGAGCCTGAGGCTCGGAGACGATGGGCACGCCGGAGTTGGGGCCGGTGCTGAAGAGGTTGGCGCCGACTTCGACGAGGCCTTCCTGGTTGGCGAAGGTGGCGATGGGGATCTGGCCCAGGACGCGGGTGCGGCCGTTGGAGAAGGCGCCAGTGATGATGCCGTCGTCGCCGACGTTGTAGCCCTGGAGCGTGCCGGCGGGGGCGCCGTCGACGAAGGCGGCTTCGATGCGGGAGGGGCTGTTGTTCTGCGAGCCGTTGAAGGCGGTGACGTTGCCGGGGGCGCGGTTGAAGTCGAAGGTGAGGGACATGGGCGAGGTGGCGCCGGTGCCGGTGCGGTCGAGGGTGACCTGGAAGGAGGAGGGCTGGGAGATCTGCCCGTTCTCGTCGAAGGCGATGGTGCCGGTGCCGAGGGGGAGGCCGGTGCCGGCGGGGTTCTCGGGGCTCTCGGCGTACCAGCGCCAGGTGGTGCCGGAGCCGCCGACGCGCTGGACGAGGGCGAGGGTGATGTCGATGTTGACGGCCCCGCCGAGGGAGTCGTACGCGACGATGCGGGTGCGCACGCTCTCGCCGGTGGAGGTGGCGGCGAGGGTGGGGATGAACGGCGCGGGAGAACGGACGGTGCCAGCGGCGTCGAGGATCTGGAGGTCGGCACCTTCGATGTCGAGCCCGTTGACGGTGCCGGCGTTCGAGTCGATGGTGATGACGCCGGCGCCGTCGATGGTGACGCCGGGCAGGGTGCCGTCGGGGTTGCGGCCGGCGTCGGGCTGGATGGCCAGCGCGGTGGTGAGGAAGTTCATCAGGTCGTCAACGGTGGTGCCGGCGGTGATGGCGAGCGTCTGAGGGGCGAGGGTCTGGGTGCCCTTGCGAACGCCGGTGACGCGGAAGGTCTCGCCGGCGGAGAAGATGGCCGGGCCGCCGGAGGTGTTGGCGACGTCGGTGAGGGGCGTCGTGCCGTCGAGCGTGCCGGCGGCGCCGGCGCGGAGGAACAGGGGGCTCAGCGTGGTGCGCGAGCCGTTGGTGGGGAGCGGTCCGCCGGCGTTGAGCGTGCCGGTGAGGCTGGCGTAGGTGGATTGCTCGGCGACGGTGAGCGTGCCGGTGGGGATGCGGATGTCGCGGAGCTGGGAGCGGTCGATGTTGTAGTTGGCGTCGACGCCCCAGCCTTGAACGCGTTCGCCGGAGACGGTGACGAGGTCGTTGGCGGCGTTCTGGCGGAAGGCGCCGGCGCGGGTGTAGAAGGGGGTGACGCCGCGTCGGACGATGAAGAAGCCGTCGCCGTCGATGGCCAGGTCGCGGGAATCGCCGGTGACGCTGAGCGAGCCGTTGGTGAAGTTGCGCTGGGTGCCGGCGACGACGGAGCCGAAGCCGACCTGTGAGGGGTTCGTGCCGCCGGAGAAGGCGCCGGGGGCGGTGCCTTCGGAGAGGTTTCGGTAGAACTGGGTCGCGAAGAGCATGCGCGACGACTTGAACGCCGTGGTGTTGGCGTTGGCGATGTTGTTACCGATGACGTCGAGCGACCGTGAGTTGACGGTCAGGCCGGCGAGCCCGGTGTACAGAGCGGTCGTGGAGGCCATGGCGTCTCCGGCGGGGTGGGCGGGTGCGCTTGGGGCGCGGGGCGGGCGGGCCGGGGCGAGGCTCGCCCGGTGCGCGCGGGAACAGCGGGGCCTTTGTTCGAGCGCGCTCCGGCGCCGTCAAAGGACGATCAGGACTGGGCTCGCTCCGCGAGCAGTCGGGCGATCGCCGGGTTCTCCGACGGGGCGATCGGGACGGACGAAGGCGAGCGCGCTCCGCGCGCCGCGGGGGATGAAGCCGCGTCGGCCCGGACGAGCGGGCCGAAGAGGCCGACCGGCGCGGCGGCGGGGCTCGTCGAGAGATCGAGCACGCCGTCGATACCGTCGATGAGGTTGGCGTCCTGCGCCGGGGTGACCTGGCGCTGGTGGACGTCGAGGATGAGCTTCTTGCCGTCGAGCACGACCAGGGCGTTGCGGACGCCAGCGGCTTCGAGACGGTCGGCCGCGGCGGCGAGCCGGGCGGACTGCTCATCGGACAACGTGAGATCGCTGATGGGGTCGATGGTGACGGGCCGATCGCTGGCGAGCGTGCCGGACTTGGCCTTGGCGAGCAGATCGGCGAAGGCGGGGCCGGCGACGGCGTCGCGACCGGCGGCGACATCCAGGCTCGGACGGGCCGGGGCTACGCCCGAGAGCGATCGCAGGAGTTGGACTGGGTCGGCGGCCATTGGGTGTGGGTGCTGCGAGCGGATCAGCCGTTGGTCGCGGGCGGCGGTTCAACCAGTTCGTCGATGGCGTCGAAGCGCACGCGGTGCACGCGGTTGTCCGGGTCGACGATGGTGAGCACGGGCCCGTCGGCGGTGGCGCTGACGGAGCGGACGATGCCCTCGACACGGTCGAAGGTGGCGTTGAGGCCCGAGATGCCCTTGCCGATGAGCCCGGCGGCGGAGGCGAACTGGTTCTCCTTCACCAGGTCGTCGAGCTTGTCCTGCATGTCGATGCTGGCCTGGATGGAGCGCAGGTTGGACATGTCCTGGACGAGCTGGCTGGAGTCGTTGGGCTTGAGGGGGTCTTGACGGGAGAGTTCGGAGATGATGATCTTGACGAAGTCGCCGCTGGTGAGCTTGCTGTAGGCGTCGGTGGACGTGGTGGTGTTCGCCGAGAGCCCGGGGATGTTGGAGGTGATCTGCGACATGCGGCGATCCTCGGGTCCGGTGGGGAGAGAACGTCAGGCCAGAGCGTCGAGCACGAGGCGGCCGTCGGCGAGGACGCGGACGGGGCCGAGGTTGGGGAGCGTGATGAGCACGTCCTCCGCAGCCGCAGCGTGCGAGCGCGGGGCGCTCGCCGACTCGGTGTTCGCAAACGGCGCGCCGGGGGTGAAGGACTGCCCGGCGTCGGGGTTGGCGGGGTTGTTGAACGGTGCGGGCGCGGAAGATGCGCCAGCGGCGCCCGGCGTGGGCGCAGAAGCGGCCGACTCCGGTCGGTGAGTGTCGGGGCTGTTTGGATCGGGGCGGGTGGAGTCGGTGAGCGTGGGCAGCGCGGGGTCGCGCTGCGGGAAGGAGACGCCGGCGGCGCTGTCGGGGTCGACGCGGACGTCGAGCCCGCGGACGTCGATGCCGCGGGATTCGAGGCTGGTGCGCAGTCCGTCGAGCGCCGCGGTGATCGCGCCGGCGGCCTTGGGCGAGGCGACGTCGAACTTGGCGGCGACGGCGCCGGACCCGCGGTCGATCGCGACGCTGACGCGGACCTGGCCGAGGGACGCGGGGTTCAGGCGGAGCGTGACCGCGCCGCTGAGCGCGTTCATCGACGCGAGCACGGCCCGCTCGAGCTGCGGCGCGAGGGCCGGGTTGGCGAGGGCTGGGTCGGCGGCGTGCTGCGTGCTCAGCAGGGCCTGAGCGGCGGATGCGGACCCGCCGCGGCCGGCGCCGGCGTGCTGACCATCGCGGCCGGCGTGACCGGCGTCGTTCGAGTGGCCGCCGAGGTCTGACGCGGCGGTTCGCGCGGGGGAACGGAGGTCGGCGGGCGCGCCGGCTGGAGCGAGGTCGCGCGGATCGCCGGGGCGCGTGTCGGCGGTGACGGGGCGCGGCGTCGGGGTGAGCAGGTTCAGCACGACGCCGGGCGTGGCGGGGGGACGCGCGGGCGATTCGTTCGGGGCGGCCGCGATCGCGGAGGATGCGGCGGTTGCGCGGGCGTCGCCGGAGTCTGTGCGGAGGGGCGTGGACGCGCCGCTGTCGCTCGGGGGCAGGATGGACGCGCTTGGCGTGGCAGGGTCAGTGACGGACGCGGAGATCGGCGCTGCGCTCGGCGTGTTCGCGGGCGACGGTGCGGACGCGGGCGAGGCGAGCGATGGGTCGGCGGCTGCGGTCGAGTCCGTGCGGGCGGCGTCGGCGCTGGCGCGGTTGGCGGGGCGGCCCCGATCGGTGACCGCGGTCCACGATGCGCGGGCGTGCTCCGGCACGAGACGGAGGCGGGCCGGGTCGAGACCTTTGAGCGTGTCGGTGGCCACGACATCGAGCGTGCGGTCGGCGGCGATCTTGTCCGCGGCTTGGGCAACGGCGCTCACCGGGGCGGGCGGCGCGGCGATGACGGGCTTGAGCTCCGCGGCGGCCGGGTCGCTCGTCGGCGCCTGCGGGGTGAACAGGCCGGGGTCGGTGAGATCGGGGTAGGCGGAGGTCGAGGCGTCGGACAGCGCGGGCACCGGCGGCTCGACGGGTTTGGCGGCGGGGTCCGTCGCGCGGGCGCCGGGACGCTGCTCGTCGGGCGCGGCGTCGGCGGCGGCGGGGGACTTGTCGTCCTGCCGCTTCTTGCGCAGACGGTCGGCGAAGTCCGCGCGGTCGGGCTTGGGCTCGCGCACTTTGCGCTCGGCGAGAGACTCCGTCGTGCGAGCGCGATCGCGCGTCGGCGAGAGACGGGCCGCGTCATCGAGACGCGGGAGCCCCAGCGGGATCGGGGCGAGCAGCGCCAGTCGGTTGGTCATTCGTGGGGCCCGGGCTTGCGGCGGTCTGTGCGGGCACGCCCCGCGTCCGGACTCGTTCGAGCAAACCCGCTGCCAACGCCGCGTCCTCTTTCACGAACTCCGCCATCACCTTGGCCCGCTTGCTCTCCTCCATGCGGGCGAGGTAATCGACGGCCTGAGCGGTGTTGTTCTCGTCGATCATCGCCTTGAGCATCTGCTTGGCGTCGCGCGGCTTCTGACCCTCGAGCGTCGCCAAGGCGTCCTTGAACTGCTTGTCGACCGCGCTCTTGGCGGCCGAGGTGCGGGCGTCGTCGAGCGCCTTGCGCTCGGCGGCGAGGGCTTTCTCGCGCTGCTCGAGCTCGGCCAGCCGCGAGGCAAGCGCGGCGCGCAGGGCTTCGATCTCGTCGCGCTGGCGATCGAGACGCTGACGCTCCGACTCGTCCTTGGTGCGCTGCTGCTCGATCTGTTCGGCGGCGCCGGTTGGGGGTTCGGCGAGTTTGTCGGCGGCGGCGCGGTCGTTCTCGGCCTGCTCCTCCTCGGCCTGGGCGGTTGCCGCGGCGCGGGCCTCGTCGGCGATGCTGTGTGCGAAAACCTTGCGCACCGATTGCACGCGTTCGGCGTTGAGGCGGTCCGTCATCTTCAGCCACCCGATGAGCCCGCCGATGGCGAGCATGTTGGCGATGGCGACGCAGGCGAGGATGGTGAGCAGGGACTTCATGCGTCGGTCTCCGTCGGGTCATCGGCGCGGGCGTGCCGCATGACGGTCAGCTCGTCGAGGTCGGCCAGTTCGCGCCGGAGCAGGTCGCGGTCGAAGTCGGCGCGGCGTTTCTGCTTGAGCAGTTCGACGGCCTTGCGAGCGGCGCTGGCGCGGATGAGGGTCTGCCGTTCGCGGGCGAGGCTGGCCTGCACGCCGGCGAGTTCGAGGGCCAGTCGCCGGGCCGTGAGCGCGTGGTGCAGGCCGGCGTTGGTCTGCATGCGCACCGCGTCGAGCGGGACGCGGACGGGCTGAGCGCGAGCCTCCCCCCCACTGCCGCCGGGCTGGACCGCGGCGGCGCCGAGATGGTCGCGGAGTTGGCGGCGTTCGTCCTGCATCTGCCGATTCAGGTCGCGCAGGCGGTCTTCGAGCTCGACGCGCCGGCGCTCGACCGCGGCGACCTTCACCTGCTGATCCCGCTCGGCGCGCTCGCGCTGTTCAAGCACGGGCTGGAGTTTGAAGATGAAGCGCCGGGGCATGGCTGGATGGGTCCTGGTTCATGCACGAACGTGCGTCACGCGGCGGGGCGCTTGCCCTGGGTGAGTTGCTGCAGGGTGGCGCCGGCCTCGATCGCCAGGCGGACCATGCGGGCCTTGGCGCCGTCGAACGGTTCGATCTCGCGTGAGCCCTGCTGAAGGAGCGTGAGGATGGCGTCGTTATGCCGGATCGCCGCGTCGACGACTGGGTTGGAGCCTTTGGCGTACGCGCCGATCTGGATGAGGTCTTCCGACTGGCGATAGGACGCGAGCAGGCGGATGAGCTGGCGGCGTGCGGCGATGTGGGCCGCGTCGGTGACGTCGTCGGCGACGCGCGAGACCGAATCGAGCACGTCGATCGCGGGGAAGTGGGCCCGCTGCGCGAGCGTGCGCGAGAGGACGATGTGCCCGTCGAGGATGCCGCGGGCGGCGTCGGCGATCGGCTCGGTCATGTCGTCGCCCTCGACCAGCACGCTGTAAATGCCCGTGATCGAGCCGGGGCCGGAGGCGAGCGAGCCGGCCCGCTCGAGCAGGCGGGCGAGGGCGGCGAAGACGCTGGGCGTGTAGCCGCGGGTCGCGGGGGGCTCGCCGACGGAGAGGCCGATCTGGCGCTGCGCGTGCGCAAAGCGGGTGATGGAGTCCATGATGAGCAGGACGCTGCGGCCCAAGTCGCGGAACTGCTCGGCGACGGCGCAGGCGACCATGGCGGCCCGGGCGCGGAGGAGGGCCGACTCGTCGCTGGTGGCGACGACGACGACGCAGCGGGCCAGGCCGTCGGGCCCGAGCGTGTGCTCGATGAAGTCGCGGACTTCGCGCCCGCGTTCGCCGATGAGCGCGACGACGGAGACGTCGGCAGACGTGCCGCGGGCGGCGGAGCCCAGGAGCGTGCTCTTGCCCACGCCGGAGCCGGCGAAGACGCCGACGCGCTGCCCGCGGCCCAGGGTGGTCATGAGGTCGATGCTGCGGACGCCGGTGTAGAGCGGTTCGGTGATGCGTCGGCGCGCCAGCGGCGAAATCGGCTCGGGGTCGATCGGTCGGGGCACAGTGCCGTGCAGCGGGCCCTTGCCGTCGATCGGGCGGCCCAGCCCGTCGATGACGCGCCCGAGCAGGGCGGGCCCGACGCCGACGGTCTGTGTTGCGTGCATGGCGACCACCGGATCGCCGGAGCGCACGCCGGCGACGCCGGCGAGGGTCATGACAATGGCGAGATGATCATCAAAGCCCACAACCTCGCCCAGCACGGCGGGCCCGCCGGCGGCCTTGTCGATCTGCACGAGCGAGCCGACGGGGACGGGCAGGTCGCGCACCAGCACGCTCAGCCCGCGGAGCGCGTGCACGCGGCCGGTGAGGCGCATGGGCTGCAGCCCGTCGAGCGTCTTCATCTGGGCCTGCAGGACGCTCACGGGCGGGCTCCGTGTGCGGGGGCGGGCGGAGATTGGTCGGCGTGGCCCGCGCCGGGGAGGAGGACCTCGACGATGCGGTCGAGCTGTGCGTTGATTGAGGCGTCGATCTCGCCGCCGAGCCCGCCGCTAGAGACGGTGCGGGCGACGCTGCTCGACGGCCCCGCGACGGCGTGGGCCGCGGCCCCCGGCTCGCGCGTGCGTGCGACGCACGAGCCGCGGGCGAGTGCGGCGTCTTCGACGAGTTCCACGCTGCGCACGGCGGGGAACTGCGCCAGCAGGGGCTTGAGCGCCGCGTCGATCACGGGGCGATCGGCCGGGTTGACGGCGATGACCAGTTCGCTCGCGCGCACGAGCGTGCCCAGCACGGCCCGGAGTTGATCGACGACGATCCCGGGATCGAGCGCGATCGAACGCTTGACGACCTTGCCGGCGATCAGGCAGGCCAGCGCGATGACCTCGCGCTCGGCGGCTTGGGTCATGTGGTCGCGCTGCTGGCCGAAAGACGCCAGCGCCTTGGACCAGGCGTCGACGAGGCGATCGAGATCGGCGCGGCGGGCGGCGAGGGCCTCGGCGTGGGCGTCGGCGGCGCCTTTGACGCGGCCTTCGTCGACACCCTTGGCGAAGCCCGCGGCCCGGCCTTGTTCCGCCGCGCCCGAGATGATGCGCTCGCGCTCCTCGCGGGCTTCGGCGATGATGGCGTCGGCCTGAGCGCGGGCGTGCGCGATCATGGCCTGGCCTTGGCGGTGCAGGTCGCCCAAGTCCAGCACGATCGCGCTCTTGGCGATCTTCTCGGCGTTGGCGTGCTTGATCAGGGCCATGGCTTACACGATCAGGTCGCTCTCTCCGCCGCGGCCGGAGATGATGATCTCGCCCGAGTCTTCCAGGCGGCGGACGATGTCGACGATGCGCTGCTGGGCCGACTCGACGTCGCTGACGCGCACCGGGCCCATGAACTGCATGTCTTCCTTGATGAGCGTCGCCGCCCGCTCGGACATGTTCTTGAAGATCTTCTGCTGCAGATCGGGCGAAGCCGTCTTGAGCGCGAGCCCGAGCTCGTCGTTGTCGACTTCTTTCAGGATCATCTGGATGCCCTTGTCGTCGACCTTGAGGATGTCCTCGAAGACGAACATCAGGCGCCGGATCTCTTCGACCAGTTCGGGGTCCTCGCTCTCGAGCCCGTCCATGATGGACTTCTCGGTGGCCCGGTCGGCGAGGTTGAGGATCTCGGCGACCTTGGGGATGCCGCCGGCTTTTTCCATGCTCTGCGTAAGCATGTTGCTCAGGCGGCTCTCGAGCCCGCGTTCGACCTCCCGGATCACTTCCGGGTTGGTCTGCTCCATGTTCGCGATGCGCTTGATGACCTCGATCTGCTTCTGCACCGGCAGACCCACCAGAATCTCCGACGCCTTGTGGTGCGGCAGGTGGCACACGATCAGCGCGATCGTCTGCGGGTGCTCGTCCTGGATGAACGTCAGCAGGTTCTCGCTCTCGGCCTTCTGCAGGAAACTGAACGGCGTCTTCTGCACCTGCGTCTGGATCTGCTGGAGCATCCGGTCCGCGGTGGCGGCGTCGAGGGACTGCTTGAGCAGTTCGCGGGCGTATTCCAGGCCGCCCTCGGTGAGGTACTGCTCGGCGACGGCGGTGTTGTAATACTCCTCGACGACGGCGCGGCGGAGCGGTTCGGGCACGCGCCCGAGCCCGGCGAGTTCGCGCGTGACTTCCTCGACGGCCTTGGGCGCAAGCTGCTTGAGCAGCGCCGACGCCGCCTGCGTCTCGAGCGTCATGAGCAGGATCGCCGCCTTGGTCAGCGGCTCGAGCTCGGCGGGGTTGGTCGGGAGCTTCTCGTTGGGCTTGCGCGGCATTGGGCGCCTCGGGCCTCAGGCATCGGTCGACAGCCAGCGGTTGAACACCGTGGCGGCCGACGTCGGGTTGCTCTTCACAAGCTGGCTGATCTCTTCCAGCATCCGGCTGGACTTGAGGGCGTCGGCATCGACCTCGATGCCGGTCATGGGGGTTTCGCCCTCGTCGGCCTCGCCGACGATGTCGCCGGCGTTGCTGAGCGTGGGCGGGATGCCGACGATCTCTTCCGCCGTCGGAAGCGCGCTGGCCTGCGTGCTCTTGCGGGCGACGGTGAGCATGAGCCCGACGGCGAGAGCGGCCAGCCCGCCGAGGAGTGCGTACTTGATGATGCCGCCGCCGCCCGAGGTGAGCCCGGTGAGCAGCCCGGTGACGCCGCCGGAGCCGGCGCCCGCGGCTCCGCCCGAGCCGGCGGGCATGATCGACGCGGTGGCGACGGGGATGAGGAACGCGCGGACGGTGCCGGGGGTGATCGTCGGCGTGGCGGCGGCGGAGAGCCCGCTGGAGCTGTCGGTCTCGACGAGCGGGGCGACCATCTCCTCGATCTTGGCCCGAAGGCCCCCGGCACTCTGACCTTCGCCGCCGGCGCCTTCCCATTCCTGTTTGAGTTCGTCGTCGGTCGGTTCGGCGTCGGCGGCGCCGGCCGCCCCGCCCTGGCCGCCGGCCTTGCGACGCTTGACGAGTTCGACGACGTACTCGCGCGGGACGCTGACGGTGACGTTGATCTTGGTCGGGCGGCCGGTCGGGTCGGACTGCGTCGTGACGCGCTCGCCGAAACGGACTTCGCTCTTGGTCGTCGTGGTCTCGTCGCTGGAGGAGTTGCCCCCGCCGCCGGAGTTGGCGGTGGCGATGTCCATGGCGACGTTGGAATCGAGCCCCGGGGCGGCGGCCTTGGGGCGGGCCGCGGCGGTGGTCGAGTTGGTGCCGGACTCCTCCACCGGTACCACGACGGTGCCCGCGTTGCGGTCCAGGACGCGGATTTCCTTGCTGGAGCGGCGGGAGGCGTCGACCATCGCATTGACCGAGACGATCACGCCGGCGATGAACTTGAGCTGGTCCTCGACCTTCTCGCGCACGCGCGTCTCGACCTTGCCGACGTGCTCCATATATGTGCCGGAGGTCATCTCGTCGCCGGCGACGGCGCGGTACGAGCGCTTGTTGGTGCCGTCGATGATGGCGACGTCGCGGGCTTCCATGCCGGAGGTCGAACCGGCGACCAGGTCGGCCAGCGCGTTGACGGTGGCCTGGTCAAGCCCGCTGCCGCGGCGGGGGAAGACGGTGACCTGCGCGACGGGGCGGCGGAACGGGGCCCCGATGCCGCGCGGCTCGGGGCTGGAGATGAACACGCTCGCGTTGTCGATGCCGGGGAAGTTCTTGATGACCGCGGCGAGTTCGTTGGAAAGCGCGATGATGTTCATCGCGTTGATCTGGCTGGAGGACATCAGCCAGTTCTGCTGGCCGATGAGCTGCTCGAACATCAGGCGCCGGTCGCCGGGCAGGGCCTGGGCCTGGGCCAGGCGGGCCATGGCCATGTGCCACTGCTCGGCGGGCACTTGCAGCTTGCCGTTCTCCGTGACATACCGCACCCCGACGACGTCGAGGCTCTCGGCCATCTTCTGCTGTTCTTCGGCGGTGGCGGAGGGGGCCAGCGGGACGTACTTTGGCGCGCCGGCGTACTGGCTGACGAGGAAGAACCCCATCAGCAGGATCATCGCGAGGGCGGCGATGAGCAGGCGCTGCGTCAGCGTCAGCGCCGAGAGTTGGCGCTGCACGGTGGCGAGCATGCGACGGACAAGTTCCACGGGTCCTCGGCCTCCGTGCCGCTGCGATCAGGTGTGCGGACGCGTCCTGCGTGCCGCCGCGCCGGCGCACGGGGCGAAGATCGCCGCGCGCACCGGACACTCGGCCCATCGTCGGACGGCGCGGCCCTCGGGCTTGAATCGCGCGGAAACAACGCGGCACATTCCGCGCCACGCGCAAAGCTTGCCGATTCACGACCTCGCGCCCCGCCGAAGACCCGCTCCCCCGCGACGGGTCAGACGCGGAGCTGCTTGAGCTCTTCGTAGGCCTGCTGGACCTTGTTGCGGGTCGCGAGCAGCGTGCGGAAGGCCGCGTCGGCCTTCTGAGTCGCCAGGAGGACGCCCTCGACGTCGTTGCGCTTGCCGGTCTGAAGGTCCTCGATGGCAGCGCTGGCTTCCTGCTGCATCTGGTTGACCTTCTCGATGTTCTGCATCAGGGTCGTTTTGAAGTCGGGCCCGGCGTGCCCGGAGGTTGCCTGGCGCGGCTCACCACCCGGCGGCGTGTAGCCCACCGATCCGGCCCGTGAGATGAATCCGAGGGGATCGCTCATGCCTGTGTGCTCTCACTGCTGAGGGTGATCAGGTTACGCAAGCAAACGCAGAGCCTGCGTGAGCATCGTCTTGGCCGCCTCCGCGACCGTCACGTTCGCCTCGTAGGCCCGCTGGGCTTCGTAGGCGTTGAGCTGTTCGAACACGGAGTTGATCGCCGGGTATTTCACATACCCCGACGCGTCGGCGAGCGGGCTGTCGGGCTCGAAGCGGGATTCGAACTCGGGCACGGACTCGATCTCGGCGACATGCACGCCCAGCGCACGGGCGCCGGCGGAACCGGCGGACGGGTCGCCGGCGGCGAAGTGCACCACGCGGCGCTGGAACGGGTTGTTCTGCCCGGACGCGTCCATGACGGTGTCGCGGTTGGCGATGTTGGCCATGATGGCCTCCAAGCGCGTCCGCTGGGCGATCATGCCGCCCGTTGAGATGTCCAGCGCACCGTACACGCCCGCCTCCTCTTAAAGGATGCCGCTCCGTCCGATCACGTCTCAGGGCCGCTCCGCGATGGCCGACCGCACGACCTCGTACCGCGTCCGCAACAGGTCGATCGCGACGCGGAAGGCGCCGACGTTCTCGGCGTTGGCCTGCATGAGGCGTTCCAGGTCGCGGTTGTTGCGGTCGTGGAAGAGGATGTTGCCGCTCGCCGTGCGCGGGTTGAAGCGGATGTCCCCATCGCGCTCGATCCGCATCTCGTCGTTTGACTCCAGCCTCAGCCGCCCTGCTTGCCCGGACTCCGCCCGGCGACGCTCGACCGCGGCCCGCAACGACTTCTGAAACGCCTCCGGCGACAGGTCGTACGGGATGTGGTTGGGCGTCGAGATGTTGGCGACGTTGGACGCGATGACCCGCTGGCGAGCGCCCGCGAAGCGGACGGACATCTCCAGGGTTTCGATCGCGCCGCCGCCGATGAGATCGGTGATCTGCATCAACGCTCCCTTCCGCAATCCGCGTGCCGGGGCTTACAGGGTCGCCTCGACGAGCTGGAGTTCCTTCCACTTCTTGAGCTTGAGGCCCAGCGTGCGGACGCCGATGCCCAGGGCCTGGGCCGTGCGCTGGCGGTGCCCGTTGAACTTCGACAGCGTGCGGACGATCGCCTCGCGTTCGATGTCCTCCAGGGCCCGTCCGTCGACGGCGATGGCGTCGGCGATCAGCCCGGCCGCCTTGGCCTCGACCAGAGCGACGGCGGCGCCGGTGACCATTCCACCGCCGGCATCCAGCCGCGCTGCCCCGCCCGAGAGCCACGGGCGGACCATGTCGGCCGTCACCGGCTCGCCCCGGCACAGCACCGCGGCCCGCTCGCAGATGTTCTGCAGTTCGCGCACGTTGCCGGGCCAGTCGTACGACGCGAGCACGCGCAGGGCCTCGTCCGTGAACGGGGCCGCCGGGCGGCCTTCACGCCGAACCGTCTGGGCGACGAAGTGGGCCACCAGTTCCGGCACGTCCTCCGTGCGCTCGCGCAGCGGGGGCAGGTGGACGGGCAGCACGTTGAGGCGGAAGAACAGGTCCTGCCGGAAGTCGCCCCGGCCGACGGCCTTGGGCAGGTCGCGGTTGCTGGTGGCGATCACGCGGACGTCGACGCCGATGGTCAGGCTGCTGCCGACGCGCTCGAAGGCCCGCTCCTGCAACACGCGGAGCAGCTTGGCCTGCACGCGCGGGGCGATCTCACTGATCTCGTCCATCAGCAGGGTGCCGCGGTCGGCGAGTTCGAAGCGACCCTTGCGCAGCCGCTCGGCCCCCGTGAACGCGCCCTTCTCGTGCCCGAACAGCTCGCTCTCCAGCAGCGACTCGCTGAGGGCCGCGCAGTTGACGGCGAGGAACGGCTCGCCCGCGCGCGGGCTCAGGTCGTGGATCGCCTGCGCGACGACTTCCTTTCCCGTCCCGCTCTCGCCGACGATCAGCACCGTGCCCTGGCTCTCGGCGACGGCGAGCACCTGCTCCTTCACGCGGCGCATCACGGGCGAGGAACCCACCAGGCGGTCCAGCCCGCGCCGCTCGGCGGTCGTCGCGGTGGACCCGCCGGCGCCGGCAGGCTGGTCACGCGTGCGCAGCACCGCGTTCTCACGCAGCACGCGTCCGTGCTCGATGGCCCGTTTGACGGCGATGACGAGCTCGTCGCCCTCGAAGGGCTTGGTGATGTAGTCGAACGCGCCGAGCTTCATCGCCTCGACCGCCGTATCGACCGCGCCGAACGCCGTCATCACGATGACGGGCAGCGTGTCGTCGATCTGGCGCGATTGCTCGAGCACTTCCAGCCCGCTCACGCCGGGCATGCGCAGGTCCGTCACGACGGCGTCCGGGCGTCGCCTGGCGATCAGGTCGAGCGCGGCCCGCCCGTCGGGGGCCGTGGCCACGCCCATGCCGGCGCGTTGGAGCGTCGCTCCCACGCTGTCGCGCAGCATTTCCTTGTCATCGACCACCAGCACGGTGCTCATCGCGTCTCCTCCGCGGTTCGCCCGCCGGCCCGGCGACGCCGGGAACCGGAGGCCGATCCGATCTGTCCGAGTTCCGTCCCCGCCCGCGCCGGCATCGGCCGGGGGCTCTGGTGCACGTTTGTCTGGGGGAACATGAGTTCGACCCGCGCGCCCAGGACGCGCCCGTCCGCGTCGCGCTCGTTGCTCACGCTGACCCGCCCGGCGTGCGCGTCCATGATGCGGTGGACGATGGCCAGGCCCAGGCCCGTCCCGCTGGCGCGGGTGGTGAAGAAGGGGTTGAAGATGCGGGGCAGGACGTGCTCGGGCACGCCGGGGCCGGAGTCGCGCACGCTGACGACGGCCTCTCCCGGCCCGCCGCGCCGCGCCCGCCGAAGCCCCGCCGTCACCGTCACCCGCCCGATCGGTGCATGCACGCTCTGCCCGTCCCGGGCCGCGTGATCGCGGACGGCTTCGAAGGCGTTCCGCAAAATGTTGGTCAGCGCCCGGTGCGCCAGGGCCGCGTCGCACACCACCGACGCCGCCGGCGGCTCAACCCGCACCACCACGTCGATACCCGCGGAGCAGTCGCGGCATTCTTCGATCGCACGCGTGATCATCGCCTCCGTCTCCGACGCGAGCGGCGCGACACGCATCTCCCGGGCGAAGGTGAGCACGTCGCCGACGATCGCGTCGAGCCCGGTGACCGCGGCGGCGATCTTGCGGGCCACGCCCTGCTCCGTCGGGCGATCGACCAGGTCCTGCTCGAGCATGCGTGCGTACAGGCGGATCGAACCCAGCGGGTTGCGGACCTCGTGCGCGATGCCCGCCGCCATCTCGCCCAGCGCCGCCAGGCGGCGTGAGCGCTCGATCTGCTCGTTGGCGTCGCGCAGCTCGGCCTGCAGGCGGGCGACCTCGCCGCGGAGGGCTTCGTGGCTGGTGTGCAGGCGCGCGGTGACGTCATTGAACGCGGCGAGGACCTCGGCGAGGTCGCCGGCGGAGAGCGCGTTCGCGGCCGCCGCGTTGGCGTCGGTGGCGATGGTGGGCACGAGCTGGGTCATGCGCTGCGATCCTCCGTCGCCGCACCGGTCGCGCCCGCGGGGCGGGTGCCGGTGACGTAGGCCGCGACGGCGCCGCGCCCGCGTGTGAGGCCCTGCATTTCCCGGAGGATTTCGGCGCGCTGCGCCTCGATCGCCGCACGATCGCGCGAATCGCGCTCGCAGATCCGCGCGGTGATGGACGACAGCGCGTCGAGCCGTTCTTCGACGGCCCGGCGCTGCACGGGCGCGAGGCGCGCCAGCAGCGCCGCCTGCCGCGGGCGGAAGGTGTCCAGTCGTCGATCGCCGGCTTCCACGCGGTCCACCAGCACCTGCCGCTCGCCCAGCACGCGGAGCATCGCGTCCGTCTCGCCGTTGGCGACGGCGTCGGTCTGCGCCCGGGCCATTGCCTCAATATCGCGGCACGTGGCGACCTGCTCGTCGAGCACCTCGAGCAGCGCCGGCAGCCAGCCCGACGGGTCGGCGTCGAAGTCCGGCGCGGGTGCGCGGCGTGCGGTTGGCATCACGGGGCGTTCGCTCATCGCCGCTCCTCCCCGGACTCGCCGGCCCGGGCCGCCTGGTCGTACTGCGCGGCGCTCTCCAGCCACCGCTCCCAGTGCTTGCGCTGCATCGGCAGCGTCGGGTCGTTCCACGCCGATTCGGGGAACCGCGCCAGCTGCTGACGCGTCCGCTCGACAGCGGTGCGGGCCTCCGCCGCACGACCCATCGCCTGATACGACGCGACGATCTGCATCATCGCGACCAGCGAGGCCGGGTCGTCGCTGTAGCGCAGGCGGGCCGCGTCGTAGGTCTCGATCGCCTGCCCGTAGTCGCCGAGTTCGAACGAGCAGTCGCCCGAGTAGAAGAACGCGTTGCGCATCCCCGTGCGTTCGAGCGACGTGAGATCTCGCGACGGACGCTGCTCGAGGTCGCGCCGAACCTCGTCGAACTTGGCCCGGGCCGTGCGCAGGTGCTGGACGCGCAGGGCGCGGAGCTCGTCCGCCTCGCTCTGCGGCAGGGCCGACGCGCCCAGCGTCTTTTCGATCGACTCGGCTTCGAGCCGGTGGCTGTCGGCCAGGCGCAGACGCACCATCGCGGCCCGCCGATCCTCTGGGTATCGCTCGGCGGCCTGCTCCAAACGCGCGATCGCCTGCGGGTACTTCCCGCGTTCGTAGTACATCGACCCGAGCTCGATCAACGCGTCGCGGAACGCCGCAGCGTCCGGGGCCAGGCCCGCGCCATCGACCACGCCCGTCAGCAGCGCCTCGGCCTGCTCGTCGTTGGCGGCGTTCTGATCGCTGATCAGCGCGATCGCCAGCGGGACGATCGCCCGCTCGCCCCACACGCCCGCTGCGCCACCCACGCGTGTGCGTGCGTCGACCAGATCGCGGTACAAGGCAGCGGCGGCCGCGTAATCGCGCGTCGCCTGGAAGACCTGGGCCAGGCGGAACCGCGCCTCGGGACGGCGCGGGTCGTTGTCCGACGCGCCATCGACATACCGCGAGAAGACCTTGCGGGCCTGCTCCATGTCGCCCGCGCGGTCGTACGAATCCGCCGAGAGCCAGAGCGATTCGCCCGACACGGCCCCGTCGGTCGCGAGCACGGCCGACGCGTGCCGCTCGAGGTAATCGCCCGCCGCCAACAGGTGCAGCTTCACCTCGCCGCGCGTTGCCGGGTCGAGGTCTTCGACGCCGAACTCCGCCGGTTGCCCAGCGCTGGCCTGCGTGAGAATCTCGTCGGCGAGTTCGCGGCGCACGCTCCCGATCCCCCGCAGGATCTCGGCGGGCATCTGCTTCTCGGGGTGCAGGCTCTCGGCCATCTGCGCATACCGCAGCGCGTCCTCGCGCAGGCCCGAGTCGCGGCGTTCCGTGAACCGCTGCATCAGGCTCATCGACACGCGCTCGACGGGCACCGTCCCGCCGGGCCCGACGCCCGCCGCCGCCGCCTTCTGCACCTGCTCGACGATCTCCGCGTACTGCTCCAGGCTCGCGCGGCGTGATTCTGGCGCTTCGCGATCGGCCGCGGAAATCTCCGCGAGCCCGAGGAGCGCTTCGAGAGCCGCACGCCCGTCCTGCGACTCGTTCCGCACGGCCTGGAACATCTCGCGGGCCTGCTCAAGCCGCCCCTGCGCCTGCGCGATCTGCCCGCGCAGCACGCCCGCCTGAGCCCGCGGCGCCGTGCCCGGCGGGAGCAGTTCCCACGCCGCGTCGAGATGGCGCACGGCGCTGGCGCCGTCGTCCTGCTGCGCGTACGCCCGGCCGAGGAGCAGCCTCAGCTCGCCCTGCTGCTCGAGCGTGAGCCCGGTGAGCTTGGCCAGCCGGCGAACCAGCTTGTTGGCCGCCTCTTCCGCGCGACCGGCCTGCAGTAGCGCCTCGGCCTGGCGCGTGAGCACCCACGCCGCGTCGTCCGGGCTCAGGTCCGGCGAACTGGCCAGCGCCGCCAGCAGGTCGAGCGTCTGCTCGGCCCGGGCCTTGGCCTCTTCGGGCGTGAGCGGGGCGAGCGCGTGCGCGGCGGGTCCGTGCCCGCCCTCGCCATGCCCGCCGGAGGCGTGGCCTTTGTCCGCATGACCCGCGTCCGCATGGTCCGCGTCGGCATGCCCGGCATCAGCGTGCTTGTCTGGCGCGTGCTTGTCCGCCGCGTGCGCGTCCGCCGCGCCGTGATTGCTCGGCGCTGGGGACGCGTGGTCTTTGCCGGCCGGCGCGTCCGCGGCGTGTCCGTCCGCCGCGGCGTGCGCGATGCTGCCCGCGCTCAGCCGCTCGAAGTTCTTCTCAACAATCGCCCGGAACAGCCGCACGCGCCGCCCCGATTCGCCGTCAGGCAGTTCTCGCGCCAGCGTCTCCGCGTCGCGCACGCGGTCGAGCGCGACGAGCGACTCGCCCAGGCGCGACACATCGGCCGGCGGCAGGTCGGCGTTGATCGCGCGGGCCCGGCCGTAGTCGTCCACGATCGAGCGGTGGTTCGCGGGCACGTCCACGCCCATCGACTTCTGCCCGCCCGAGAGCGCGCGGGCCCGGGCCAAGAAGAACTCGCGCCGCTGCTCCGGCGTGGGCGAGCCGTGATCCATGAACGCCAGCACGTCGGTGTTGAGGCGCTGCAGGGCTTCTTCGAACTGGCTGGCCTCGACCAGCGCGACGGCCGCCGCGAGCGGCGCCGATGGGTCCGGCTTCGGACGACTGGCGACGGCCATCACCAGCCCGCCGACGAACAGCCCGCCCGCGACCACCAGCGCGGGGATCGGCCAGAGATGCCGCATGGGCGGCAAAGTCCGCCCGCCGGCTGGCGTCGCGCCCGCGTCTCGCGCCTTCTTGCCCGCCGCTCCCGCATCCCGCGGGGTCGGCTTGCCGCTCGGCGCCGTGCTGTGTCCCTGATCTGCCACGCCGGTCAAGCCTCCGCACGACCTCCACCGGCACGACCCGGAAGGGGGCGTGTCGGTGTCCGTTCGCGTTATCGGGTGGCCCCGGGACGGCCCTTGATGATTCGGGCCCCCCTTCGCGCGGCTTCTGCGCTCCGGCTACGGCTCATCCCCCCCATCGCCCCCGGACTGATCCGGCTCTTCCTCCACAACCACACTGGTCCCGGCGGCGAGATCCCCCGCATGCCGCCGGTCCGGGTCCAGCAGCACCGCCAGCCCCACGAGGGGGACGCTCCACCGGATGAGATTGCGGACCAGCACCTGCACAAAAGTTGCGCGTCCGACGGCGTCCGCCGGCGTCGCCCGCCCGCGCAGGGAGACCACCCGGCTGCCCACAATCATCTTTCCGAGCGACTGCCCGGCGATGGTCTCACCCGCCGTGCAGTGCACCGCCGCCATCAGCAGTGCCAGCAGCGGCCCGATCAGGTCATGCTCGCCGGCGAGGACGCCGGGCAGATCGAGGATCGCGCCCAGCCCGATCCCGCTCAGCCCGGAGGCGAGCATGGCGCCGAAGACCACGTCGACCGCGCCGGACATCGTCCGCGACAGCGGCCCCGCCGCCCGGAGCCCCTTGGGCAGCCCGTCGCCCGCCCGCGCTTCCGGGCGGAGCACGAACAGCAGCACCATCCCGAGCGTCGCGACCATCAGGACGGCGAGCGCCTGGTACTGACGGGTCACCAGCCCGATGGTGTTCCGGGCCGGGCCGGCGTACAGCTCGCGCCCCGTAGAGATCGACCACTCGCGCACGTTGAGCGTCGCGCGTTCGGGGTTGGCGGCGTCGGTGTCGCGCCAGGCCATGGCGACCCGGGCCGGGCGCTCGCCCGCCGGGCCCATGCCCGTGACGCCCAGCACGGTCTCAGCCTGCTCGACCCGCGCGAGGTGCAGCAGCTCGGCCTCATTCTCGCCGCTGCTCAGCACGCGCAGGCCAAGGCCCGCCGCGTCGCGGAACTCCAGCACCAGACTCTCGCCGCCAACCTGCGGCGAGGGCACGGCCATGATGCGGTGCCCCTCGGCGCGGGCCGCTTCGTCGAGCATGGGTCCGGGCTGAACATCAATCGCCGTCCACACCGCGGGCCGGGGCGGCCCCACCAGCCGCGCTCGCTCGGCGTCGATCTCCGTCCGCCACACGCGCCCCGTCCACCCCGCCTCGCCGGGCTCCATGACCAGCAGCACAGGGCCAACAGCCGCGCCGCCCAGCACGACGCGGGCGGCGGGGCCGGGCGGCTGGGCCCGCGTCTCGACACCATCTTGCCAGGGGAGCGGGAGCACCGTCCACCGGCGCGCCTCCCACGACATCAGCACGCCGTCGCGCCACGCATCGCCCGACGCCCCGCCGACGCCCGCGCCTGTCGGCCGCTGCCCAAGCACCGCGAGCGGCCCGAGCCCGCTGGCGGCGAAGTCGAGCACGACCGCCGTGTGATCCGCGTGCGCCGGGGCCACGCCGGGCGCGATCGCCAGCGACGCGAGCGACTCGGCCCGGCCGCCGGCGTAGGTCCACCCGCGCCCGAAGGGGATCGCGGTCACGGCCTGCACGCGCCAGGACCACCCGCCGACGGCCTCGACCGAGCGATCCGGCGCGAGCGCGGCGTACACGCGCGCGTCCCACGCCGCCCACCGCTCCGCCGCACGCTCCAGCCCCAGCGCGACGACGATCTGCCCGCCCTCAGCGCCGCTTGCGCCGCCGTCGCCCGAAGCACCGCGCGGCGGGAGGTGCAGCACCGTCGTCGGGAAGCCGATGCGGCGGGTTTCCGGGTGCACGATCCAACCGTGCCCCTGCACGATGCGTGCGGCGACGGTCCCGCTCTGGGCGCGCTCCGCGGTGGGACGGTCTTCGCTCTGCGCCCGCGCGGGGGCGACAACGCCCGCAACAACCATGCACGCCAGCCACGCCAGCAGCACCGCCCGCCACGCCGCTCCCGCGCGCCCCGCGCCGTGCATCGCGTTCACTCGCCGGCCCTGCCCGGCGTCGCCGCCCGCGGGCGGGGCGCGTCCAGGTCGATGGTGCGATCCACCGGGTACCGCTCCAGCAGTTCGTCGAGTTCGAACGCGCGATCGCTCACCCCGCTGTCTTTCACGCCGCTGAGGGCCAAGCGCACTTCTGTGTTGCTGCCCGCGTGCCGCACGGTGATGCGCTCGGCGATCGGCGGGCGGAAGCGGCCGCTGGCGAGTTCGACAGACGTCTTGCCCTCGTGCCGGGCCGCGACGACGAGCCGGCGCGACGCGTCGAAGACCTCGATGGATTCCGGCTCGTCGGTGTCGGGGTCGACCCACACGCGCTGCAGCCCGCCGCTGGGCAGGACGCTGGTGATGCCCAGCAGCCGCCCGTTTTTCGACCACTGCGTCGCGCCCGGGGCCTGCGCGTCGATGGGCACGATGCCGAGCACGCGGATGAGATCGAGCGGGCGGAGGGCCACGCCGATGCGCCGCCCGATGTCGTCGGTGTACCGATCATGCCGCCCGACGGCGACCACGCGGTTCGACGACTCCGTCAGGTCAAACCACCAGTACCGCTCCGGGTCGCACCCGAACCACAGCAGCACCTGCCCGGCCTTGCTCAAGACCAGCGCCAGCCGATCCGGCCGGACGATCTGCAAGCGCCCTTCGAGCTGCTCGGTCTTCTCTTCGCCCTTGTCGTCGGTGTAGGTCAAGCGGATCGCGGCCCGCGCGAACACGCGGTCCAGCGGCTCGATCCGCTGGTTGTACCGCTCGGCCCGCTCGACGTACGACGGGGCCGGCCCGCGCTTCGTGATGACCTCGGCAGAGTCCGGCGCCTGCTCGCTCCCAAACCAGCTCGCGCACCCGCCGAGCATCGTCGACAGCGCGATCAGCCCCCCGACGCCGGCCGCCCGGCGCCAACTCGTGCGTGCCCGCTCGCCGCTCATGCGCCTGCCCCCTTCGCTCCGCCGGCCTGATCCGTGCCCGGGTCCAGCAGCACCGCGCCGACGCGCTCCGCCAGCGCGCCGAGCATGTCCGGCGCGACGTCGATGTTCTCGACCACTTCGTACGCCGGGCCAACCGGCGGCCTGGGCGTCCCGCGGGCCCGTACCAGCATCGCGCCGCCCTTCGACCCTTCCTGCACCAGCACGCGCTTGCGCAGCAGGATCAGCGCCAGCACCAGCCGCAACGCGGCCCGCTCCTGCTCCGACCCGGCCTTGAGCTCGTCGGGCACGACGTCGCCGGAGCCCGCCGGGTCCGTCGAGCGGAAGATCTCCAGCAGTTCGTCGTCATCGACGAACATGCGCGGGCGATCGACGCGTGCGTCGGCGACGCCGCGCCATGTCCCAAGGATGCCGACGCCTTCCGGGCGGGCACCCTGCTGCCACGCTTCTTCGCCGTAGTCCAGGCGCACCATCTCGCCCGTCGCGCGGGACTGGGCGAGGACGCCGACGTAGCGATCACCAGACTCGAACGCCCGCCCGCTCGCCGCGCACACGCGTGATCGGGCTCCGACGGAGTACTGCATCCCTGCATGTGCACTCATGTGCGGGAGTGTACCCCACGCTCACGATCGACTTTCAGCAGGAGACCTCGAACGCCCGGTCGGAGGTTCCGCCGGGCCCGATCGGAAAGCGGATCGTCCCGCCGCACTTCGGGCACCGCCCGGCGTACGCGCGCCCGTCGCGCTGGCGATAGGCCCGCACGTACTGCCCGGCGCAGCGGAACCACAGCCGCAGGTACGGCGTGCCCGCGCCCTCGCCCGACGACGGTGACGCCGACCCGGCGCCGGCGGCCTCGCCCTGCGTCTGCGGCTCCCAGTCGACCCGATCCTGCCAGCGGTTCACGCTGGTGGTATCGACCGCCGCGGCGGGGAGAACGCAGCAGATTTACTCGCCCAGCCAAGCAAACCCCGATCACCCGCCCGAACAATGACCCATCGGTCGGATGGACACCGCCCGACTGCCCGGGAAAATGCCCGACCAAATTCGGTGGTCCTGAGTGGTCTGACACCGATAGCGTTGGGATTCACCCGCGTCGGCAAGGAACCGCCGCACGCATTTCTCTGACATGGCCGCCACGCTCACCATTCTCCCGGACCCGCCCGCCCCGCCGACGCCGATCGGCCTGATCGCGGCCGGCGGCCGCCTGCCGGTAATCATCGCCGAGGGCCTGCGGGCCGCCGGCCACCCGATTCACGCCCTGGGCCTCCGCAATCAGTTCGACCCGGTGCTGCCCAGCCTGTGCACCACCTTCCAATACGCCGGCGTGCTGCGCGTAGCGACCTGGGGGCGGATGCTCCGCAAGTTCGACGTTCGGCACGCGATCATGGTCGGGCGGGTCGACAAAGCCCGCCTGATGTACAGCCCGTGGAATATCGTCCGGAACCTGCCGGACGCGCGGACGCTGAGTGTCTGGTTCTCGCACCTCCGGCATGACAAGCGATCGCACGCGGTTCTCGCCGCGATCGCCGACGAGCTCGGCCGCTCGGGGGTTCACTTGATCGACTCCACCGCTCCGATCACCGACTCCCTCGCCGAACCCGGCGTGATGACCAAGCGTCAGCCCAGCGCCGAACAGCGCGGCGATATCTCCTTCGCCTGGCCCCTGCTGTGCCAGACGCTGCGCCTGGACATCGGGCAGGCGGTCGCCGTACGGAATCGCGACGTCATCGCCGTCGAAGCCGTCGAAGGCACCGACCGCATGATCGAGCGCACCGGCGAACTCTGCCGCGCCATCGGGTGGACGCTGTGCAAGGGCGCCCGCGCCGCCCACGACCGGCGCAGCGACGTGCCCACCGTCGGCACCCGCACCATCGAAAACCTCTACAAGGCCGGCGGGCGCTGCCTCGCGCTCGCCGCCGGCGATGTCATCATGGTCGACAAGCCCGAGGTGCTCGACCTGGCCGACCGCCTCGGCGTCGCCATCATCGGCATCCCGCCCGCACAGGCCTGATCGCGGTGCCCCCGCCTCGGCCATCGCCGGACAACCCGCCCAAAGACCCCGGGCCCCGCTTCGTCTCCCGCGGCGGGCTCAAACTCCGGCACGCCCTCGACGCCTTCGCACTCAGCCCCGCCGGCCTCCGCTGCGCCGACTTCGGCTGCAACGTCGGCGGGTTCACCGACTGCCTGCTGCAAGCCGGGGCCGCGCACGTCATCGCGCTCGACACCGGCTACGGCGCGCTGGCGTGGACCTTGCGCAACGACCCGCGTGTGACCGTGCGCGAGCGCACCAACGCGCTTTACGCCCCGCCCCCGCCGCCGGAAGAGCGCCCTGAACTGATCGTCATCGACATGGGTTGGACCACGCAGGCCAAATGCATCCCCGCGGCTCTCACGTGGCTCGCGACCCGGGGGGAGGGGGGGGCGGGCGAGGGCGGGCGCATCATCACGCTGATCAAGCCGCACTACGAGCACTCGGCCGGTGCTGGTTCAGCCAAAGCCGCGCCCGTGCTGGATGTTCACCACGCCCAAGAGATCGTCGAACGCGTGCTCGCCGAGATGCCCGCGCTCGGGGCCCAAGTGCTCGCCTCGACCCGTTCGCCGATCGATGGCGGGGCCGGCAAGGGCAACAAGGCGGGCAACGCCGAATGGCTCGCGCTGCTCGCGCCCATCGATCCAAGCCACAGGGTCGGCCCGACTCACTCTTCCGGCGTCACCGCCGACGGCTCCTGACCAGACCACTTCTCGACCTTCGGTCGGAGCACGCGCCACACGGCTTCGAGCAGTTCGCGCGTCCCCTCCTGCGTCGCGGCGGACACACACAGCAGTTCGTCCGACCGCCCGAGCTTCATCGCCTTGCGGAACCGCTTGATCTCCGCCTCGCGCTCGTCATCGTCCAGCGTGTCCATCTTGTTCAGCACGATCAGCTCGGGCTTCTCGGCCAGCGCCGCGGCGTACGCGCCCAGTTCCTGCCGCACCGTCGCGTAGTTGCCCTCGGGCGTGCTCCCGTCGCTCGGGCGTACATCGAGCAGGTGCACCAGCATCCGCGTCCGCTCGATATGCCGCAAAAACTCGTGCCCGAGCCCCGCGCCCGACGCCGCGCCCTCGATCAGCCCCGGGATGTCGGCGAACACCAGCCGCCGGTTCTGATCGAGCGCGGCGATCCCGAGCTGGGGCACCAGCGTCGTGAACGGATAATCCGCGATCTTCGGGCGCGCCTGCGTGATCGAACTCAGCAGCGTGCTCTTGCCCGCGTTCGGCACACCCACGATCCCAACGTCCGCGATCAGTTTCAGTTCCAGGCGCAGCCGGCGCTGCTCTCCCGCCTCACCCGGCTCGGCCGTGCGCGGCGCCTGATTCGTCGACGTCTTGAACCGATCATTCCCGCGCCCGCCCTTCCCGCCCTTGGCGATGATCGCGCGGTGCCCAGGCAGCATGTCCGCGAGCAGCTCCTGCGTGTCGGCGTCGTACACCAGCGTCCCTTCGGGGACGTTGATGATCATGTCCGGCCCGGCGAGCCCGAACTGCTGCTTGCCCCGCCCATGCTCGCCCCCCGCGGCGTGCCAGTGGTGCCGGTGCGAGAAATCCAGCAGCGTGTTCACGTTCGGATCGGCGACGAACACGACGTCGCCCCCACGCCCGCCGTCCCCGCCGTCCGGCCCGCCCTTGGGCACGAACTTCTCCCGCCGCCAGGAGACGCACCCGTTGCCGCCGTTGCCGGCCTTGACCGTGATGACCGCTTCGTCGATGAACACGGCGGAGGGTAGAGCGCGCGGGCGGGGGACGGGGGATTCGGCGGAATCAGGGGATTACGGCGTTGCAAACTGCTCCCGCCGAAGCCGTTGGATAACCGCCACTCGCCGTCGCACGAGCACAACTGCGCCCGCAACGCCAAGTATCACGCCCGCTACAACAACCCACTGGTAAGACTCAAAGAACCCGAACCGCAAGAGCACGGAAGAGGGTGGCCCTGAATAGTCCACTGTTCCTAAGTCTACAATCGAAGGCGCAACCTCGAAGTAGTTGCCGTCCGCACCACCTTCGAAAATCCGGTGGAGCAGCGCGGCCAACTGATCCGCCGCGGCGGAGCGATGCGCCGCAGATTCGCTCTTCTCGATCGCAGCAAAGAACTCGGGAACAGCGTAATCGGTGCCCGCCGTGCCGCGCCGAGTAATGTTCCCCTGATCGTCGAGCAGCACGAACTCACGGGTTTGGCAATCCACTTCGAGTTGAGCCGATGCCGCCGCGTCTTTGCGCCGAACGATTATCACCGTTCGGTGCCAGTTCAACCACCAAACGTCAAGTTCCACCAACGCGTTGTTGAGGGGCACCCCAATCGGGATGTACCTCGAAGTCTGAAGGACGGAGCGGGACGCTTGCGATGTGTGCACCAACAACGCCGCAACGGTGACCAGAAACATCCACGCGAAGATCGTCTTGGCTGGTTTGCTCGCCAGCCGGTACGCGGCGAGCCGGGACGTAATGCCCGCGGCACGCAGGTCCGTGCCGCACTCCGGGCACACCAAGGCACACGCGGCGGACAGGTCATATTGGCACGCGGCACAGCAGGGCCGGAGTGATCTGCGCGGAGGCACCAGTGTCCGATACACCTGCCAGACGGCGAGCACGAGCCCGATGAACAACAGCACCGGGAGGAGATAAACTCCGATCGCAAAGTAAAAAGTGATCGCGAATAGCTGCACCGCACCTTCTCCCGGCGGCCGCGCTCAGCTCCCCCCCACCGTCACCGCGACCACCCCGCCCGCCCCACCGCGTTTCTCAACGTTCCCGGTCGCGATCTTGTCGAAGCCCGAGCCCAGTTCGCCGATCGGGTCCGGCGGGATGATGTCGACCTTCTTCTCGCCGAGTTTCGCCTCGCCGCGCTTCACCTTGGCCTCGAACTCGCGGCACTCGGCCATCAGCCGCTCGAGGATCTGCTCTTCCGGCACGTTGGCGACCTTCTCGCCCTGCACATAGATGATCCCGCGGCGGTCGCCCGCGAACACGGCCACGTCCGCGCCTTCCGCCTCGCCCGGGCCGTTCACGATGCAGCCCATCACGGCCACCTTGATCGGCAGCTCGATCACCTGCAACTGCTTCCGCACGTCCTGCACCAGCGTGAACAGGTCGACCTGGATGCGCCCGCACGTCGGGCAGGCGATCAGGTCCACACCCTTGCGCTCGCGCAGGCCCAGCGACCACAGCAGTTCCAGCCCGTCCTGCACCTCGTACACCGGGTCGCTGGCGTAACTGATCCGCACCGTGTCGCCCACGCCCTGGCACAGCAGCGCGCTCAGCGCCGCCACCGAGCGGATGCACCCCGTCTCCTTCGGCCCGGCGTGCGTGACGCCCAGGTGCAGCGGGTGGTCGAACCGCTTGGAGATCTCGCGGTACGCGTCGATCACCAGGGCCGCGTCCATCGACTTGGCGCTGATCGCCACGTCGTAGAAGTCCTGCTCGTAGAAGATGTCGAGGTATTCCTCGAGCTTGGTGATCATGATCGCCAAGAGGTACCCGTGCTTGTGCTCGCTGAACACCTGCCCGAGTTCCTTCATCCGCTTCTGCTTGTCGCGGCGCTCGATGATCGAGCCCTCGTTCACGCCGACGCGGATCGGCAGGCCCTTGGCCTTGCACGCCTGGATGACGTCGATCACCTGGGCCCGGTCGCTGATGTTGCCCGGGTTGAGGCGGATCTTGTGCACGCCCGACTCGACAGCCTCCAGCGCCCGCTGAAAGTGGAAGTGCACGTCGGCCACGATCGGCACGCGCACCTGCGGGATGATCTCGCGCAGCGCGTCGGTGTCCTTCTTCTCAGGCACGGCGACACGGACGACGTCCGCGCCCGCCGCGGCGAGCTTGTTGATCTCCGCCACGCACGCCTTGATGTCGTGCGTGTAGCCCGCGGTCATGGTCTGCACGGAGACGGGGGCCGGGGTGGTGGGCGTGCCGTCTTTGTCCGGCAGGCCGCCGCCAACCTTCACAATGCCCGTGCGCTTGTCGCCGATCCGGATCTGCCGAGTGGGACGTCGTGTAAACATGCCCGCGATGCTAGGCAAAAACCGCCCCGCCGCCCGCCGCCGCCCGCCGCAAACCGCGTAAACGAGGCGGCGCGGCGGCCGGACACTCTCCAGCCGCCGCACCGCCCGAGGAGGAGCGCTGCAAACCTTTCCCCATCCCGCCCCAACCCCCCCAACCCCGCCAATCCGCGCCCCAGAAGCCGCTCCGTGATTCTCACCGGCCTGCGCGCCCGCTCCGGCGCGTCAGCGCCGCCCGCAGCCGATGCACCGCGACGTCCAGCGCCGCATAGAAGTCCGTATGGGTGGATTCCACCACCACCGTCCCGCCCGACACCCGGGCCGCGATGCGGCACCGCTTGTCGACGCCGCCCTTGCCCGCGTTGTCGTCGCGGAACCGAACCTGCACGCCCTGCACCCGGTCCCCCACGGCCCGCAGCGCCGCCCGAAGCTTCGTCATCACCGTCTGATTGAGCGCCGCGCTGGTCCGCATCGGCCCGTCAAACACGTCGATGTGCATGTGGCTCTCCGTGCACGCGTTCGGCCCCGTCCGCCCCACCGTTGATACGTGCACAGCCCCGCGAAGTTCACGCGGATTGGGCCGGGTTTCGCCGCATCTTTTCGTGATTCGTGCGGACGATCCCGTCCGGAATCGCGCCGTTTTAGCCGGGGCTTTCCGGCTCGAACTCGTCCGCGTCCTTCCGCTTCGACGGGCGGTGCTCGCTCGCCGTCACCGCCTCGACCAGACTGCGGCTGCGCCGGCTCTGCCCGCGCATCCGCGGCAAGTTGTCCACCTCCGGCACGCGGTACGTCATCATCACGATCCCCGTGATCAGCAGCGGCACCGACAGCATCAGGATCGCCGACTGCGTCGCCGTCTGCGTGTCCAGGATCTTGGCCCGCTTGAGCCACTCGCCCGTCTCGCCGGCGACATACACACCGATCGCCGTGGCGCCGAACGCCGCGACCGTCACGATGCTGAGCGCTCGCCCGCGGATCGCGTCGGGCGTGAGGATCTGCATCGCCGCCCACGACTGGTTGAAGGCCCAGATCCAGAACCACCCGCACACCAGCATCGCCGCGTACCCCGCCCACACCGACGACGTGATCGCGAACAGGCAGATCGCGATCCCCAGCCCCGTCACCGCGATCGGGATGAAGTGGTGCTTCGGATACCACGCCGGCACAAACCGCAGCGAGATCCCGCCCAGGACCGCGCCGACACCTTGAATCGCCAGCAGCGTCCCGCCCACCTGCTCGGCCCGCTTGTCGTGCAGCCCGTACACGTCAATCACAAAGTTGCTGAGCAGCCGCACCAGCGGCGCCGCGAGCAGCGACAGCAGCACCTGGGCCGTCAGCACCGCGCGCGGGCCCGGGCTGCGGAACAGGAACGCCGCCGCCCCGGCGAGCTGCTTGCGGATCGCCTCGCCGGTTCGCGGCGGGGGCGGCGCGTTGGGCGTCGTCATCACCACCGCCGCCATCGCGAAGAACGTCACCGCGTTGAACCACAAGAGCGGCGTCGCGCCCGCCCGCGCGATCACGAACCCCGCCAGCGCCGGCCCGAGCACCCGCGCCAGGTTGAACTGAATCCCGTTGAGCGTGATCGCCTTGCCCAGCTCGTCCTTCGGCACCAGCCGCGGCGTCAGCACCTGCCACGCCGGGAAGTTGAACGCCATCACGCACCCGTTCAGCGCCCCGAGCACGAACAGCCAGTGGATCACCGAGCGCGGGTTCTCGAACTCGATCATCGTCACCGCGGCGACCCCCGCCGCCATCACCCCGGCGAGCACCTGCGTCACCACCAACTGCGTGCGCCGGTTGACCCGGTCCGCCGTCAGCCCGCCGAACACGCCCAAGAGGAAGATCGGCACCATCTGAGCCGCGCCCAGCAGCCCCTGGTCGTCCAGACGCCCCGTCGCCTGCGCGACGTACATCTGGATGGCGAACATCTCCGACCACCCGCCAACGTTCGAGACAAACTGCGAGAGGAAGATGTTGCGGAAGTGCCGGTGACGCAGCACGCCGAACTTCGACGCGGGCGGCGTCGCCGCGTCCGGAGCCGAAGGGGCCGTGGGTGATGGCCCAAGGCCGGTGCCCGTGGCCAGTGCGCCCACCGTCGCCGAAGCGCCGGGGGGAGGGGGCGCCGCCGTCTCACGATCCACCGACAAACGCTCAACCGCTCCGTTCCGCGTGCGCTCTTCGGCTCACCCGACGCCGCCGCTCGCGATGCTACGCGGACGCGCCGCTCCCCGGCGCCCGATTCGCAAACCGGCACGCTCTCACCCCCGTGTACACCACCGTCTCGAACACCAGCATCCCCACCGTAAAGCCCGCCAGGCTCGGCACCACCTCGAGCGGGGGAAGCACCATCTGCCACGACGCCGGCGCCACCCGTGTCAGCCACGCCGACAGCGGGCCCGTCACCCATAGCCCGACGCTCAGCCCGACCGCCGACACCCACCACGTCGCCGCGGCGTGCGCACCGATAGCCCGCGACAAGTCCCGCGGCATCCTCCACCCACGCCGGCGTGAAAAGAACGACACTCCCCGCGCCTCAATCTCGGTAAGCAGCAAATACACCAGCGTCAACGCCCACCCGCCCGCGAGCGCCAGCATCACCCACAGCAAAACCTCATCCGCGATCAACTGCGTCCGGCGGGCCAGCAGCAGAACCACCCCGAGCGCCGCCGTCTGCCCGGCGATCCAGCAATAGCCCAGCGCGATCGCCGGCTCCCACCCCGAGCGTGGCTTGAGCACGCTCCACACCCGCTCCGGCCTGGTGTGCACATCCAGCCACACCCGGGCCCACCCGCGAATCTCGCCGCGCTGCAGCGCCGTGCCGATGCGCCGCGACGCCGCCGAATCCGCCACGGCCCGCCCGCACTCCGGGCACGCCGCGCTCCCCTCGATCTCCGCCAGCGGATACCCGCACCCTTCGCACAAAGGCTCGAACAAGTCGACACGTCGTCCGGGCACGTCCTTCGCCACGATCAACCCCGAGCATACCGCCGCCCGCGCCCGCTGGTTTCCGCGCTTCGCGCCCACCCCTGTCGCCGCCTGTGTCCGGTGCAAGCGTCTACCCTCGCCCGTGTCGATCCAGATCCGACGCATCACGATGGACGACCCCCTGTACCCGCAGGAAGTCGCGCTGCGCGAGCACGTGCTGCTCAAGCCCATCGGCCTGAACATGCGCACCCTCGCCGAGCTCTTCCCCGGGTTCGAAGAACGCTTCGAGCACTTCGTCGCCACCTTCAACCACCGCGAGAACGGCGCCACCGTCGTCGGCTGCGCCCTGCTGCTGCCCAACTACCCCGAATCCGGTCGCGGCAAGCTCATGCAGATGGCCGTCGACCGCCAGCGCCAAGGCGAGGGCATCGGCACCAAACTCGTCGTGGCCATCGAACGTAGAGCCTTCGGGGAACTGAACTTGCGCGAGCTGTACTGCCACGCCCGCGATACCGCCTACGGCTTCTACTCCGCCCTTGGCTGGGAGTTTCAATCCGACACGTTCATGGAAGCGAACATCCCCCACCGCATCATGGCCCTGCGCAACGTGGACGCCGAATGAACCCGCTGCCCGTCACCCCGCCCCTCGGCGGACTGTCTCAAGTGCCCCCCGGTTTGAACCGAAACACGATGCGCGCCACAGCGCCGTTGCTGGACGGACAGACAGGGCACCGCAGGCGGATTTCCGCCGGAGATTCCCGTGACCACGCAGCCCCTTCGCCTCATCGACCGCCGCGCTCATCCCCGCTTCGTCGTCGAGCCCATGTACACGCCCATCTGCGTGCGCCCGCTCGACCGGGACAACTACGAGCCCGACGCCGGCTGGAGCGGTCATGCCTATGACATCTCCGAAGGCGGGCTCCGCTTCGAACTCGACCGCCCCATCAAGCCCGGCACACGCGTGGCCATGCAGATCACGCTCCCCAGCATGCACGCCGACATCGGCCCCGGACGCAGCATCTTCGTCTTCGCCAACGTCGTGTGGATCGACGACGAGGACGAGCCCGGCCCGGCCCGCATGGCCGCCGTCATCACCGACTTCGTCCGCGCCGGCGACCGCGAGCGCCTGCTCCGCCAGTTCGCCTCGGGCCGCTATCGCGCCGCCGCGTAAGCCGGCCCGCGGTCACGCACGCCGCGGCCTCCGCCGTGCTCACCCGTTCACCGCCGCTACGTCCACGCTCGCGACGTTCGCCCTGCTGCTGTCCGCGCTGACGCTGTCCGCGTGCACCTCGGCGGACCTGCCCTGGAACTCCTCCTTCCCCCTCGCCGTCGACGCCGCCCAGCGCGACCTCGAATCCATGCGGGCCGCGCCCGCCCGCACCAAGCGCCCCGTGGTCGTCGTCGGCGGGCTCTTCGACCCGCTCTCCCTCGCCGTCGGCGACCTCGCCGACCGCCTCGCCGCCACCCTGCACCCGGACGACAAGCCGCTGGTCGTGGGCATGTTCGGCACCAGCACGATGGACGGCTCGCGCACCTATCTCCTCGAACAGATCGAACGCGCCTTCCCCTCCGACGACCCGCGCTTCACGCGCGAGGTCGACGTCGTCGGCTTCTCCCTCGGCGGCGTCGTCGCCCGCGACGCCGCCATCCCCCGTCCAGATCAAAAAACCCTCCGCATCAACCGCCTGTTCACCATCGCCGCGCCGCACAACGGCTCGACCGCCGCCGAGTTTCCCACCCTCGACGAGCAGATCCTCGCGATCCGCCCGCGCTCGGAATACCTCACGCGCCTCAACACCGTCCCGCCGGCGCAGCCGTACCGCATCATCCCGTACGTCCGCCTCGACGACGCCGTTGTCAGCCCGCCCGACGCCGCCCCGCCCGGCGTCACGCCCTGGTGGGTGCAGACGCGCCCGTTCACCCGGGCCCACGGCGACGCCCACGTCGACCCGCGCATCCTCGCCGACATCGCGCGGCAACTCCGCGGCGAGCCCGCGTACACCACGCCCCCGCCCGCGCCCATCCCACGCTGAACCGTCACCCCGCCCGCTCAGGCCCCCTGCCCGCCCCACCCCGGCGTCATGCGGCTGAGCAGCGCCGCCGCACACCGCCGCGCCCGCACGCGTACCGCCTCCGACCCGTCGGCGTGCACCATGCCCGCCACCGTGCCCGCGACACCCTCCCACGGCAAATCGCGGCACTCGCTCACCGTCCGCTCCATCAGCCACAGCCCCGCGATGCGGTGCTCGGCCCGTTCATCCACCAGCAAGGGCCGCACGAGCGCGAGCGCCGACGCCCCGCCCGCACGCCGCCCGCCGCCATCGCTCACGCCGATCAGCACGCCCGTCATCTCCGCACGGATCGCGCTGGCCCGCACGCGGTGGTGCGCGTCGTTCTTGAGTTCGACGACCGCCCGCGCCGCCGCCTCCGTCTCGCTCGCAGGCGTGTGGCCGCGCCGCACCATCCGCGTCAGTCCGTCGGCGGCGTTGGCGCGCACGCGCGGGTCGGGGTGGCGCGTCGCCTCGATCACCGAGCGCATCGCGCTCGCCGTCCCCGCGCCCGCCAGCACGCGCACCGCCGTCGCCGCCACGCGCCGCTCGTCCGCGTTGCCCATTGCGCCCGGCATCGCGCTCCGCCGGATGAGCGTGCGCAGGTCCGTCTCGATCTCAGCCCCCAGCCCGAGCCTTTCGGCGACCCGCAGCCCGCCGATCCGCACCGCGACGCCGCCCGCTTCCTCCAGCACGCGGCGGCGCAGTTCCACCACAAACCCCGCGCGGTCCGACCGCACCATCCGCCGCGCCAGCAGGCGGCTGCCCGTGTCGTCCACGCACCACGGCGTCTGCGCGTCGAACACCGCCGCCGCCAGTTCGCGGATCGGCCCGTGCCCGCTCCGCGCCAGCGTCCCCGTCAGGCGCGCCAGCGTCTGCCGCCCCAGCCGGGCCCGGCCCCAGGGCGTGTACCCCGCCCGCACCGCGGCGCACGCGACGCGCGGGTCCTCGTCCATCGCCGCGTCGAGCAGCACGTCCGCCGGCCCGTCGCGCTCGACGATCTCGCGCACCAACGACCACCGCACCGCCGCCCGCGGATCGGCCAGAAGCCCGATCGCCGCGTTCCACGCCGACTCCTGCCCCGCCGCCCCCAGCACCCGCGCCACCCGCATCGCGGCCCGATCGTCGTCGGGCCCGATGAACCGCTCGTCGGCAAAGACGCCCTCGGCGTCCTTCGCCCGCACTTTCACCCCGCGCGCCCACGCCCGCGCCCGGGCCGGATGCGCCACCAGATACGCCGATCCCAGCATCCGCCCGTACGGCCCCGCACCATCGCCCGCCTCCGGCGTCAGCACCCGCTCCACGCACGCCCGCTCAACCCCGCCGAGCACGAGCATCTGCCACGCCCGCTCGCGCGCCTCGGCGGGGCTCATCCCCACCGCGCCTTTTCGGAGGGCCGCGCGGATCTCCCTGTGCGCAACGTCGTCGCCCTCATCGAACCACGCCGTCAGCCCGCGTGTCGCGGTCCGCCGCGCCGCCGGCGTCGCCATCATGGCGATGCTGGCCCGCACGATCTCGGAGCGCCGGTGCCGATCCAGCCGAGCCAGCCCTTCGCACAGGACGTTCTGCAGCGCCTCGCGCACGTCGCGCGTCGCACCGGCCCCGCCGAGCACGCGCCGGGCCACGCGTTCCACCCCGCCCGCCGCGGCGTCCGCGATCGAGGCGTCGGCGTCCCCCAGCCCCGCCCCCAATGCCAGGATCACCTCCGGCGCATCGCACTCGCCCCCAAGTTCAACCCCCGCCCGCCGCAAAGCCACCTCGGGAGAGGTGGCCAGGAACTGGGCGACCTCCACCCACCGCTCCGCCCCGGCGGCCAGCACCTGCGTCCGGTCCCCCTCGTCGAGATGGTGCAGGTGCAGGGCGAGCGCGACCCACGGCTTGGTCGAGCGCGACCGCCGCCCGAGCCGGATCAGCGTCGCGACCGCGGCCCGCCGCTCCTCTGGCGTCGACGCCAGAACCAGCGATTCCGCCGCCCGCTCGCACGCTCGTGTGGATCCAAACCCCAGCACCGCTCACTCCCGTGGTGTACGGCCCACCCAAATCAGGGAACTCGAATCGGTTTAGCGAACTGACCACCTACAGGTTGTGGCTTGCAACCTCTGTTCATCGAAATATCGGGGTCGATTGTTGCACTTTTGTCTTGAACCGACAGCCGCACACGATCACAATGTTCTCTGAAGACCGCTCCGGCCCGACTTCGCGACTCGGGGAGAGCACGCCCAGCCCGATGATTTCACCCGATGTTTATGAAACCTTCACGTCCTGACCGCGAACGGACTGGCCTTCCCGGCCTCGAACACGCCGCCGCTTTCGGGCACTGATGGACCACCAGGCGCGGCCGTGACGCCCCCCCGCCCCCCCGCCCCCCTCGACCCCCCGCACTCTCGCGCACACGACCATGAACATCCCGGCCCGCATCCCGTCGATCCAGTCCTGTCAGCTCCTGCTCTACCGCCGCCCGCTGCACCCGGAGCTGTTCCCGCTCCGCCAGCGCCGCGCCTTCCGGCACGGGCAATACGAACTGGAAGCCTGGATCATGCCCGGCGGGCACCTGCTCCGCTTCCGTGTCAACGGGTTTGCCTGCTGCGAACTGCTGACTGACCAAGAAGGCAACCTGCCGGTCGACGGGGCCGTCACCGCCTTCCCCGTCGCCGGCGAGCACGAGTTCAAGCACGTCTTCGCCGCCGAACGCGTCGGCTACCTCGTCAGTTCCCAGACCGAAACCCTCTCGGAATCGCTCTACAGCACCACCTACTCCGAGATGATCGACTACGCCCGCGATACCAACGCCATCTCCTTCGAATGGTCCGACGGCGACGGCAAAAACCTCTCCGTCCTCGACGTGCAGCGCCTGGGCAAGGAAGTACACGCCCAGTCGTTCCACCTCGTCGCCGCCGGCGGCGTGGTCATCCGCACGCAGACCATCTTCGAACATCACTAACGCCCCCCTTCCACCGGCCGTTCAACTCGCGGCCGCGTCGAGCCGACCTAGACTTGCCCATGCTCGTCCGCCCCGCCGCCATCGCGATTCGAATTACCGAGCCCCGCTGAGGCTCGCCGCGGCACGGACCGACCCCGATCGACATGATCGATGACGGCCCCCGCCGGCGCCTTCGCGGGGCGTTCTCGCATTCCCGCCGCGCCCCGGTCCACCCGGCGAGCGCTGGCCCACGTCGTACCATCGTCCCCCTTCCCGGCCCGGTCGCGCCGGCCCCTTGTGCCCGCGGCCCGGTTCCTTCCGCCTCGTGCGTCCGCTGTTCACCCGTGTGGAGATTCCCGTGACTCAGTCCCAGAGCAACCCTGCCCCGAACACGCCCGCCGCCGCGCCCCAGGGCGACGGCGCCCAGCGTGAAGGCGGCTCCAAGTACCGCGCCACGCTGAACCTGCCCAAGACCTCGTTCCCGATGAAGGCCAGCCTGGTGCAGAACGAGCCGGCCAGCCTGAAGCGCTGGGCCCAGGTCGGCGTGTACCAGAAGCTGCGATCCGCGAAGGCCGGCACGCCGCGCTTCGTCTTCCACGACGGCCCGCCGTACGCCAACGGCAACATCCACATGGGGCACCTGATGAACAAGTGCCTCAAGGACTTTGTCGTCCGCACCAAGACCATGGCCGGGTTCGATTGCCCCTACGTCCCCGGCTGGGACTGCCACGGCTTGCCCATCGAGCACAAGGTCGTGAGCGACATGCACGAAGGCGGCAAGACCGCCAAGCTCGCCACTCTGCCCGACGACCAGCGCAAGCTCATCGTCCGCAAGGAGTGCCAGAAGTACGCCGAGAAGTTCGTGAAGCTGCAGAGCGAGCAGATGGCCCGCCTGCTGACGCTCGCCGACTACGAGCACCCCTACCTCACGATGCACCCGGCCTACGAAGGGGCCACGCTGGAAGTGCTCGCCGGGCTGGTCGAGAAGGGCCTGGTGTACCGCGCGCTCAAGCCGGTGCACTGGTCGATCGCCAACGAGACGGCCCTCGCGGAGGCCGAACTGGAATACGAAGACCGCGAAGACCTGAGCGTCTACGTCGACTTCGAGGCCCTCGACGCGGACGCGGTCTACGACGCGTTCAACCTTCCGCCGCATTCGAACGCAGACGAGGACGAGGATGAGCCGGACGCGGGTGATGCTCCCGCCGACGCCCCGCGCGCCAAGGGTCCGAAACCCGGCGTCCGCCCGTCGACGCGCCCGACGTTCATGATCTGGACCACCACGCCTTGGACGCTCCCGGCGAACGTCGGCGTCGCCGTCAGCCCGCGCGTCGAGTACGCGCTGGTCTTCGTTGACGGCAACGTGTGCGTGCTCGCGAAGGACCTGGTCGAGAAGGTCACCCGCCTGGCCAAGGCCGACACCGTCGTCGTGCTCGCGACCACCACCGGCGACCGCCTGATCGGCCTGCGGTATCGGCACCCGTTCGTTTCGACGCCGCCCGCGTGCGGCCTTGGACGCCGGTGCGACGAGCGCAAGCTGTGGTCCGTCGTGCCCGCCGAGTACGTCACCACCGAAGACGGCACCGGCCTGGTCCACACCGCGCCGGGCCACGGCGACGAGGACTACGCCACCGGCCTCCGCGAAGGCCTGCCCGTCTACAGCCCCGTCAAGGGCGACGGCACCTACGACGACACCGCGCCCGACTGGCTCCGCGGCGTGAGCGTCTGGGACGCCAACCGCCGCGTCACCGACTGGCTCCGCTCCAGCGGGCATCTGTTCCACGATCACACCTTCGTGCACAGCTACCCGCACGACTGGCGCAGCAAAACGCCCACCATCTTCCGCTGCACCGAGCAATGGTTCGTCAGCGTCGAGGGCCCGCACCACACGGCGTTCCGCGCCGATCGCTCCGCGCCCGCCAACCTGCGCGAGATGGCCCTCCGCGCCGTCGCCGATCGCCCAGAGCAGCCCGGACAGCACACCGTCGACTTCGTCCCCGATTGGGGCCGCAACCGCATGCGCGGCATGCTCGAATCCCGCCCCGACTGGTGCATCTCGCGCCAGCGCGCCTGGGGCCTGCCCATCCCCGCGTTCCACACGCCCGAGGGCGGCGTGCTCCTCACCGCCGCCAGCGTCCGCGCCGTCGCGAAGGCCGTCCGCGAGAAAGGCTCCGACCTCTGGTTCACCGGCTCCCCGGCCGACCTCCTCGCCCACTACCAGCCCGCGAGCGACCCGGACCCGATGGCCAAGGTCGTCTTCCCCGACGGCAACGTTGCCGCCGTCGCCCCGCGCCTGAGCAAGGGCAAGGACATCCTCGACGTCTGGTTTGAGTCCGGCTCGAGCTGGAACGCCGTCATGCGCGAACGCAGCAACGGGGCCGACTATCCGATCGACCTCTACCTCGAAGGTTCCGACCAGCACCGCGGCTGGTTCCAGTTGTCGCTCCTGCCCGCGCTGGGCGTCACGGGTCAGCCCCCCTTCAAGACTGTGCTCACGCACGGGTTCATGGTCGACAAGCACGGCAAGAAAATGTCGAAGAGCCTGGGCAATGACATCAAGGTCGAAGACCTGCTGCGCGATCACGGCGCCGATGTCTGCCGCTGGTGGGTCGCGTCGCTCAGTTACGAGAACGACGTCAAGGTCGACATGGAGTTCTTCACGCTCGCGGGCGAGAGCTACCGCAAGGTCCGCAACACGCTCCGCTTCATGCTGAGCAACCTCGACGACTTCACGCCCTCGGGCGATGGGGCCGCCGGGCATTGCGTGAACCTGTCCGCTATCCCGCCCACGAGCCTGGACGCCTGGGTGCTGTCGGAGTTCGACGCGCTCTCGGCCCGCGTGCGTGACGCGTACCGGCGCTACGACTTCCGCACGGCGCACGGCGCGCTGTACGACTTCTGCAACCAGACGCTCTCGGCGGTCTATCTGTCGGCGATCAAGGACCGCCTGTACTGCGATGCGCCGGGCTCGCCGCGCCGGCGCCGCACTCAGACCGTGCTGTGGGACCTGACCGACGGCCTGTGCCGCCTGCTGGCCCCGATCCTGTGCCACACCGCCGACGAAGCCTTCCGCGCCCTGTGGAAGACCGACGCGAAGGACACGACGCGGTGCGTGCACCTGCTCCCCTTCATCGAGGGCTTCGGCGTCAAGGCCGACGCCGGCTGGGCCGCGGTGATGCCCGTGGTCGAGACCGCCACCCGCGCGCTCGAGGCGGCCAAGAAGGACATGGGCGTTGAGAACCCGCTGGACGCGGGGCTGGCCCTTCCCGACGCGGACGGCGTGCTGGCGACATTCGACACGGTCGACCTGGCCGACCTGCTGGGCGTCAGCCGCGTCACGCTCGATCGCGGCCTTGCCGCACCGAAGGTGATCGACCTCCGCGACCAGCCGCGCTGCGAGCGGTCCTGGAAGCGCGATGGGACGGTGAAGGTCCGATCCGACGGCGGGCTGCTCTCGGACCGAGACGCGGCCGCCGTCGGCGTCTAACAGCGCCCCGCCGGCGCGGGACAACGCCCCCGTGCCGGCACGTCCGCGTTCCTCACCATCGCGGCCCGCGTGTTGCCCGTCCGCAACGCGCGTGCCGCCTGCGCTGGCGCGCCGGGGCATGGTTGTGGACATTTCGCAACGCCCGATGCAACAGCGGGTTGTGGTCATCGATACCGGATCGCGATGCCCACGGACCCGAGCGACAAGCCCGCCCGCGACGACGCTTCCTCTCACCCGCGCCCCGAGCCCGGCCCGCGCGAGCACAGCGCCCGGACGCCCGAGAACGCGCCCGACGCCGGCGGCGCCGCGCGTCCGCCCGCGCTGCGGCGTGTCGTCGTTCGACCCGCCGCCAGCCCCGACCCGGTCGACGCCGCCTTCGTCGCCAGCCGCCTGACGACGCTCACGCACGACCTGGCCAACCTGCTCGACGGCTCGCTGCGCGTCGTCACGCTCGCGCGGCGGAACCTCGCCGAACCCGGCGAGCCCGTGCCCGCGCACTCCGACCGCGTCATCGATCAGCGCACGCTCGATGAACTCGCCGGGCAGCTCGCGACGCTGCACGCGGCAATGGCGCAGATGGCCGAACTTGTCCGCTGGAGCATGACCGGCCTGACGGCGGGCGCGTCCTCGCCGCGCGGCGTGGGCGGGCCCGACGGCCCACGCTTCGCCGTCGCCACCTCGCTGGTCGAAGCCATCCACCACGCCGTCGACGTCATGCGCCCCATCGCCGACGAGTCGTGCATCCGCCTTGAGACACACCTGGCGAGCGAGCTCGACGCGGTGCCCGCGGGGCAGATCTACAGCGTGGTCGTGTCCGCCGTGCGCAACGCGATCGAGGCCTTGCAGCGACTGCGCGCGACGCTCCGCGTGCCGGGCGAGGACCGCGTGCTGGTCAAGTCTTGGCTCGAGCCCGCCGTGCCCGGGCCCGTCGTGGTCATCGAAATCTCCGACAACGGCGCCGGCGTGTGCGCCGACGCCCGCGAGAAGCCGCACGCCGTCTTCCGGCTCGGCTACTCCACTAAGCCCGGCGGCTCGGGCGTCGGGCTCGCCGTCAGTTCCGACCTGGTCCGCCAGATGGGCGGGACGATCGAACTGCTCCCGTGCCCGACGGACCCCAACACCGGGCGCGCGGGGGCCGTGCTCCGCGTCCGTTACCCCGCGCCGCGATCAACCGACGACCAGGTGCAGGTCCGCGTGCCCGCGGCGTAGCGATCAGGCCGTCTCCCCGCGTGCGCCGCGTGGTCTTCCCGTCTCCCGAGTGTTCACAGGCCGAGCGAGTGTGTTCGATGCGTGCCAAGTCCTCGCCTTCGACCCGCGTGCTGATCGTTGACGACGACCCCGTCGCGGCGGAGTCGCTCGCCGATTTTCTGAGCGAGGACGGCCGCTCCTGCACCGCCGTCTTCAGCGCCGCCGAGGCCCTGAAAGTGCTGGGCGAGGCCGACCGCGCCCTCGACGCCGGCGAGACGCAGGACGCCTTCGGCGCAATGGTGTGCGACGTCTCCATGCCGGGGATGGACGGGCTCGAACTCCTGCGCACCGTGCAGAAGGCCCACCCGACGCTCGCGGTGGTCATGCTGACGGGCTACGGCACGATCGAGACGGCCGTCTCCGCCGTGCGCGCCGGCGCCGTCGATTTCCTCACCAAACCCGTCGTCGACGCCGAACTTCGCCTCGCGCTCGAACGCGCGTTCCGCCAGCACGCGCTGAGCGCCGAGAACCGCTCACTCAAGCGCCGGCTCGACGCCCGCTTCGGGCTCGACACCATCGTCGGCAGCGACCCGCGCATGCTCCGCGTCTTTCAGCTCATCCAGGCCGTCGCCGCGAGCAAGACCACCGTGCTGATGACCGGCGAGTCGGGCGTCGGCAAGAGCCTGATCGCGCAGGCGATCCACCAGCGCTCGCCGCGGCGTGACAAGCCGTTCGTCCAGCTCTCGTGCGGCTCGATCCCGGAAACGCTGCTGGAGAGCGAGCTGTTCGGGCACGTCAAGGGCGCCTTCACCGGGGCCCACGCCGACAAGATCGGGCGCTTCCTCGCCGCCGACACCGGCACGATCTTCCTCGACGAGATCAACTCAGCCTCCCCGGCGATGCAGCTCAAGCTGCTGCGCGTGCTGCAGGAGCGCCGCTTCGAGCCCGTCGGCAGCACGCAGACCATCGAGGTCGACACGCGCGTCGTGCTCGCGACCAACAAGCCGCTGGAAGACCTCGTCGCCCGCGGCGAGTTCCGGCAGGACCTGTACTACCGCATCAACGTCGTCGCGATCGACCTGCCGCCGCTGCGCGATCGACCCACCGACATCCCTTCCCTCGCCGCACATTTTCTCGACAAGCACGCCGCCGCGCTCGGGCGACGCTTCGTCGGCTTCTCTCCCGACGCGATGACGGCGCTGGCGCGGTACGACTACCCCGGCAACGTGCGCGAGCTGGAGAACATCGTCGAGCGGGCCGCCGTGCTGTCAGGTTCGCCCACCATCGGCGTCGACGCGCTGCCGGAGCACGTGCTGCACAACGCCTCGCCGCTGCACGCGGGTGGCGGCGGCCTGCGCCTGGTCGGTCACGAAGCAGCGCCCGCGCCGTCCATCGACGACACGCCGTGGACGCCGACGCCGCTCGAAGACGCGCTGCGCGAGCCCGAGCGCCGCATCATCCTCAAGGCCCTCGCGGCCAACGACTGGAACCGCCAGAAGACCGCCGACGACCTCAAGATCAACCGCACCACGCTCTACAAGAAGATGCGCACGCTCGGCATCGACGCCGGCGACGAACGCGCCGCCGGCTGAACAGGCCCCTCGCCCGCAGACACGCCCGCAGGACCCCACCCCATGCCCGTCAGCACCGCCCTGAGCCGACTCATCGACCGACTCACCTCAGGCGGCGTGCCCTTCGAGGTCCACGACGACACCGTCATCGTCCGCGCCGCGCACCGCGCCGGCTTCGACGTCTCCTTCGCCGAGACCGCCACCGGCTACCTCGTCGGGTACGACGGCTGGCAGGAGCACTTCACCGACGAGCACCGCGCCCTGTCCTGCTTCGAGTTCGGGCTCAGCGACCGCTGCCGCCTGAAGGTCTTCCGGCGCAGCACCCGCCCGTACCGCTGGACCGTCGAATACCTCGCCGACGGGCAGTGGCTCGAAGGCGGCACCGTCGGCCGCCTCGACTTCCCGCTCTGGCAGGAGCGCGACATCGAGTACCGCCAGAACGCGCTCATCCGCGCCGGCGGCTGACGCTCGCGCCCGTTGACGCACCTCGCCTCAGCGCGAGGCCTCGTCGACCACGCTCGGCGCCCCGATCACGCGGCCAACCGGCCGGCGCGGCGACTCGCCCCACACCGACCGCCCGAATAGCCCGTCCATGTTGGTCGCGACGATCGTCGCGCTGTCCGCCGAGACGCGCCGCTCCGGCGTGAACGCCTCGCCCGTGTACACCGCGCCCTTCGACAGCCGCACGCCGTCGATCCGCCCGACAAAGTGCGACGCCGCCGTCCCGTTGCGCTCGACGTCCGCCCCGATCATCAGGGGCAGGTCGTTGGTCCGGCGCGGGCCGCTCCCGCTCTTGCGGGCGACGACGCGCCCGTCGACGTACAGCCGCACTTCCGACCCGTCGAACACGCCGGCGATGTGGTGCCACCGCCCCGTCTCCAGCGATCGCTCCGTCCCGGTCACATCGACGTAGGCCCCGCCCAGGTGCACGGAGAACTGCGGCGTGCCCCCGCTGACGAACAGCCCGTACTCGGAGCCCTGCGTCTTGGTGATCAGCCCCGTGCGCCGATCAAACCGCTCCGCGTTCATCCAGCACTCGAGCGTGAAGGCCCCGTCCGGCAACGCCGCGTCCTTCGACTCGATCCGCAGCGCGTCGTTCCCGTCAAGGGCCAGCACGCGTTCGACCATCGGCGCCGCCGGCGCCGGCACCGCGCCCGCGTCCACCGGCACGTCCACCCGATTCTCCGGCAGCGTGTACCGCTGCCCCGGCATCAGCACGTCCGTGTTGACGACCAGTTCCAGCGTGCGGTACCAGTCGTCGGCGCTGTTGATCGGACGGCGGACATCGAACGCGAACGTCCGGCTCTGCCCCGCCTCGATCTTGCCGTGGTCGTGATCCGGGCTCGCCATCCACCGCGCATCGGCCGAGTCGACGCCGATGGTGATGTCGATCGGACGCGTCGTCACGTTCTGCACCGTCGCGCTGACCCGCTGCCGCGCCGACCCGTCGCTCCCGAGCACCACGGTCCCCTCGATCGTCGGGGCCTGCTGCGTCTGCTTGGCGCACTCGTCGGCGAGCGCCCCGGTGATCTCGCGCACGTCCATCGCCTCGCCCACGGGGAACGCCGCCATCGCCACCTGCTTCTTCCGCACCGTCACCAGGTGATAGTGGTGCAGCCACCCGGCCTGCGGCACGATGCCGGCCTGATGCCCGCCGACGGTCGCCAGCGTGACATACTCGATCCCGTCCTTCGGGTCATAGCGCATGCGGTGGATGTGCCCGGCGAAGACCGCCGTCACGTTCCCCGCAGCGACCAGTTCGCGGTGCACCTTGTCCCAGTCATCGCCGTAGTTCCCGCCCAGCCAGCGCGGGTGGTGCAGGAACAGGAAGACGTGGTCGGCGTCCTTGGCCTTCACGAGCACGCTCTTGAGCCACTCGAACTGCTCGGTGCTCATCTTCTGCGAGTCGGGCTTGCCGATGGCCTTCTCGCCCGTCTCCGGGTTGCCTTCGTCGCTGTAGATCGCGATGAACCAGGAGTTCTTATGCTCGAAGGCGTACCACAAGGGGCCGAAGTGCATCTCGTAGTTCTGCTCGTGCTCGCCCGCCGGCTTCTCGCCCGGCCCGCGCCAGTACACGTCGTGATTCCCCGCCACCGGGAACCACGGGCACCGCAGCTCGTTCATGATCGTCTTGTACTCGCGCATCTGCTCCATCCAGCGCGGCGTCTGGTTGTAGCCCTGGATCAGATCCCCCACCGTCATCACCAGGTCCGGCTCGACCAGGTTCGTGTCGCGCACGGCGTCCGCCAGCACGTTCACGCCCTCGTCCGGCCCGCCCGTCCGGTCGCCAAAGACCACGAACGTGAACGCGTCCTTCTCCGCCGGCAACGGCAGCACGATGTCGCTCTTGCGGCTGGTGACGAATCGCGCAGGCGTGGGCGCTTCGGTCTCGTGCTTGTCGTTGTGATGGTGCGTGTGCCGATCGTGCACGAGGTTTTCGCGGCGCGGCTCATCGCCCGCCTGCCCAAGCGCCGCCGCGGACCAGCCGCCAACACCCGCCCCGACCGCCGCCGCGATGATGACCGCAGAGCGCCACGTCCGACCGCCAAGTGACCCGTTGTGCATAGGCGGCGAGAATAGAGCGGCCCGCGCCGCGCGTGAAGCCGCACGCCGCGTCCGAACGCCGCGAAGCACCCGCTTTTCCGTCAAGTTTGCGCAAAGACGCCGCGGCGCACCGTCACCTACACCGTCATCGCTTGCCCGCGCCGGTCACGTCGCGCACGCCCGCTCGAGTCAGAACGCGGCGGCGCCCGCCTCGGCGACGGCGTGGTCCTGCTCGCCCGACCCGCCGCTCACACCGATCGCGCCCACAACCTTCCCGTTCCGCTTCAGGGGGATCCCGCCGGCGAAGATCATGATCCGCCCGTCGTTCGACGCGTGGATCCCGAAGAACTGCTCGCCCGACTGGCTGTGCTCCGCGAGGTCCTTGGTCGCGATATCAAACGCGCGGCTGGTGTACGCCTTCTTGATCGAGATGTCGATCGACCCCAGCCACGCCCCGTCCATCCGCACGTGCGACACCAGGTTCCCGCCCCCGTCCGCCACCGCGATGTTCATCGGCTGCCCGATCTCGGCCGCCTTCTTCTCCGCAGCGGCAATCACACGACGAGCATCGGCAAGGGTGACCATCCGGGACTCCTTCAAGGTTGGTTCGTACTTCTGAGCGCCAGTCATCGCCCGACACGCCCGAGACCGGACGTTCGCGCCCGCCGAGTCTATCGCCCCCCTCCCCGCCGCCCGCCTCTCCCCCCCGGATTTGCTGGTGCTTCCGCCCCCGACCGTGCATACTGAACGGAATCCCCGTCACCCCTCCCCACTCCCCCGCGGGCCACGCCCACGCTTCAGGAGACGCCCGTGTTCCAACCCTTCTTATCGCTCCGTCCGGGCGCGCGTTTCGCCATCATTCTGCTCGCCTGGCTCGCGGGCGCGCACCCCGCGGCTGGCCAGACCGGCGCGTGCTGTCTCGGCACCGTCTGCCTCAGCCGCACGCTCGAAGCGTGCGACAGCATCTCCGGGGTGTTTGTCGGCGTCGCGGTGACGTGCACCCCTTCGACGTGCGTGCCCCGCGCCTGCTGCCCCGCGGGCAGCCCGGCCTGCGTCATCGAGTACGCCAGCCTCTGCTCCGCCGCCGGGGGCACGCCGCAGCCCCAGGCCACCTGCTCGCCGAACCCCTGCCCCGCCGAGGTCTGCTGCAGCGACACCCTCGCCTGCACGCTGATCCTGCCCGGTGCGCCGTGTAGCGGCACGCGTTTGTCCACGACGACTTGCTCCCCGAATCCCTGCCCGCAGGAACTTCGCGCCTGCTGCGAAGCCATCGGCGTGTGCAGCATCACCCGCATGCTGGAATGCACCGGCCTGCCGCTCGCCGCCGGAACCGCCTGCGTGCCCAACGTGTGTCCATCTCCCTGCTGCGCCCAGAACGGCACCTGCACGCTGGTCGCCCCCAGCGCATGCACCGGCGTGCCGCGTGCCGGCATCACCTGCGGCCCGGACACCTGCATCGTGCGCGCCTGCTGCACCAGTACCGCCGCGTGCGTCCTGCAGAGCGCCCTGTTCCCCTGCAGCGGGATCCAACTCTCCACCACCACCTGCCAGCCGAACGCGTGCCAGCCCTTCTCCGGCTCCTGCTGCCGGGCGATGGGCGCGTGCTCCGTGAGCCTCCTCGCCGGGTGTATCGACGGCACGTTCACGCAGGGGCAGACCTGCGCCGTCGGCGTCTGCCCCGTGCCGTGCTGCGCGCCGGGGGGATGCTCGTTGCTCACGCCCGCGGCGTGCGCCGCGCTCGGCGGAACCTCCAGCTCCTCCAGCACCTGCCAGCCCTTCGAGTGCTCCGGCGCTTGCTGCGGCGCCACCACCCGCGCCTGCATCGTGCTCAACTTTGCCGACTGCGCCGCCATGGGCCTGCGATTCATGGGGCCAAACGCGACCTGCGGCCCAAACGCCTGTCCCGCGCGCGGCGCCTGCTGCAACGGCGCCGCCTGCACCGTCGTCGATCAATCCGCCTGCACCGGCAACTTCCTCGGGCACGGCGTCGCCTGCGCTCCCGCCTCGCGCACCGGCCACCTCAACGCGTGCTGCCCGGCAGACTTCAACGCCGCCGCCGGCGTCTCCGTGCAGGACCTCTTCGACTTCCTCGCCGCGTTCTTCGCCGGCTGCTGACCCGGCCCGCTCAGTACGCCACGCACTGCTCGATCGCTTCCGCGATCCGCTTGGCGTCGGGCAGATAGTCCAGCTCCAGCTTGGCGTACGGCATGATCGTGTCGAACCCGGCGACGCGCTGCACCGGCGCCTTCAGGCTCAGGAAGCACCGCTCCTGCACGATGCTCGAGATCTCGCTCCCCAAGGACGCCGTCTTGGGCGCTTCCTGCACCACCACGCACCGACCCGTCTTCTCGACGCTCTGCGCGATCGCGTCCGCGTCGAGCGGGTTGAGCGTGCGCAGGTCGATCAGTTCGACACTCAGGTCGTCCGGCAGTTGATCCAGCGCTTCCAGGCACTGGAACAGCTGCGCCCCCCACGTCACGACCGTCAGGTCCGTCCCTTCCTGCACGATCTTCGCCTTGCCGATCGGGATGGTGTACTCGCCCTCGGGCACCTGCTCGCGGTACGAGCGGTACACACGCTTGGGCTCGAAGAAAATCACCGGGTCCGGATCGCGGATCGCGCTCAGCAGCAGCCCCTTGGCGTCATGCGGCGTGGCCGGGCACACGACCTTCATCCCCGGGTTGTGCACGTAGATCGCCTCGGGCGAGTCGGAGTGGAACTCCGGCGCGTGAATCCCGCCGCCCCACGGCACCCGCAGCGTCAGCGGCACGGTGATCTCGCCGCGCGTCCGGTTGCGATACCGAGCCGCGTGGTTCACCAACTGATCGAACGCCGGGCCCATGAACCCTTCGAACTGCAGTTCCGGCACCGGCCGCATCCCCCCCATCGCCAGCCCGATGGACGCGCCCATGATCCCCGACTCGCTCAGCGGCGTGTCGATGACGCGGTCAGGCCCGAACCGCTTCTGCAACCCTTCCGTGACACGGAACACCCCGCCGTTGAGCCCGACGTCCTCGCCCAGACACACCACGCGCTCGTCACGCTCCATCTCTTGGTAGAGCGCCTCGTTGATGGCGTCGACGAGCGTGAGGCCTTTTTCGATCATCTGCGGGGTGCGGGGCATTGGGTGTTCTCGAAGAGTGCGTGTCGAACAGTCGGTTCAGCCGGCTTTGCGCCGGCGGGAGCGAGCGGGCCCGCCCCCCTTGCTATTGGCGGCGCGGACGAGTGTACGGAGCGCCTCGTTCACGGCCGCCGAGTCGGGGAACGCTCGGCGGAGTTCCGGCTCCAGGATGATCACATCCTTCAGCGCAGCGCTCTGATACCGCTTGACGTATTTCCCCCGATCACCCCCGGAAAAGTCATACTCGGCAGCGATGTCGGGATCACGAACGACCTTGTGTTTCTTTGCCATACTCGCGTGCCTCTCGCCGCGTTGCCCGCCGCGCACTGATCAGCCACCACACCTCGCCACCCCCGGTCTCTTCGTACTCCGTGTGAACAACCACGAGCAGGTTGCCGAGGTTGGTCTGTCCGATGGTGACATAGCGGTCTTCACGGATCGAATGCTCCTCGTCATACACCGTGATCGACGCCGGGTCGCCAAAGACCGTCTGAGCCTCGGGAAATCCGACGCCGTGCTTGCGGATGTTGGACGCGGCCTTGGCCTTGCTCCAGTCAAACCGCACGCCCATCGATCGCTCCGTTTGAGCATGCCCTGATCAGTCGCCAGAAACCACGGGGCATTCACACCTTCATGGTCGCCCGCGACAGCTGGCGGGAGAACAGGTCACGGACCGCCCATGACCAACCCGAGCGGACCCGAAGTGGCCCACCGGCGATAATCCGGAAACTTGTCGATCTCCCCACCGGTCAAGTCCGTGACGACCACGCGCAAGTTGGACTCGTCCCCTCTCGGCGGGTCAACGGTGTACGTGACACGCACGGGCATCGGCTTGTTCGCCCGCGGAACGCCCTCGGGTGCCTTCGAAAACAACTTGTCCACATCGAATACAAGAACCAGGTCATTTTCTAGCCTTCGCTCCACCACCGCCGCTTCTTGTCCGAGCTTGCCGTTGAGTTCTGCCACGCGCCGAACGATTCGATCGAAGAACTCCGGACCCCCCGGCACTGAACCTGCGGGAATGCTCAACAGCACCTGCCCGTCACGCTTCGCTTTTTCCGCCGCCATCGCGGCAGGCTGCAGGATCACGCCAATAACCGTCCCGCGCACGCGCTCGGCTTCCAGCTGAGCCGAGGCTGATTCTGGCCCTCCCGGCGTCGCAGTGTCAGCCGAACCGAACCACTCGACGCTGACGCGACACGAGTGGGGCGACACGCGCCCGGTTTGCCCGTCGTCGAACAGCCGCACCACCACCCGCAGTTGTCGGCCGTGAGCGGGCTTCTCGCCCGAAACCTCCACGGCGTCCGCCTTGACTTCAAATCCTTCTGCTTTCAGAACCCGTTCGATGTCCTGCAGTAAGCCAGCCCGTGCGCCGTCTGCTGAAGCACCGGCCGTGGTGGGAGTTACTTGCAACTCAGTCACGCTCGAATAGCGCTTCGACGCGGCGGGCTGCTGACCGACTCCCGCCGCGATCAACAGCCCAAACGCCACGACACAAGCGACCGGTCCAACGCCGAATCGCCGCCGAAGGGTCCGTTGAGAGGTCAGCCGCATGCTATCACTCCGCTCGCATCGATCAGACTTTCAGTCCCGTCTGCCCCGCAAACTGCCCGAGCGAGTGCGTCGCCCACGTGTCCCGTTGCAGACGCTGCTCTTCCGGCAACTCCGCGAACAGGTGGTCAAACATCTCGTTGCGGTGCGGGGCGGGGTAGTTCAGCACCTCGTCGACGATCTTCTTCGTCCACGCCTCCGCCCGCTCGAGCGCCGCGGCGTGCTTCTTGTCGTCCCACAGCTTCTTCGCCTCGGCGTACAGCCGCAGGCGGATCATCGGGTCCTTCGCCTGCCAGCTCGCGACCTCTTCCGAGGAGCGGTACCGCCGCGCGTCGTCCGCCGTCGTGTGGTCCGCCAGGCGGTACGTCACCGCCTCGATCAGCGTCACGCCCCCGCCGTTGCGGGCCCGCTCGCGCGCCTCGAACGTCGCCTTGTACACCGCGAACACGTCGTTCCCATCGACCTGCACGCAGTGGGCCCCGTACGCCAGACCCTTCTGCGCGACCGTCTCGCTGGCCATCTGCTGGTCCCGCGGCACGCTGATCGCCCACTGGTTGTTCTGGCACAGGAAGATGCACGGCACGTTGAACACCGTCGCGAAGTTCATCGCCTCGTGAAAGTCCCCCTCGCTCGTCGCGCCGTCGCCGAAATACGTGCACACCACCCGGTCCTGCTTCTGCATCTTGTACGCCCACGCCATCCCCGTCGCGTGCAGCATCTGCGTCCCGATCGGGATCGCGATCGGCGAGCAGTTCACCCCCGCGTCGCCGTGCTTGGACTTCTGCGGGATCGCGTTCCCACGCTCGTCCCCCGCCCAGTGCAGCAGGATGTACTTCGGATCCAGCCCGTGCAGGAACAACGCGGCGTTCTCCCGGTAGCACGGCACCAGGTAGTCCACACCCTTCCGCAGCGCCAGCCCGGAGCCCAGCGCCGCCGCCTCCTGCCCCTTGTTCTGCGGGTAGGTGTACATGCGCCCCGACCGCTGCAGCTTGAACGCCGTCTCGTCCAGGTGGCGATACTCCACCAGGCGCTCCAGCAGGAAGACGACCTGCTCGTCGGTCAGCCGAGCCGGATCCGTCTTGGGCAGCACGCCCTCGTCGAGCTTGCCATGCTCGTCCAGGCACTGCACGTACTCGATCTGCGCGGTATACACGGTCCGCTTAGGCACAGGGAAACTCCCGGGGCAAAGGCGACAAGTCCAAGCCGCTGCACACACACCGACCACGAGGCCAACCGTGCGGTCGACCAAAGGCCGAGTATACCGGCCCCCGCTCTCCCCTCCCATCCACCCACGCCGAACCCCTGCATTCCCCGGGGGCCCGATGCATCGGGTGGAGCAGGCGTCCCGCCTGCCAACTGGCGCCATGCACCATCGCCGTCTTCAGACAACCCTCCCCTAGAAACGAAAGCCGCGGGCCCCAAAGGCCCGCGGTTCCGGTGAGCACGCTCGATCCGAAATCACCCTTGTCCACCGCGCTCACCGCATACCGATGAGCACTCTCCGCTCTTCCCTCTCCGCACTCAGCACCCCACGAACCACAGCGCCAGATAGTCGAACACGTCCTGCACGCTCACCGTGCCCGACCCGTTCACGTCCGCCGTCTGGCTCGCCGCGAACCACGCGGCCAGAAAGTCGAAGATGTCCTGCACCGTCACCTGCCCGTTAAGGTTGAAGTCGGCCGGGCACGTGCCGACGAACACCGCCGCGTCGAGGTTGATCCACCCGATGTTCTCGCCCCAGGCGTACCCGCGCAGCCGCTTGGCCGCCTGATCGACCCGCGCCGGGTTTGCCGGCACTGCCAGCGCGCCGCCGCCGAAGTTGATCCACCCGACGTTCTGACCCCAGGCAAACCCGCTCAGTTCGCCCGTCGACGGGTCGCGGTTCACGCCGAAGTCCGTGCCGTTGGCGTTCGAGTACTGCGCGCCGCCGCTCGGCGTCCCGCTGCCCAGGTTGATGTACCCGATGTTCTCGCCCCACACCAGCCCCGACAGCAGCGTCGGCGTGATTCGCACACCCTGCGCGCCGCTCGGCGTCCCGGCGTCTCGGAAGTTCAGCCACCCGCAGTTCTCGCTCCAGGCATGCTTGGCGTTGACGTTGATCGTGGACTGCGCAAGCGCCGGATTCACCGTCCCAACCAGCAGCACGCCCAGAAACATCCCCGCGCCCGCCGCCACACGTGTCATATGCGTATTCATGAGAGTGACCCTTCAATGTAAATTGCTTTGTCGACGACCCCACCGGGCGGGGCACCGTGTGATGCCCCGCGCTGGGCCGGTCAGTACACGATGTTCCCCCACGGGTCGCCGCCGCCCGCGATCGCGACCCCGCCGCTCGACCCGTTGATCTGTCCGGCGCCGGAGGGCGTGAAGATCGTGCCGACCTTGTTCCCCGTGACGATCGAGAAGTGCGTGCCGTTGCCGCTGAGCACATTGCCGACGACCAGGTTGCCCGTGCCCGAGAAGATGCGAACGCCGAGCCCGTTGCCCGTCAAGCGGTTGTTCCGGACCACGCTCCCCGATCCGGAGAGGCTCAAGCCCGGCTGGGTCGTGCCGCCGTTGTCCTCGAACCGGTTGTCCGTCACCGAGCTGCCCGCGCCGATGTCCAGACCGACCAGGTCGTTGTTGTCGAACGTGCAGCCGGTCACTTCGCTCTCGGCGCCGAGATTCGCACCACTGGAGCAGAGCGTGACGTTCGACGACGCCAGCCGGACGCGCGTCGCCGCGTTCAACGAGAGCCCGATGCTCGCGCTGCCGATGGTCGAATCTTCGATCGTCACGCGCGACACGCTCGCGCCCGTCTCGACCGCGTTCCCGCTGAAGTTGCTGAGCACGCAGCGCCGGAGCCTCACCGCGCCGCCGAAGAGCCGCACGCCGGTCGCGCTGTTGCTCACGCGCGTGTCCTCGACATTCGCCCCGATGCCCAGCCGCAGCCCAACCCCGGCGAGGCGGACCGTGAGCCGGCTGATCTGGACGCTGTCGGCCGACTGAACGTTGATCCCGTTCAGCGACGCTCCGCGCACATGCCCGTTGCTGATCCGCACGTTCGAGCACGAGACCGTCGTGTCGATCCCGTTGGCGCCGTCCAGAATGGCGTACCCGCCCAGGTCGATCGTCACCTCGCTCGCCGCGATCTCGATCCCCGTCAGCCCGCCCGGAACGTTGATGTTGCCCGTCAGGTAATACGACCCCGGCTGCGTGATCTTGAACACGCTGGGCGTCGCATCATTGTCCCCCGGCGTGTTGGCCTGAGACAGCGCAATCCGCGGCTCAACCTCCGTCAGCGTCTTGCCCGTCGGCGCAATCGGGCCCGCAGGCGGATTCAGCGGTCCCGCGCTCGCCGCGCTGCCGGCCGCCAAAACCATCAGCACGCACACGCTTGTTCGGCTCTTTCGGACATTCAACCGGTTCATGGTCTGCTCCTTCACGAGGTCATGGGTTCGCCCGCCCTTCACCAGACACGCGAACCGCCGCAGCCAACCTTGACCAGCCCGCAAACTGCCGCGCTTTGCCCGCCCACCTCCGCCAAAAACAAAACCGCGGGCCCCAAGGCCCGCGGTGCTCATCAACGCTCAATGAAGCCCCGCCCCGCGATCACTTATCCGACGCGGGCGCCCCGTCCTTGGGCGCGTCGGTCTTCGCCGGCTCGCCCGTCGCCGCGTCGCCGTTCTTGGCGGCCAGTTCCTTGCCGCGGGCCGTCGCCTTGCTGACTTCGCCCGCGGGCAGGACCATCACGGCCATCCCGCCGCCGGACATCATGTCGCTCGCGTCCCCGCCTTCCATGTCCTCGCGGTTGGGCATCTGCAGGATCGACACACCCACGACGCGCCCGGACCAGTCGAACACCGGCATCCCGATGTCGCCGAAGCCCATCCCGCCGCCCGGGATGATCAAGGGCCGCGGCTTCTTGGCTGTCCCCGCCACGCGCCCCTCGCCGATCGCGATCGCGTGATCGAAGAACTTCCCCTTCCGCTCCACCGTCAGCAGGCGCTCGCCCAGCGCGGGGCTCGCGCTCTGGGCGAAGTCCACATACGGGAACGTCTTCCCCGCCGCCTTCGCGTCGTCGATCTTGATCCACGCAAGGTCCAGGTCCTTGTCGCGGGCCAGCATCTTCGCCGTCAGCCCTTCGGTGTCCTCGCCCTGCAGGATCTTGATGTCCGTCGGGTTGGCCGTGACGCCCCCGCCGTAGCGCGACGCCATCATCCCGAAGTACCCGCCGAGCTGCGTGTTGGAGACGAGGACCAGCCCGCTGGGCTCGATCATCACGCCGGTCACTTCCGTCTCAACGCCTTCCTCGGCCATCCGCCCGAACATCTCGGCCGCCTGCCCGCCGGCCTCGATCTTCATCACGAACTTCACCGTCACCAGCGCCGGCGTGACCGAGTCAACGACGCGCTTGAACGCCTGCGGGGCGTCCTCCGCACCGCCTCCACCGGCCTGCTGCACGCTCGCCCCCGCGCGCGGCGTCATCAGCCCCATCGCCGCCACGCCCGCCACCATCCCCGCACACGCCAGCACGCTCAGCATCGTCTTCATAGGTTCTCGCGCTTTCTCGCTCGCCAACAGCACACCACGCCGCGCCCGCCCCCGCGCAGTGTACCACGCCGCCGACGCAGCGTTGCAGTGTTGCGCCGCCCGCCCCATGCCGACCTTCATCACCCCCGCTGCCCGATCAGCACGACATACCCGTCCGGGTCGTGCACGCGCAGTTCCCCCTCCGGCATGTAGTGCGGCGTGCCCACCTCGAACACCTGCCCCCGCCGCGATTGCGCCCGCCACTCCCCCGGCTTCCCGCACGCCTCCACGCCGCCCGCGATCAGCCGCTCCCGCAGCGCCCGCACATCATCCGAGTACATGTACAACAGCACCGCCTGCACGCCGGCATCAATCGCCCCGCTCGCGCGCGACAACATGAGGTCGCCCGTGCCAGCCGTCAGCCACGCCCACCCGGTCTCGCCGCCGAACTCGAGCCGCTGCGTGCACGTCAGCCCGAGGCGCTCGTAGAACGCAATCGACTCCTCCACGTTGACCACATGCACAAACGGCACCACGCCGTGCACGTCGCCGTGCCGCGTGCTGGCCCGCTCCGCCGCGCCCATACCCGTCGAACCGGTCCCGATCGAACCCGCCATGTGCCGCTCCTCACTCTGCCCGCCCGAGTACGTGCCGACCGAGTACATGCCGGAGCGTTCCCTCCAGCGTCGGGTACGTCCACTCGAAGCCCGCCTCTTGCAGCGCCCGCGGCTGCACCCGAGCCCCACCCTCGCGCACCTCCCGCCCCAGTTCCCCCGCCAGCCGCAGCCCCGCATCCGCGAGCACACCGCCGACGCGCCACCGCCGCATCACGCTCGCCAGCACCGCGCTGAACTCCTCCTGCCGCACCGCCCCCGGCCCGACGACATTCACCGCCCCCGCCAGGCCCGCGTTCATCACGCACTCGTGCAGCGCGTACACGCAGTCGTCAATCCCGATCCACGACCACCACTGCCGCCCGCTCCCCAGCCGCCCGCCCAGCCCCAGCGCGTGCAGCGGCCCGACCGACGCCAGCACGCCCGCCCGCGGCGTGAGCACCAGCCCGATCCGCGCCCGCACCACCCGCACCCCGGCCCGCTCCGCCTCCGCCGTCGCTTCCTCCCACCGTCGGCACACCTCCGCCAGGAACCCGTCGCCCGCCGGCGCCTCCTCGCCGCACAGGTCGTCCCCGCGTTGCCCATACCACCCGATCGCCGACGCCGACACCAGCACGCCCGCCGCGCCGTCGCTCCGCTTCGCGCGCAATCGCGCCATCGCCCCCGCGATCGCGCGCGTCCCGTTGACGCGGCTGTCCATCACCCGCGCCTTCCGCGCCGCCGTCCACCAACCCCCCATCACGTTCTCCCCCGCCAGATGCACCACCGCGTGCGGCGTGAACGCCTCCAACGCCGCTTCGTCCACCCACTCCCGCGCCGGATCCCACGCGATCTCCGGCCCCGTCCCCGCCGGCGGGAATCCGGCTTGACCACTCCCGCGCCGCACCAGCCGCCCAACCACATGCCCGCCCGTGCTCAGCATCGCGCACACCTGCCGCCCGATCGTGCCCGACGCGCCTGACACGAGCACCCGCCGCGGCCCGAGGTCGCGCCATCGCACATGCCGCGCGATGTCCGCCGCCGTCACCCGATGCCGATACCCGAACATCGCATCCAGCTTCCCCCGCACCGCGCCCGCGCCCAAGAGACGCCCCGCCGCGCCCCCCGGCAGCCGATACCCAACCCGGTCCGTCATACGGCTCCCGCCCGCCGCCTCATCCGCGAACCGGTGCTCGTGCACCCACTCCGCAAACGGCCCGCGCACCTGCACATCCTCGAACATCCGCCCGGGCTCATACCCGCGATGCTCCGCCACCCAGCGCAGCCCGACGCCGATCCCCGGCACCGGCATCATCCGCAGCACCACGCGGGCCCCGGGCCGAATCCCGCCCGTGCTGCTCTCCACCACCACCCGCTCCCACGGCGGGAGCAACCGGTCCAAAGCGCCCACCCGTTCGTGCCACGCGAACGCCTCCGCGGCGGACACGGGGAGACTCAAATCCACATTGTACACAGAAGTTCGTAGTTTGTTAGCCATTTCACGGGTGCAAACCGCCGAAATCGACCGATGTTTGTTTTTATTCGAGACTGAAAACGTCGAAATCGTTCAAAGATCGAAACGAGGGTATATTTCCCTCGAACAGCGTAACAGAGCGACGCCGCCGGCGTGGACTCCGACCGACCAGTTCGCCGACTGAAAGCACATCGATGTACCAGAATCTCTCACCCAAAGATCTCGGGCTCGTGATCGGGGTGAGCGAGTCATCCCTCAAGCGATGGGTCGACGAGGGAAAGCTCGCCGCCGCTCGCACCGCGGGCGGTCACCGCAGAATCCCGATTCACGAAGCCGTCCGCTTCATCCGCGACACCAACCAGAGCGTCCTGCGCCCTGAGCTGCTCGGGCTCGCCGCCGAAGACGCCAAACCGATCGCCAATGTCGCGCTCAACGGCGGGGACGCCGCACTCCTCCGCGCCCTCGAGGCCGGCGAGGTCGAACAGGCCAAGTCCCTCATCATCGCCCAGTTCCTCTCGGGCCGCAGCGTCGCCAACGTCTTCGACGGCCCGATCGCGCACGCCATGCACCGCGTCGGCGAGCTCTGGATGCACTCTCCCGAGGGCATCATGATCGAGCATCGCGCCACCGAGATCTGCATCGAGGCCATCCACACCGTCCGCACGCTCCTCCCGCCGCTCCCCGACAACCCGCGCATCGCCGTCGGCGGCGGCGCCCCCTCCTGCCCCTACCAGATGCCCACGCTCATGGCGGCGACCGTCCTCCAGGAGATCGGCTACAAGGACGTCAACCTCGGGCCCAACCTGCCCGTCGAGTCGCTCATCCAGGCCGCCCGTCAACACCAGGCCGCGATCATCTGGCTCTCCGCAAGCTCCGCGCACGACCGCACCGGCCTGATCGACCGCCTCTCCACCCTCGCCCACTTCGCCGCCGAAACCGGCGCCACCCTCGTCCTCGGCGGCCGGGCCCTCTTCGCCACGCCCCTCCCCCCGCTTCCTTCCACCCACGTCGTCGCGTCCATGGCCGAACTCGCGGCCCTCGCCCGAGCCCTCAAATCCGGCCAGGCCCCACGCCCCACAACACCGGCCCCCGCGCCTCAGCAGGCCGCACCCACGCCCGCGCCCCAGCCCCCCACACCCCAGATCCGCCCCCCGTCCACCAGCGGCTACGGCCGCGCTGTGCGGAAGTAAGCGGAAAACAGGCACCAGGGACCAGGCACCGGGCACCAGGGTTTAGAAAAGCAGCAGACAAACGAAAAAGGCCCCGTCGCAAGACGGAGCCTTTTTCTTTGTATCCGCTAGTGCCTAGTGCCTAGTGCCCAGTGCCTTCCTCTCAGCACCCCGCCGCGAAGTACGCGGTCAGGTAGTCGAAGATGTCCTGCACCGTCGGCAGCGCCGTCCCGTTGCCCTGCACGTTGGCGTTCACGCTGCCGGAGAAGTAGTCCGTCAGGAAGTCGAAGATGTCCTGAACCGTGATCCCGCCGGCCTTGTTGTAGTCCGCGAAGCAGCACGGGTTGTTGAACGTCCCGCTCGCGTTGCAGTTCTGGCCCGAGGCGGAGAACGCCGCGCCCGCCGTGCCCGACGGCGTGCACTGCGCCTGAGCCACGATCACGCACCGGGCCCCGATGCAGCACCGCCCCGTCGCGGGCTGGTTCCCGCACGAGGTCTCGCACACCGTGCCGTTCCCGCTGTACGCGCCCGCCGCCGCCGTGCACTGCGCCGGCGACAGCACCGCGCACACCGTGTTGTCCCCGATGCAGCACGCCCCCGACGCCGCCGCCGAGCACGTGCCCGGGCTCAGCGTGACGTAGAACGGCCCCGTCGAACCCTGCGGCGGCAGCCCCGTGAAGTCGATGATCCGCGGCGCGCCCAGGTTCCCCTGCGTCGACGCCAACTGACCGCCGATCACCTGGTTCGAGACAAAGTCACGCGAGCCCGAGGCGATCCAGCCCGTCAGCCGGATCGGGCCCGACCCGCCGTACCCGAGTTCCGCCAGGTTGATCGCGTACTCCACGCCCGTCACCACCGACGCCCCGCCGGTGCCCGACGCGCTCGTCACGCCCGCGCGGTTCGAGTTGTTGATCGCGATCCGCAGCAGGCCCGGCACCGCCAGCGACGACGGGTTGGCCACAGGGAACGCCGGCGTCCCGCGGTTGAGCGGGTCGAACGCGTTGGCGCTGATCAGCCGCGGCGCGTACGACGAGAAGATGTCCGGAATCACCGGCACCAGCAGCGGGTTGTTCGCCGACCCGCTCGCGTCGCCCTGGATGTCGATCCCCGGGAGCGACGCCGGATTCCAGAACGTCCCGATCCCGTTCGCCTGGCACGTCCCCATCGGCGGGACCGGCACCGGACGCACGCACAACTGCCCGTCGAACGACAGCGGGCTGTTGCTCGCCTTCGGACCGCCCACGAACGAGCCGTACTCCAGCAGCGACGGCCGCGCCGGGTTGCCCACCGGCAGCCCGTCGTTCAGCGCCCCGCCCGTGTTCAGGTTCGCCGCCACCGCGAACACATCCACCGGGTCGCCCACGTTCCGGAACCCGACGAAATAGTCCGCCGCGAAGTCCGCGCTGAACCGCACGCCCGGGTTGAACAGCGGGTCGGCCGGATCTTCCGCGTACTGCTGCAGCGCCCCTTCACCCACCGTCACGTTCCCCGGCAGGATCCGGTTCTGACCCGTCGAGCCCGGCAGCGGGATCTGCGTCGTCCCCACATCGAAGAACAGGTCCAGCCAGTTCCCGTTGGTCTCCAGGTTCCCCGTCACCAGCAGGTACAGCGTGCTCCCGCACACCGTCGCGTACACCGCGCCCAGTTCCGACCCGCCCGCGATGTCCGCGCTCGGCGGCGCCGGCGGCGGGCAGCCCTGCGCGTCGTACGGGTTCGCCGTCACACCCCCGCCGTTCCTGAGCGACCGCGACGCGCCGCCCTCGGCCTGCGTCCCCAGCCGCTGGAAGTCCACGAACATCGTCTCCGGCCCGCCGCCCACCGTCACCGACAGGAAGTGGCTCGCGCTAAAGCCCGCGTCGAGCGTCATCCCCGCCAGCGCGTTGGCCCCGCCGTCGGTGATCCCGCCGTTGTTGTTGTTCGTGTTCAGGATCACGTTCTGCGCGCCGGTCACCGCGCCGGTGTCCACCAGCAGCGCCAGCTTGTTGAAGTTCGATTCCAGGTTGCCCGCGACGAACAGGTACACGTCCGTCGCCGTGCGGCGCACGTACACCGCCGCGATCTCCGACCCGCTCGGGGCCCGGTAGATGCTCTCGGTCGGCACCACCGGCGTGGTCGAGTCCCCGAAGTTCGTCGTCGTGTCCTGCACGAACGCCGCCGTCCCGTAGAACGACGCATCAAGCTGCCCGTCCAGCGTCGGCGCGCCGGGCGTCACCGCCGCCGGCACCGTCACAAACTGGTTGAGCGCGTCGCTCGCGAAGTTGACCGTCCCCGTCCCCGGGTACCCGCCGAAGGTCGCGCTCCCGTTGATCCCCCCGATCACCTGGCTCGACAGCGTCCCGTAGTTTCCGTTCGTGACGAACCCCGCGATGCGGATCGTCCCCGCCGGGTTGCCGATGTCCGCCAGCGGGATCTTGATCTCGATCCCCGTCGTCACCGCCGCCGCGTCCGCCGCCTGCGCCGGCGTCAGCACCGCCACCGGGAACGACCCCGTCACCCCGGCCCGGTTGGTGTTGTTCAGCGCGATGCTGATCCCCGTCCCGATCGGGACGCACGGCTGCGGCGGGGCCGCATCACCGAACTGCGTCGGCGTCGTGTTCACCCACTGCGCCACCCCGTACTGCGGATCCAGCCGCCCGTCCACCGTCGGCTGCGCACTCGCCCCGCCCGCCGCCAAACACACCCCCAGCCCCGCCACCGCCACCAGCCGACACAGACGCCCGTTCTTCGAACAGTTCATCACACACTCTCCGTCGAGGTCCGTGTCTGACACGGCGCCCGGTTGCCCAGCCCCCTCTCGGCCGGCGCGTACCCCGCGCGGCCGGGAAAAACAGGGTACAGGAACCCGCGCCCATCGGCCAGCAAAATCCGCGCTCCACACCACCGTTCTCACCGCTCTCTTTCCCGCTCACAACTTCCCCACGCCCCGATCGCACACCGGTATCATCCGGCCCGTGACGACCCCCGCAAACGCCCCATCCGCCGCGCTTAGCAGACCCGCACGTCCGCTCTGGAAACGCCTCACCGGCGCCCAGGAGTTCGGGCTCGTGGTCGTCATCGCCATCATGATGGCCGCCCTGACCATCTTCGGCGGCTCCAAGCAGCAGATCTGGAAGGTCGAAGCCCCCGCCGGCGCCACCACCAGCCTCGAGAACGAAACCACCCTCGTCATCTCCGAGGGCGGCCGCCCGCGCACCTACGTGAGTGAGGCCCCTTGGCGCGAACGCCAGGCCGACGGCAAGCCCGTCTTCTTCGGCACCCGCACCGTCAACAAGTTCTTCGAGACCGAGAACCTCGTCAATATCACCACCACCGCCAGCTTCATCGCCGTCATGGCCGTCGGGATGACCGGCATCATCGTGCTCGCGGGCATCGACCTCTCCATCGGTTCCATCTACGCCATCGCCGCCATCTGCGGCGCCATGGTCCTCAACCAACTCCCCCCCACCGCTTCCGCATGGCTCACCGCGCCCGCCGCACTGCTCATCTGTTGTGCCGTCGGCACACTCGCCGGCGGGCTCAACGGCGCCATGAGCGTGGGCCTGAGGGTTCACCCGTTCATCATCACCCTCGGCACGATGGCCATCTACCGCGGGATCGTCTTCGTCTCCACCGGCGGGCAGACCATCAGCGGGCTGCCCGAGAGCGTGCAGACATCGTTCTTCAAGGCCGAATACGCCGGCGTGTACCCGATCCCCACGTTCATCATGCTCGCCGTCGCCCTCGCGGGCATGTTCATCCTCAGCCGCACCGTCCTGGGACGACGCATCTACGCCATCGGCGGCAACGAGACCGCCGCCCACTACGCCGGCATCCCCGTCGGGCGCACCAAGATCATCGTGTACGCGATTTCAGGCGCACTTGCCGGCCTGTCCGCCGCGATGTACATGGGCTACTTCGGCGCCGCCGAGACCAACGCCGGCCAGGGCTACGAGCTCCAGGTCATCGCCGCCGCCGTCATCGGCGGGGCCTCGCTCTCCGGCGGCCGCGGCTCGGCCATCGGGGCCGTCCTCGGCGCCATCCTCGTCCAGCTCATCACCAACACCATGCTGATCCTGGACATCGACCAGTCCTACAACCAGATCGTCATGGGCGCGGCGATCATCGTCGCCGTCGTCATCGACCAGACCAAGTCGCGGTTGTCGAAGTAAACCGCCGGGCCGCTCCCGCGCAGGTGGTTGGCCAGGGCCTCCCAACAGATCCCAGGCGCATCGTCGGAGATCTCCAAGAAGATCCCCGTTTCCCTTGCACGAGTGTCGCCTTCTGATAGTCTCTCCACGCGGCTTGGCGGAGAGCGAGGGGAGTGCCACCGCATGCGCACGTTTGGTCCCATCGAGTTCCGGTCCCAGCGACCTCGCCACGCTGTTGCTGCGATTATCGGACTTCTTCTGAACGTCGGTGCGCTCGCGACTCCCGCCGTCGGCCAAATCGACCCCAACTCCGGCATCGACTTTGTCACCGTCGGCGCACCCGGCAATCCCGCGTGGACCGGGGACGGCACTCCTGGAGATGGCGCGATAGGTCGCGGTAGCGTTTCGTACGAATATCGCATCGGACGATTTGAAGTGACGACGAGCCAGTGGGTTGAGTTCTTCAACGCGGCCTTCGACCGCCCGCGGGATCAGTGGCTCCCGCACTTGGTCGTGCCGGATTTCTGGGGTGCCGTCGCGACGACTTCAACCACGCAGGGCGGTGCGCGGTGGCGCGTGCCGCCCGGCCGCGAAATGCGCCCCGTGGGCGACATCTCGTGGCGCATGGCCGCGATGTACTGCAACTGGCTTTGCAACGACAAATCCACCGACCGCTCTGCGTTCCTTTCCGGCGCATACGACGTCAGCACGTTCGGAAGCATCGGCGGTGTGTTTACCGATCAGGCGACACGCAGTCCGGGGGCCCGGTACTTCATCCCGACCTGGGATGAGTGGCTGAAGGCCGCCCACTATGACCCCAACAAGCCCAACGCGGACGGAACCGTCGGCGGGTGGTGGCGCTATTCCATCTCCTCCGACACAGCCCCAGTATCCGGCCCACCGCCCAGCCTGGCGCCGGCCGGCGTTGAAGCGGGCCAGGTCAACACCGGCGGCTGGCCGTACTTCGATCTCAATATCAATCCATCATCGATCCCGTTGGGAGCGTACTCGACCGCGATGAGCCCGTGGGGACTCTTCGACACGGCGGGCGGAACTGCAGAGTGGACCGAAGAGATTCGCCAGTTCTTTACCGCCGGCAACAAGTTCCGCGTTGCCGATGGAAGTTGGTGGTACGCCGGAAGCACCGGCGTCGACGCCATCGGATTGCGTGCGGCGGACGATTTTCCTTGGATCCCGAGTTTCGAGTATGGACTGCGTGTAGCGGCCGCAGTGCCATCTCCGTCCGCAGCACTGTGCTTAGTGATCCTCATGGCGCCAAGTCTCTCAAGCACCAGAAGGAGATACTAACATGAAGACACTACTTGCGATCGCGATCATCGGCAGGTGGCACTGACATCCCGTGCCCCTGACCCGCTGCTCTGAGCGGGTCAGTGCTCCCTGTCGAAGTGAGCGGGCCAACACAGCGGGCGCACCACGGCCAGGTTCTCACCAAAGACGCGGCTGAGTGAAGCCGCTCCGACGCCGCCACGCGACAGCGGGTGATGCCGCCTGCCATCGCGAAACTCAGGGCAAAGCGCACAAGCAGTCTGGTCAGCAGCCCGCGAACCAAGCAGTGAGGAAGTCGAAGATATCCTGCACGGAAAGCGTGGTGTCGGCGTTGAAGTCAGCGGCGAGACTCGCGGCGAAGTACGCGGTGAGATAGTCGAAGATGTCCTGGACGGTCACGCCACCTTGACAGTTGAAGTCCGCCGCGCACGTGCTGCCGAAGGTGTAGCGGGCGAAGTACGCGGACACGTTGCCGCCGGCGCGCAAGAAGCCGCCTCCCGCCATCACGTCGCCGCCCGGGAGGACGGCCAGCGCGGTTACGTAGCCGTTCATCCCCGACCCCAGCGCCGACCAAGTGCCTCCCCCAGCGGTGGACGGGCTGTAGCGAGCGATGTTGTTCGCCGGCACGCCCCCGGCGGTTGTGAAATCCCCGCCCACGATGACGTCGCCGTTCGGCAGTGCGGCCAGGGCGTAGACCAAGCGATTTGTCCCAAGCCCCAGCGCCGACCAGGAGTTGGTGTGCGGGTTGTAGCGGGCGATGTTGCCGTTGAAAGACGAGCCAAGCGGTACACCCCCGGCGGTCGCAAAAACCCCGCCCACGAGAACGTCCCCGTCGGGCAGAACGGACAGGGCGTAAACTGTGCCGTTCGCGCTTATGCCCGATCCCAGCGCTGACCATGTGTCGGCGGACGGGTTGTAGCGGGCGATGTTGCTCGCTGGCACGCCCCCAGCGGCGCTGAAGAACCCACCCAAGATCACGTCGCCCCCCGGCAGCACGACGAGGGCGTACACACCAATACCACTGTTCGTCCCCGTGCCGACCGCAGACCAGGCGTTGGTGGACGGGTTGTACCGGGCGATGTTGTTTGCTGGCACGCCCCCGGCGGTGGAAAAGGACCCGCCTACCATAACGTCCCCGCCCGGCAGCACGGCCAGAGCACGCACCTCGCGGTTTGTCCCCGACCCGAGCGGCGACCAGGTGTTGGTGGAGGCGTTGTAGCGGGCGACCCGGTTCGTCGTCACGCTCCCGACGGTGGTGAAGGTCCCACCCGCGATGACGTCCCCGCCCGGCAGCAGGGCCAAGGCGTAGACAGTTCGGAAAGAGCCGCCCACCCCCGTCCCCAGCGCCGACCAAGTGCTGGTAGTCGAGTGGTACCGAGCGATGCTGTTCGCTGGCACGCCCCCGGCGGTGAAGAATGACCCACCCACCATCACGTCCCCGCCCGGCAGCACGAAGACGGCGGAGATCGGGCCATTTGTCCCCGACCCAAGCGCCGACCAAGTGTTTGCTGAAGGGTTGTAGCGGGCGATGTTGCTCACCGGCACACCTCCCGCAATGCTAAAGCCTCCGCCCACCATCACGTTCCCGCCCGGCAGCACCGCCAAAGCGCGGACACCCCCGTTTGTGCCCGACCCGATTGCCGACCAGGCGTTGGTGGCGGGGTTGTAGCGGGCGATGCGGTTTGCCGGCTCGCCTCCGGCATCTAAGAAGACCCCGCCCACGATCACGTCCCCCTCCGGCAGCACGGCAAGGGCGGAAACATAGTTGCCCGCCCCTGGCATCCCCGACCCCGGTGCGGACCAAGTGCCCCCTCCAGCGGTGGACGGGTTGTAGCGGGCGATCCGGTTCGCCGGCACGCCCCCAGCGGTGGTGAAGCCACCGCCCACCATCACGTCCCCGCCCGGAAGTATGGCCAGGGCGTAGACAGAGCCGCTTGTCCCTGACCCGAGCGCCGACCAGGAGTTGGTGGAGAAGTTGTACCGCGCGATGCGGTTCGCCGGCACGCCCCCAGCAGTGGTGAACTCCCCGCCCGCGATCACGTCCCCGCCAGGCAGCACGGCCAAGGTGTTGACATCGCCGTTGGTCCCCGAGCCCAGCGCCGACCAAGTGCCCCCCCCAGCGGTTCGCGGCTTGAAGCGAGCGACGGAGTTTGCGAGCACGGGGCCAGCGTTGCTGAAGCTCCCACCCACGATCAGCTCGCCGTCCGGAAGCATGGACAGGGCGTACACAGGGCCGCTCGTCCCGGACCCCAATGACGACCAAGCGTTGGTCGACGGGTTGTAGCGGGCGATGTTGTTCGCCGGCACGCCCCCGGCGGTGGTGAACTGCCCGCCCACGACCACGTCCCCGCCCGGCAGTACGGCCAGAGCGTAGACAAAGCCGTCCGTCCCCGACCCCAACGCCGACCAGGCGTTGGTGGACGGGTTGTAGCGCGCGATGTTGTTCGCCGGTACGCCCCCGGCGGTGGTGATCGGCCCGCCCACGATTACGTCGCCGTCCGGCAGAGCGGCCAAGGCGTAGACACCGCCGAACACCCCCGGCACACCCTCCCCCGGCAGCCATCCCGCCGGACATCCCTGCCCGCGTGCGGCGTGCGCGGGCACCAAGACCGCCGCCAGTGCCGCGATCAGTACGACCAGCACAGACGTGAATGACGGCGTGCGGACTGTGTACATCATTCGATCCTTGTTCGCGGCCTCAGCCCGCAGACTTATGCCCGACTGGTCGCTGGTCGGTCGTGGATAGGAAGCGATCATCACTCGGTCTCGCCCGGTCACGCACGGCCGGGATGCCGTCACTGGTACATTGCGCAGAGGCACCGCCGGGCCATACGCGGTCACGCCACGTAAGGAACTCTCCTCGAAATCTCACGCGTGGCCAAGGTGTCTCTCAGGCCGAACCAATGGCTTTGGCCAGTCTACTACGGGTCTACCCGCAGCACAAGCCAACAACAACAAAACAAGGCCCAGCAGCACGGCCATCCTCCCCGCCGAAGGCGTTGCGACGACCGAGGTCAGTGCAAACCCTCAGACCAAAGACTCGGCAGGTGGCACTGACACCCCGTGCCACTGACCCGCTGCTCTGAGCGGGTCAGTGCTCCCTGTCGAAGTAGGCGGGCCAACCACAGCAGCGGCGCGACGCCAGGTTCTCACCAAAGACGCGGCTGAGTGAAGCCGCTCCGACGCCGCCACGCGACAGCGGGCAATGCCGCGTGTCATCGCGAAGCTCACGGCCAAGAGCTCAAGCTGCTTTGGTCAGCAGCCATCGGACCAGGCGGCCAAGAAGTCGAAGATGTCCTGGACGGTGACGTCGCCGGAGTTGTTGAAGTCCGCGGCGGGGCTGGCGGCGAAGTGCGCGGCGAGTAAGTCGAAGATGTCCTGGACGCTGACGTCGCCGGAGTTGTTGAAGTCGACGGCACGGGGCGGCAACACGGTCACACTGGCCATGCATTCACCCGGCACCATCCCCGGGACGAACCAATGGGCGGAGAACATCTGGTTCCCGAGCAACGCCGCGGAAAGCGTTCGCGTGAGCGTGACGCTTGCGCCGGGTGACAAAGACGGGATGGCGATCTCCTCGCTTCGTGTCACGCCGTTAATCGGCAAGCCCGAACCGCCGCTCAGCGTCAGCGTGCCCGGGGCCAAAGGCACGTCGAGAGGATTAGAGTACATGACTGTGGCCACAACGCCCGCAGGCTGGCAAACCCGAACTGCGGGGGCGAGCGCGACCGTCACTGGAAGTCCGCGGATCACCGACACGCGCTCTTTGAACCAGCGACGCTGGTCGTGGGTCCGCGTAATGACCACGTCGAACTCGATAAACTGGGTCGCCCCCACAAACCGCCGCAACTGGTCCCAGGACACGTTCGACGTGACCACTGTGGCGCCGCCGGCGGCAATGTTCACAGGATCGGTGCGAGGCCCTGTGACAATGCCGAGTTCGTTTCCATTCTGCGCGATCGCTCGAACGAGAACGTAGCACGTAAAGTCGCGGGCCTGCACGTCAGTGTTACGAATCGTGATGACCGCCGGCAGGGGCATGCCCAGCGGCGTGGAATCCGGCGCGTCGATCTGAACTTCCGGCACATCGCGTGGATCGATCGTCGTTCCGCGTGCGACGTAGGCGGGGACGAAAATCGCCGCGAGTACCGCGATGAGCACGAGGAGTGAGGCTTTGAACCCGGTCGCACGAACTGGCTGCATCTTCTGACTCTTGTTCGAGGCGTCAGCGTTCGGGGTGAGGGGTGATGTGATCACCCCAGTGATCCCAGGTACACACCGAGCTTACCGCAGGTCTACCCGCAGCACAGGCCGAAGACGTCAAGAGAAGCCCCAGCAAGACGACCATCCTCCAAGCCGAAGCCGGGGCAACGATGCGTATCAGTGCAAACCCTTACGTTACGCGCCCGGCCCAACCGCTGCCGCCATCCACCCCGGCACTGGTAAACTCTCCCATTCAGGCGAAGCGGGTTGGCACCGGCTTCGTCGCGTGTGATGGGGGGGAACGGGGATTCGCGCACACACCCGTGCGGCCTGTCTTGCCGCACGCTCAGGAGAGCCTTTCCATGTTCAGCAAACGGTCCTTCCTCCGCGCCGCGGCCGCCTCCGCGGCCATCGTCGCCCTCGGCGGCCTCTCGGTCGGCCTCGCGTCGGCGCAGCCCGCCGGCAAGAAGAAGACCTACGAGTTCGGCGTCATCGCCAAGAGCCAGGCCAACCCCGTCTTCCAGGCCGCCCGCACCGGCGCCATCGACGCCGCCCGCGACCTCAGCGAGAAGCACGGCGTTGAGATAAAGATCAACTGGCGCACCCCCAACAACGAAGACGCCCAGCAGCAGGCCCAGGCCATGGAGCAGCTCGTCTCCGCCGGCGTCGACGGCATCGCCATCTCCTGCTCCGACGGCAAGGTGCTCAAGAGCTCGATCGACTCCGCCGTCGGCAAGGGCGTTGAAGTCGTCACGTTCGACTCCGACTCGCCCGACTCCAAGCGCTTCGCCTACTACGGCATCGACGACGTCCTGGCCGGCAAGACGGTCATGAACGAACTCATCAAGCAGATGGGCGAGAAGGGCACCGTCGCGATCCTCGCCGGGAACCAGAACGCGACCAACCTGCAGGCCCGCGTGAAGGGCGCTCGCGAGCACGCGGCCCGCTACCCGAACATCAAGATCAAGGACGTGTACTACCACGCCGAGACCGCCGCCGAAGCCGCCCAGAAGGTCCAGTCCGTTCAGAAGGCCAACCCGGACATCACCGGCTGGTGCATGGTCGGCGGGTGGCCGCTGTTCACCAAGAACGCGCTCGACGGCGTGTGGGAAAACGCCAAGGTCGCCTCCGTCGATCACCTGCCCGAACAGCTCGAGTACGTCAAGAAGGGCCAGGTCCAGGCGCTCGTCGGGCAGGACTGCTACGGCTGGGGCTATCGCAGCGTCGAGCTGCTGTTCGACAAGGTCCACTTCGGTAAGTCTCCCGAGAAGGTCATCAACACCTTCGAACTGCAGATCGTGACCCAGAACAGCGCCGCCAAGTACGAAGGCATCTGGGACAAGTGGCTGGGCCGCACGAAGGACGCGCCCGCCGGCGAACCCAAGAAGGCCACCCCGTAACCCGGGTCACATCATCGATCAACCGCACGCACCCGGCCCCTCGGCCGGGTGTTTGTCTTTTCGGGCCATGCGGGTCGCCGCCGGCGCCCTGAACAACCCGCGCTTTCCACTGGCCAAACCGGCATTTCCGGGGCATAGTGTCCGTTGCTCTCCAAGTGCTTTGTCCGGAGGTTTCCGTGTCGCGAGTTCTCGGGCTTTCCGTCGTCATCGCGGCTGGCGTGTCCGCCGCCGCTCTCCCCGCCGCCGCCGCCGTCACGTACACGTCGCAAGTCCGCACCGTCTCGGCGACAACCGACGCCGACGGCGTGACCGTGTCGCGCTCCGCGCCCGACTTCTCCCGCTTCACCGACAACGCCTCCCGCCTGGTCCCCATCACCACCAACACCGGCACCGGCACCAACGCCGCCGACTCCGGCATCGACTGCATCCTCGATCCCAACGCGATCACGGCGGTCGGCACGCTCTCGGGCAGCGGCGGGCTCGCCGTCATCAACGGCACGCCGACGCTCGTCGCCGGCGAAGCCGCCGCGGTCATCCGCATCGCCTTCACCATCACCGACCCGACACCCTTCCGCCTGACCGCGACCGCGCGCCCGACCGACGACCCCGGCGACCGCTACAAACTCAAACTCGACGACCTCACCCGAGCCGCCACGCTCGTCGACGTCGATCAGAACGACCCGATCGCGCCCGTCGACGCCCTCGGCGTGCTCCAGCCCGGCAACTACATGTTCGAGTACGAACTCGAAGCCCACTTCGACGCCGACACGGCCCTGCGCACGTACGCCCTGAACTTCACCATCCCCGCGCCGTCAACCGCGGCCGCCCTGCTCTTCGCGCTCGCGCCCTTGGGTCGCCGCCGGCGCTGATCGCGGTACCCCCCTGGTGCCCGGTGCCCGGTGCCTGGTGCCGCCCGGCACCCGGTGCCTCTTCCCCACCAGTGCCCAGTGCCTAGTGCCCAGTGCCTGACGTCCCCATCGCCTCCCGCGCGGCCTTCGCCGTCGCGGCGACACTTTCGCCCGCCTGCTCCAGCACGGGCACGACGCGCTCCAGGATCGTCCTCGCCTCGGCGTGCCGCCCCAGCGCACTCAGACTGATCCCGATGTGGCCCTCGGTCGCGGCGATCGCCACGCGGGCCGCCTCAGCACTCGCCTGAGACGCCGCGGCCTCCGGCGGGTGGGCCCGTTGCCACGCCAGGGCCCGTTCAAACTCCGCGATCGATTCCTCCGCACGCCCCGAGCCGCGGAGCGCCTGGCCCAGCGACGTCCGCGTCGCGACAATCCCCGGATGGGCCGGCCCGAAGGCGCGGGCCCACGCATCGGCCGCCTCGCGCAGTGTCGCGACGGCTCCGGCCGAGTCGCCCGCGCGATGCTGCACCAGCCCGAGGTTGGCCATCCCGCGGACCACCAGCGGGTGATCCGCGCGGAGCAAAGCCCGGCGAACCGCGAGCGACGCTTCGAACTCGGCGAGGGCTTCCTTCAGCCGCCCCTGCTGCGTGAGCGCGCTGGCCAGGTTGTTGCGCGACTCGGCGACCGGCAATGACCGCTCGCCGTGCACCGCGGTCCGCACGGCGATCGCGCGCCGCTGCGTCGCCTCCGCGTCCGCGAAGCGGCGCTGGGCCCGCTGAGCCGCGCCCAAGTCGTTCAGCAGCCGCCCTTCCAGCGCCGTCGGTCCCCCACCGCCGCCGCCGGTGTTCACTTCCGCGAGCAGGGCCGTGAACTTCTCCTCCGCCGCCGCGGCGTCGGCTTCGAAGAACGCGAGTTCGCCGAGCGTGGTCTCGAAGGCCAGGCGCGTGCGCTCATCCAGACCCGCCGCCGGGGCCGCGGCGCGGGCCGCGTCCAGCACCGTTCGGGCCCGCGTCAGTTCGCCGACGGACATGAGCGCCTGCCCGACCGCGTGAGCCGCGGCGAAGCGCGTGCGCGGGTCCGCCGGCGGGTCGCGCTCCAGTCGCGACGCCGCGTCTTCGAGCAGCCCGCCCAGGCGCGCGTCGGGTCCAAGATTGGCCGCGTCGGCGCCGGCGAGCACGTGCGTGAGGAAGTCGCGCGTTTCTTCCAGGCTCTGGTTGCTGGACAAGAGCGCATCGCGCTGCGTGCGCAGCTCGCCGCGTTGCACGAACAGCCCCGCCGTCAACCCCGCCAGCGCGAGCACGCCCGCCGCCGACAGCCCGACGCCGACGGCGTGGCGCGACACGAACTTGCCCGCGCGGTACCGCAGCGTGTCCCGCCGGGCCCGCACGGGCATGCCGTCGAGATACCGCGTGATATCCGCGGCGAACTGCTCGGCAGACGCATACCGGCGGGCCGGCTCCTTGCGCAGCGCCATGAGCACGATGGTGTCCAGGTCGCCGCGCAGTTGCCCGCGCAGTCGCGTCGACCGGCGCGTGCCGGCGCCCTCAGTCTTCCGCTCGCCCGGCGTGCCCGTCCCACGCTGGCCCGTTCCGCGCGGGCCAGTCCCGCGCTGACCAGTCCCCGCCATCGGCCCCGTGCCCACGCCGCGCCCCGCGAGCAGCGTGACAGCCTGGCTGGGCGCCGGCGGCTCGACCTCGCACACCATCCGGCGCACTTCGTCATCGACGCGCGCCGACACGCGGTACGGGCTCGCGCCTGTGAGCAGTTCGTACAGCACGACACCCAGCGAGTAGATGTCCGTCGCCGTCGTCATCGCCCCGCCGCGGAACTGCTCCGGGCTGGCGTACTCCGGCGTCAATCGACGGTCCGCGTCAGTGCGTGTCACGCCGACGGCGGTGTCGCCCAGGGCCTTGGCGATGCCGAAGTCCAGCAGTTTCACCGTGCCCGACGGCGTGACGAGGATGTTGTTGGGCTTGATGTCGCGGTGCACCACCAGGTGCGTGTGCGCGTGATGAACCGCGTCGCACACGCTGCGGAATAGGCGCAGACGATCGGCCAGGCGCAGGTCGCGATCGCGGCAGTACTGGTCGATCGGCGTGCCGTCGACGAACTCCATCACCAGGAACGGCCGCCCGTCCGGCGTGACGCCCCCGTCCAGCAGGCGCGCGATGTTCGGGTGATCGAGCGTCGCGAGCGTCTGCCGCTCGGCCCGAAACCGCGCCAGCACTTCGTCGGTATCGAGCCCGCGCTTGACGACCTTGATCGCGACGGTCTGCTCGAACTGCCCGTCCTGGCGGACGGCGAGATAGACCGCGCCCATCCCGCCGGCGTCGATCTTTCTCAGCACGCGGAACGGCCCGAGCACGCCGCCCGCCAGGTCATCGCCCGCGCCGTCAAGGTCCGCCTCGCCCGCGAGCTCGGCGACCGACGCACCCATCGCCGGCGCGTCCAGCAGCCCGCCGACGTCCTCCGCCGCCGCCATGAGCGAGCGGACTTCCGCCGCGACGTCCGCGTCAACCGCGTCCATGGCGCGAAGGGCGGCGTCCCGCTCCGCGAGGCTCATCGCCGTCGCCTCTTCGAAGGCCCGCTGCACGCGCTCGAAGCGCTGGCGCGCTCTGTCTGCGTCGCCCCCGCCGCGCTGCGCTGAACTGTCCGGCCCGTCCGCCACCAGCGCCCTTCCTGCTCACGCCCCGCCCGACGAGATCTCCCGCGCCAGCCACGCCCGCGCGAACTGCCAATCCCGCGCCACCGTGCTCTCCGAGATTCCCAGCGCCAGCGCCGCCTGCGGCACCGTCAGCCCCGCATAGAACCGCAGCTGCACCACCCGGGCCTTCTGCTCGTCGAGAGCGGCAAGCCGATCGAGCGCCGCGTCGAGCGCGATGAGGTCGACGCTGGGCACCTGCTCCGGGGCGGCGATATCGGGCATCTCGGCCCGGACCGCGCCGCCGCCGCGCTTCAGCCGGGCCCGCCGCCGCGCGTGATCCGTGAGGATCCGACGGATCGCGATCGCCGCGGCCCCGAAGAAGTGGGCCCGGTTCTGCCACGACATTTCCTGCGTGCCGAGCAGGCGCACGTAGGCCTCGTGCACCAGCGCGGTGGCTTGGAGCGTGTGCTCGCCGCGCTCCTTGCGCAGGTAGCCCGCGGCGATCCGGCGGAGTTCGTCGTACACGATCGGGAACAGCGCGTCGGTCGCGCCCGCATCGCCCGCGTTGGCCCGGGCGACGAGCTGCGTCACCGCGCCCTGCACCGCGGCCTGAACCGGTGAACTCGACACGCTCGGCACCCTGGTCATCGCTGTTACCGCCTCAATCGACTCCCCACACCATACACCCCGCCGGACCGCCAGCCACCCCAAAAACACGCGCTTTTCAGGCCGAAAACACGCCGAGACCCGGGCAACATGGCCCGAGTCCCGACGGTAGGTGGCCGATCTGTGCCCGCCCGCGGCGAGGTTGTCCGCGGGCGATTCACCGCCGCAAATGTCACCGCGGCGCCAGCGTCCCCGACGCGGTGCCGACGGTCACGATGTCCCCGGCGGTCAGCACGGGCACCTTCGACTGCTTCGGGTCGTCCCCGCCGGACTGCAGGTCGAGCTTGCCGCGACCGAAGCCGTTGATGCGGATCGTGCCGACGCCGATCCCGTCCGCCGTCACCGGGAACTCGGCGCCGGGCTGGGCGTTCTGCACTTCCACCGTCAGCTTGAGCCGCGTGCCGCGATTGCGGGTTTCCTGCACGTAGGCGGCCTTGGCCTGCACGCCCGGGCCCGAGAACCGCGCTTCCAAGCGCGTCCGCAGCGCCCCCGCCACCGCCACCGCGCTACACGCCGCGATCGCCACACACGCCGCGATCGTCCGAACCGAAGTACGCATCGAACTCATGTCAAGACTCCTTGGTCAAGATCCCCCGGGTTCACGCCCCCCCGCCCCCGGGGCACACCCGTGCATGCGTCGTCTCCCGGACGGCCCTGTCACGCCCGCCGCCCAGCGTGCGAAAAAAAAAACCGGCCCCGCCAGCAGCGCCGGCAGGGCCGATCTCTTGTGTTCCCGCGCGAGACCCGGAGTTCAGCCCACTCACCCGCGACGGCGACGCGCCGCCATCATCCCGCCAATCACCAGCAGACCCGCCGCCCCCGGCGCGGGCACTTCGCGGGCCGAGATGGTGAAGTCATCGATCGCCGCGAGCTTGCTGTTATTCACCCCCGGGCTCGAACGCAGCGTCATGTGCGTCAGGCCGGTGATGCCATTCTGGAACGGCACGCCCGAGACGATGTTGATAAGCGTCCCGGTCTCGAACTTGAACAGGTCCGCCGACACCAGCCCGTTGACCAGGTCAAACGTGATGTCCCACCGGTCGTAGCGGAAGCCGGAGCTCGGCAGCAGGGCCGACTCGAACAGGTTGGAGCCGTTCCAGTACGTGATGCGGTCGCCCGCGGCCCGCTGCGTGAGGCCCAGCGTGAACGCCGTGTTCCCGGCCCCGTCGCCGAAGGAGACTTCGTTGCCGTAGTACCCGTCGGGCACGGCCCCGCCGAGTTCCGGCCCGGCGAGCTGCCCGCGGTTCCAGAAGGAGATCTTCACCTGCGTCAGGTTCGTGCTCGTCGGGCTGGCCCCGCCGAAGTCCTGCGCGTCGAACGCGTAGCGATACTTGAGCGCCGGCCCGCTCCAGCCTTCGTGCCCGGTGGTGTACACCAGACCCTGGTTCGACGCCGAGCCGGTGCCGTTGTTGACCCACTGGCGGTCGTAGTTCTGGTGTCCGGTGACGTACGAAACGGCGCTGCCGGTGAAGAACCCGCCGTTGACCGCCGTCCACCGCCCGGAGTTGGGCGCAATCGGCGTCGGCGACATCGCCATGTACCCGGAGTTGGCGCCGTACTCGCCGGCGTTGTAGCTCTGCACCATGTTGAGGAACGACTGGTAGCCGTCGGCGGACTCGAAGTTGCCCAGCCAGCCGTACGACGTCCCGCTCGCGCCCAGCACGCCCGCCACCGCCGCCCCGACCATCACCGCGGCGCGCAGCGTCAAACCCCGGCCCGCGGCCGGACGACCACCTGAAGTCTTCATCTCAAGCCTCTCTCTCTGCTCACGCGGGCTGTTCGCCCGCTCCGTGCGTATCACTCGACGCCCGGATGACAGCCCGGGCACCGTATCCAAGATACTACATACCGCGCGGTTACGCAAGCGGCCTACGCCATCTCACCCAGATTCTCATCGCGTTGACCGCCGTCCGACGCTCACTTCTGAATCAGGATCAGCGACCCGATCGACGCTTCCCCCTGCTGCTGAACCTCGAAGAAGGTCATGCCGGGCGTGAGGTCGACCTGGGCCGGCCGGGCCGGGTTCGGGAGGGTGTCCACGACGAGGTATGCGCCCTTGTTGGCGTCGTGCCGCACGGGACCGATCGTCCGGCGATCGCCCGGGCCGAGGCGGACGTTGCCGGCCATGCGGGCCCCGTTGTTGTCCTTGATAAACAGTTGCACAAACACCGGCTGCGGCGTCTTGTTCCGCACGTCGGCGCCGTAATCCGCCTTGCACCCGCCCAGCACCAGCCCCGCGCCACAGACCGCCACCGCCAGCACCGCTCGCACGCTCATCGCCGATCCTCCCAGCGCCTACCGCACCCCGCCCGCCTTACCCCGCGTCATCCTAGTGCCGGGCCCGCATCGCCCGGCCGCCACGCTCACTCGGTCCCCGATCCGCCGAGCGGACCCCGCGGCCGCCAGATCGCGCCTTCCACCCGCTCCTCCGCGTCCGCCCCGGCCGCCCGCAGCCCGGCCAGGTCCGCGGCGTGGTCGTACATCACCAGCGCGCTGATCGCCGCGTCGAAGGCGTCATCGCTCGCGGCGGCCGCGCTCGCAAACCGCCCGAGCCGGTCGCCGCACGCCGACCGAATGAGCGCACGCCGCGCGTCGGCGTCGGTCTTCACCACCGGCCCCGTGCACAGCCTGGGATAGATCTCGACGGCGACATGCCCCGCCGCCCCATCGACAAACGGCCACACGCCCCACCCGGCCTCGACCAGCGCCGCCAGCACGGCCATCCCGCGGATGCTCCCGGTCCCAACGCTGCCCGCCCCGGCGATCTGCAAAACGCTCTTGGCGCTCAGCCCGATTTCCGTCTGGCGGAACACGTCGACATCGGTGGGCCGCTTCGTCCCGGCCCGCCCGAACAGCGGCGGCGGACACTCGAGCAGCCACCGCTCGCCCAGCCCCGCCGCCACCGTCCGCCACAGTCCGGGCCCATCGGCACACCCGCACGCGCGCACGAACCACGCGGGCATGGAGAACGCAAAATCGAGCCCGACGACCAGCCGTCGCCCGTCGCGGGCCGCCCGCTCGCCCTCGGCGATCAGCCAATCGCGCACACCCTCGCGCGTGCGGCCGTTCTCGAGCAGGTCCAGGCGCCCATCATCACCAACCCGCGCGGTCCAGATCGCCCGCGCGGCGCCGGCGGCCGCGCCCGACCAATCGATGGCGATGACACGCATGGAAGTGACGAAGCACATCGTCAATAAACAGATCACCTAGCTCGCACAAGTGGGACAGAACAAAGTCACCGCTCCTCATCGCGTGTAGGCCAGAATCGGGAAGGGACGACGCTGAAGACGGGGATCCAAGAAAAAAGAATAGCGATCAGAAACAATATCACTAGTCATTCCTAAACGGGCAGAGCCATCTACAAAGGACAATGTTGTGCACTCCAATCCATGCCACCACGCGGAATGCACGTTGCTATAGACTCAATCAGCCTCATTAGCCACAGCCAGGAGCACAAATAAAACCGCGAGCAACAGGACTAGTTCAATGAGCAAGAAACCATCACGGGACGCCTTCGCATGCTGGAGGGAGCAGTCTCTTGGACCATTCAAAACTCACATCCGATGAACCAATCTTCAAGAAAATCAAACACATCCTGAACCGTGACCCCATCGGTTCCATTGTAATCCGCTGCCGGACTGCCCGCAAAGAACGCTTCGAGAAAATCAAAGATGTCCTGTGGCGACACACTGCTATCGGAGTTGAAGTCCGCGAAGCACGCGACGACAAAGTCAAGCGATGACTCAGAAACCGTCTGAACGGACACCACTCTCGATCTCATAGGCGGCACACCAACATCGCCAAAGACATTGACGCGTGGGTCGTCCAGCGCCACGGCATATGCACCGACCCGTCTCGGTGCCAAGCATGACCCACCTGCAATGAGCGCAGGTCCCTGCGCACCAATTCCCGGAACAACCTCCGCGGACGTCGCGAAGTCGCCGACCGCAGGAAGCGCCACTCCAAAGTTGTTTTGAGCTCCGCCGATGGAAATCACGTCTGTACCGCCAAACCCATTCGCCACAGCCTGCCCGGCGAAGCTATCGCCAACGCCACCCGGCCCCGGACCGCAGATGCCAGCGGGTCGACGAAAGGGCGCCATGCTTGGATCCACGCTCGACGCCGGCTCAAGAAAGATCGGACCGGCACCCGCTGTCTGTCGCACCGACACAGCAACGCCAGCAATCCCCAAGGGGATCGGCACGAGCAGTCTGACTTGAAGCCTCCAATGAACAGCACTGCCCGCGTTCACAACAGGACCTGACGCAGATGTAAGATCCATGACCGCGATCGGCCGCTGCGATCGCTGTGCGCTTGCTTCCCCTGCGAGGCAAAGCAACGCCAACACGCACACGCGTAATTTCGACGTTCGGAACGAAGTCATGGCTGCTTTTCCTCCCTGCTCGAACCTTCCGGCCGTTCACTGTGTTTGTCCAAAACATCGCGGTGCGCGTTGATCAAGCCACGAACATTCTTCTGCTCAGGCGTCAGACGCCTCGACGGAGGCGCAATTTCCCCAGGCTGCGGGATACTGTCAGCAAACAACCACTCCCCGGATTGAGCGTCCACGACGTGCCGCAAATGAGAAAATGCGGCGGCCGCGGCGGGACCCCCTCCATACCTGCCGGGATTGCGATGCGGAGTGATGTCTCTAAAGTCAATTGACCAAATTGATCCACGACTTGAGTACGCGCGTTCAGCATCCACGCAATAAGCAACAATCGTTCCGCTAGTGGGGATGCGCTGCACAGATATCATAGCTCGGAGGGTGTCATTTGGCGCTTCGGCAAGTCTGACGACGACGGCGCGGAGCGCCTCCGCGAGCCGAAGCCCCGGCCGAGACACGGGCGAACACCAGTCCTCTTCTATATGTGCCAGCTGATTGCGCAAAGACACCGCAGACGGTACGGATTTTAATGGGTCGCCTTGCTCGGGATTCCAGATGATGGTCACAAGAGGACTAAAGTTGCTATCAAGCACAACTTCCACGTTCATGTTCGCGCGATCTCTCGTACCATCTGACGCGGGCAGCATGAGCTCTGCCCTCTCAAAATGCACCGACCAATACTCTGCGTCATCCGGCAGAAACACACAGTGGTGGGACCTTGCCTTAGCGAACTTCGCAGAAGGGTGTGTGCTCGAATTGTCAACAAGTAGCCCGCCAAGGTAAAACCTCGCCTGCTGTTTAGCCGTTTCCGCCGCTTTGTCAAGAGGCGTCTCGGCGACCGGGCTTGGAGCAGGCGAGTAACCGATGACGCCTGGCGGCGTCTCAACTCCAACTGCTACCGGTACCTGAATAGGCTTAACATCGACCTCGAAATATGTAGCTACTGGCGGAGCAACCCATTCTGTGGCATCCATCAAGTTTCGGCCGATCTCAGATCCGATTTGAGCGTTTGCGAGATCCTGGGCTAAGGTAAGGTCGCCCGGCAACGTGATGGACCGTGTATCCTCCCATGACAGCCCAATATAAGACGCCGAGACTGCTGGGGCTGAGTTGTTTCTGCAAATACGTCCGAACTTTAGATCAATAAATGAGCACAGCCCTTGGATATCGCCAGAGAACCCTCCAACCGGATCCCGCGACTGCACGCCAGCATATCCGCGAACAATTAAGTTGCTCCAGTCTCTGATTGGCGTACAGGTTGCGATTGTAGGGCTTACTGCTGCTTGTAAGCTGAGCAAGTCAGCCGACGTCACCCGGGAATCAAAGTCGAAGTCGCCGAATACGCAGTCACCCATGGCGAGCACGGCGGGAGGACCGACACAGATACCCATCAGCTGGAGGTCCGTGCCGTCGACGCTACTGTCCCCGTTCAGGTCGCCTGCGCCGGGAGTGCCGCTCGCTAGACCGACCGTCAGTGACCAGATAGCTGCAGTTGCCGCGCACAGTTTCTCGTTCATCGTCCTTCGGTGTGTTTCGGCAGGGTACCACAACCGCCCTGCCTATGCAAGCGTTATTGACTGCATGCCGTGCGTTTTTCGGAGACTTTCAGATGATTGCCCTGGATTGGGGGGTTGAGTCACTGGCCCTATTCGACCGTTCCCGCATCGACGACTTCACCGAAACACGTTGTACAGCACGATGCACCGCAGGGCCGCCACGCCGTCGCGCCAGGTGATCTTCTTTCCCTCGGCGTAGGTTCGCCCGGAATAGGACACGCCGACTTCATAGACGCGTACGCCCAGCCGCGCCACTTTCGCGGTGATCTCCGGCTCGAAGCCGAAGCGGTCTTCTTCGATCGTGATGCGGGTCAGCACGTCGCGCCGGAAGGCCTTGTAGCAGACTTCCATGTCCGTCAGGTTCAGGTTGGTCAGCGCGTTGGAGAGCAGCGTGAGCAGGCGGTTGCCGACGGCGTGCCAGAAGTACAGCACGCGGTGCGACTCGCCGCCGACGAACCGCGAGCCGAAGACCACGTCGGCCTTCCCGTCGAGGATCGGGCGGAGCAGGCGCGGGTACTCGGCGGGGTCGTACTCCAGGTCGGCGTCCTGCACGAGGACGACGTCGCCGGTCGCCGCGGCGAAGCCGGTCCTGAGGGCCGCGCCCTTGCCCTTGTTCCGCGCGTGCTGCAGCACGACGACGCCCGGCTCGCGGGCCAGAACCTGCAACTTGTCGAGCGTGCCGTCGGTCGAGGCGTCGTTGACGAGGATGATCTCGCGCTCGAGATCGATCGGGGCCGCGCGCACACGGCGCACGATCTCCTCGACCGTGTCGCGCTCGTTGTACACCGGGATGACGACGCTGAGCTTCAACGGCTAGGTCCCGTCGCCGGCGCCCGCGATCCCCACCGAGTCCGCGATCCGCACCTGTAGCCGGCCGACAGGGTATATCCTGCGCGGCGTACCCGTCGCTCCAGCGCTTTTGCACGCGTCGTTCACCCCGCGAGCCCGCCCCATGACCAGCCCAACCCGCTCTCGCGCTCTCGCCGTCGCGCTCGCCGCGCCTTTGCTGATGCTCACCGGGTGCGGGCCGGACACGCACGGCGTGAACCTGGTGAACTCCACCGACCGCGTCGTGCTCGCGGAGTTCCTCACCATCGACACCGCCGGCGAGATGACGCCGTACGGGCGGGCCATCGTCCAACCCGGCGACCAGTTCACGCACCGCATGGAGGACGCGCCGCGCGGGCAGCGCTCGCGCGTGCGGCTGGTTCTTGAGGGCGAGACGCCGGACTACGACAACTGGGTCCTCATGAGCCTGTCCGAAGAGAAGACGAGGTACTACGACCTTCGCCTCATCGACGGGCGTCTCCGCGCCGTGGAGCAGAAGCGCGGCCGCCCGACGCCACGCACGACCGGCGAGTGAGCCGTTCATCACCCCTTTGCCGCTGATGCGCCGCTGTGCGCGGGTCAAAGTTCCGAGTGCCTTCCGTTCGAGGTCCGTCATGCCGCCCACCGTCGCCCGGCCGCTCGTGATCGCCGCGCCGCTCGTCGGCGTGATGGCCTGTGCGCTCGGCGCGAGCGGCGCGCCGGGCGAGTCCGGAATCAAACCCGCGGCGCCTTCATCGGCGCCGGCGTCGGCACCCAAGCCCGCCGCCGCGCACGGTGCGGCGCCCGCCGTGCCGTTCCCGCACCCGCTGATCACCGAAGTTCTGTACGCCGTCCCGCCGGGGATCGACGGCGACGCCAGCCGCGACGGCGTGCGCCAGGTCGCCGGCGATGAGTTCGTCGAACTCGTCAACCCGCACGACAAGCCAATCCAACTCCTCGGCTACACGCTCGTGGACGAATCGCAGGGCGACAAGAGCAAGGTGCGCTTCACGTTCCCCGCGCTCGAGCTTGCGCCCGGGGCCGTCGTCGTCGTCTTCAACGGCTTTTCGACCAGTTGGAAGATCCCCGTCGGCGACGCCGGCGGCGCGGCTCAGCCGGCCGAGTCGTTCGCCGGCGCGCGGGTGTTCACGATGCGCATCACCTCGCCGCGGACCGCGTTCAACAACACGGGCGATTCGGTGACGCTGCTGACGCCCGCGGCGAAGCCTGTGCAGATCGTGCGCTGGGGCACGTCCGCCGCGCCCAAGCTCGCGGACCCGGGCGTCCTCGACGAAACCGTGCCCGAGGCCACGACCGCGAGCGTGCAGCGCCTCGGCGTCACCGTCGGCGACGCGTGGCTCAGCCACACCGCCTTCGCCGGCGAAACCTTCAGCCCCGGCCGCTACACCCTGGACACGCCGCCCACCAACAAACAGCCCGCACAACCGCCCAGCACGAAGCCGCAAGATCGGCCCGAGCCGCCGAAGAAGAAGTAGCCCACGCCGAGCATTCACCGCGTCACCGCATCACCGCATCACCGCGTCACCCCCTCACCGCGTCACGCCCGTCCCCTCTCCGCTGCCAACCATCACCATGCGCATCCTGCTCACCAACGACGACGGCCTCCGCGCCCCCGGCATCGAGGCCCTCTACCAAGCGCTCGTCGATTCCGACGGGCACTTCGGCAAGCGCCTCGGCGACCTGGTGCTCCCCATCGCCCCGCTCACCGTGCAGTCCGCCACCAGCCACGGCGTCACGTTCCACACGCCGCTGATGGTCCGCGATGAACGCCTCGGCTGGGGGCGCAACCCGGACATGCGCGGCGTCGCCGTCGACGGTCGCCCGGCCGACTGCGTCAAGCTCGCCGTCGCCAACCTCTGGCCGGACAAGTTCGGGCAAGGCTCACGCCCGGACCTGCTCATCTCCGGCATGAACGCCGGCGCCAACGTCGGGATCAACGTGATCTACTCCGGCACCGTCGCCGCCGCGCTTGAGGCAGCGTTTCTCGGCATCCCAGCCATCGCCGTCAGCCTGCACCTGGGCCGCGGCACGCCGGACTTCCCCCTGGCGGCGCGACATGCCCGGCGCGCCATCGAGGCCGTCATCGCCGGCGGCCTCCCCGAGCGCCACGCCTGCCTCAGCATCAACGTTCCCATGACCGAACTCGGCATGCCCAAGGAGCAGACGGCCCACTACCCCATCCGCGTCGCTCCCATGAACACCCACGGCTTGAACGACAAGTACGAACGGCGCGTCTCGCCCGGCGGCGAGGTCTACTTCTGGGCCGCCGGTCACGGGCTGGACTTCGCCTCCACCGACGACCACAGCGACGTGCAAGAGATCTTCAAACGCTGCATCACCGTCACGCCGCTGCGCTACGACCTGACCAAGAAGAGCGTCATGCAGCGCTGGCGCGACCGCCTCGCCAACACGGCGAGCACCGAACGCTGATCACAAGCCCAAAAAACACAACCGCCGCGTCCGAAGGTCGGACGCGGCGGCTGATGCAATCGTTTCAGGCTTGCACCCGCTTACGGGCAGCCGGTGAAGTACAGGGCCAGGTAGTCGAAGATGTCCTGCACGGTCAGCGTGCCGGAGTTGTTGACGTCGGCGGTGCTGCTGGCGGAGAAGTACGCGGAGAGGAAGTCGAAGATGTCCTGCACGGTGACCTGGCCGGAGAGGTTGAAGTCGGCCGGGCACGACGGGGCGGAGTCCTGCCGCGTCCCTTCGTCCGGACCGGCGGCGAGGATCGCGCTGGACCCGAACACGGCGTTGACCCAGTAGAAGTACGTCGTGCCGGGCACGGCGGTCGTGTCGTCGAAGGCGTTGGTCGTCGGCGTGCCGATCACGGTCGCGCCGCCGAGGTTGTTGGTCGTGTTGCGGAGCACCTGGTAGGACGCCGCCCCGGTGATCGCCGTCCAGCCGAGTTCGACGCGGTCCGAAAGCGTCGAGTCCGACGCCGTCAGCGACGGGGTCGACACGCCCGTTACCGTGAGCGAGTACAGCTGCGACTCCGTGGGCGCGTCGGTCTCGCTGACGCGGATGACGTTCCCGATGCCGGAGATCAGGACGTTGGTGAGCTGCTCGGCGAGGCCGAGGTTCGCCGACGACGCCGTCCGCATCACCGTCCCGGTGCTGGTGAACACGTCGAGGGCGAGGTTGGCCTGCTGGGCCGCGTTGACGTTCGCCGCGCCGGTGTTGCACGCGCCGCCGGCCTGCTGCGTGTAGTTCTGATAGAACGTGCCCAGCGGCGTGACGGTGATAGTCGCGAGCACCGGGCCGGCGGTCGTCACGGAGTAGAAGTCGACATCGCCATCGACCGAGATGCCCGTGATCGAGGCGTTGATGACGTTCGGCGCGGGGATCGAGCTGGGGTTCAGCGTCGTGCCGACGCCCAGCGTCCCGATCGGCGTCGCGGACCCGATGATGTTGTTGTTCTCGTACGCGTCGCCGTAGTTCCGGATGCCGGCGCGGATGTCATCCTGCTGCGGCCCGTCGAAGCCGGTCGCCAGGAAGGGCTCCATCAGGCGGGCCGAGATCACCGGGCACACGTGGGCGAAGCCCAGCCCGTGACCGTGCTCGTGCATGACGGTGTTGCGCAGGAAGCGGTACGAGTTGGTCGAGCTCCCCCAGCCCTCGGACGAATCGATCACCATGTCCCCGTTGGACGGGAACGAGTTGTACGCCAGCGTCCCGTTGACGCCGTCGATGTTCTTCATCGAGATGCGGACGTCCCCGCGCGTCTGCCCGGAGATCGCGCTGCCCGTGGAGCCCCACGTCGCGCCGTCGTCCCACTGGTTGCCGTTGTTGGAGACGAACGTGTAGCTCAGCCCCGTCAGCGCGGCCCAGCGGTCGAAGCAGGCCTGGAACTGCGCGATCCACACGGCCCGGTTGGCGACCCCGCCGAACTTCGCGTCCATCTGCGCAAACAGGTTGCTCGGCGCGGCCGGCTCGCCCACCCCGCTCGGGATGTTCAGCCCGTCCGGCACGAAGCTCCACGTCAACGCCCGCGGCGAGCCCGTCGTCCCGGACCACCGGTTGGCGATCTGATAGCGGTCCATGAACCGCTGCATGTACTGGTTCACCGCGGCCTGGATCTCCAGAGCCGGCGGGTTCTCTCCCGAGAAGCACGCCATCGCGGGGAACTCGGCGAGGTCACCCTCCCAAACGCCCACCGGCTCGATGTCCGCCGGCGCGCCCTCGGCCGGAGCCCGCACGAACTGGGGGATCAGATAAGCCGGGCTCGAGGTCGGGCCCGAGGCCGCGCCGAACCGCGCGAAGCCGCGCTCGCGCGTTTCGCCCGTCGCCGCGGACACCACCGACACCGCGCACACCGCGCTCACGACCGACATCAGGACGCGCGCGCGAACAGTCTGAGCATCTGCCATGGATACACCTCCTGCCGAATATTTCACCGCGCTGCCGCGTTCCGGCGCGAGCGGTCGATCGCCGAGTGGCGATGCTGCTCCGTACGTGTCATCGCCCCACGCGGATCCGAAATCACTCCGCGGTGTCCGAAAACCCGCTCCCCCGAGCCCGCAGATACGCACAGCCGGCGCCGAAGCGCGTCCATGCACTCCGCCGCTCGGCCGTTGTTCACGTTCATTTTCCGGGTTTTCGCCCGACTTTTCGGGACCCGTCTGACCCACCGGCTTACGCCAGCATTGCCGACACGGTCTCCAACTGTTCCGGCAGCTTCGCGGTGACCGCCGCCACTTGCTCGCCGGACAGCCGCAGGTCGTCCAGCACGTCCGCCGGGGGCTGATCGGTCCGCAGGTCCAGCCGGAAGCCCTGCTTGGCGCCCGCGGCGATGTGATCGCCCACACACACGATGTTCACCAGCGTCCGCATATCGGACGCGAGTTCCATCGGGCGGTGGTGGTACCCCGTCACCAGCGCGAAGCTCTTGGGGAACTTCCACTTCTCGCACAGCCCCTGCCCGAAGTCCTGGTGCGTGGCGCCGAAGACGTCGGCCTCCGCCGCGAGCATGTCCGCGCTGGGCACACCGCTCCCGTCCGGCTTCACGCGTGAGACCACGTCGATGAGCTTGTGCCGGTCGTACTGGATCTCGACGATGACGCCGATGTCGTGGATCAGCCCGGCGAGGAAGGCCTCGTCCGAGAGCCCGATCTTCAGCGTGTCGGCGATCATCTTGCACGCCGTCGCCGTCGCGATCGAGTGCGTCCACAGGTCCTTGGCGGAGAAATCCGGCGTGATCGAGCCGCCGCGGAACAGCTTGGCGAGGCTGGCGGCGATGGCGATGTTCTTCACCGCGTTCATCCCGAGCAGCACGATGGCCCGGTTGATGGAGCCGATCTGCCCCGGCAGCCCGTAGAACGCCGAGTTGACGACCTTCAGAATGCGCGAGCACAGCGCCGGGTCGTTGGCGATGACCTTGTGCAGGTCCTGGGCGGTGCTCGTCGGGCTCTCGACCAGCTCAATGATCTTGAGCGTGATCTCGGGCAGCGTGGCGATATGGCTGATCTCGCGGATCGCGCTGGTGACCGCCTGCTCTTTGGTGAGGGGTTGAACGCTCATGCAGCCTCCACGCAGCGCCGTTGTCCGTACCTTCATCGCGCGGCGCGACACAAGACGTATCGGTCCCGCCCGGGCCTGACTTGTGGCCACCCCCCGGGACGGCCCGCGCTTCCGCCCCCGCCGCAATGGACCCGGGGGCGGCGTGTGCCGATAACTCCCGCGTGCCCACACGCGCTCGACCAGCTTCACCCCCCCCACCCCGCCGGCGGCCCCCACCCAGCCCCGGCGTCCGCCGCGTGCCCCGGCGCGTGCCCCCGCGCGTGCTGGTCGTCACCGGAGCCCGGTCGGAGTTCGGCCTGCTCCGCCCCGTTCTTCGCGCGATCCACGCCCACCCGCGCCTGCACCTGCTCGTCGCGGTCGCGGGCGAGCACTTCCTGCCGCCGGCCCAGACCTGGCGTGAAGTCGCCGCGGAGTTCCGCATCGACGCCCGCGTCCGCATGCAGTCGGCCCGCGGGCCCGACACGCGCCTGGCCCACGCCGCCGCCCTGGCCCGCGGCGTGACCGGCTTCGCCCACGCCCTCGCCAAACTCCGGCCTGACTGGGTCGTCGTGTTGGGTGACCGCATCGAGGCGTTCGCCGCCGCCAGCGCCGCGAGCATCGCCGGGATCGCCGTCTGCCACATCCACGGCGGGGACCGGGCCGAGGGCATCGCGGACGAAGCGATGCGCCACGCTATCACCAAACTTGCCCACCTGCACTGCGCCGCCACGGCCCAGTCCGCCGACCGCATCCGCAAACTCGGCGAGCCCAAGGAGCGCATCCATATCACCGGCTCGCCGGCGATCGACGATCTGCGGCGGATCAGGCCGCTGCCAGACCGCGAGGCCGCCGCGCTCGGCGACCCGCGTGTCATCGTGCTCCTGCACCCCGCCGCGGCCGGAGCCGACAACGCCCGCGTCGCCGACGCGCTGGCCAGCGCCGCCGGCGAACTGCCGGATGAGCCGCCGCTCGGCCCGTGCAACAACCGCGGCGTCGGCCCGCGCTGCCTGCTGCTGAACCCCAATCACGACCCAGGCCGCGACGACATTCTCAGCCGCTGGCAGCGCGTCAGTCGCGCCCGCGGCTGGCCGATCGTCCCACACCTGCCGCGCGACACGTTCCTCGGCCTGCTCAAGCGCATGGCGACGCACCGCCGCGGCGTCATCATCGGCAACTCCTCCGCGGCCCTCATCGAGTGCGCCGCCCTCGGCGTGCCCGCACTAAACGTCGGCCCGCGCCAGGCCGGCCGGGAACGCGATCGCAACGTCATCGACGCCGAAGATCTGACCGACGCCGCCCTCGCCACGCTCCCCCGCCTGCTCCGCCGCGCGGATGGTCTCGCCCGGCGCCTCAAGCCATCAACACGTTTCGGCGATGGACAGGCCGGCCCAGCGATCGCGGACCTCTTGGCCCGCGTCGACCCCGCCACCCCCGGCTTCACCCGGAAGCGCAACACCTACTGAGCCGCCCGGGGTAGCCCGCCGATACCCGGCGGAACGTGCCGTGCGTTCACACCCCCGATCATGACGGTTAACATCGCTCCCCGGCGCGTCGGCGGCCCGACCGCTCGCCGCCTTCTTCGGAGTGACTTCGATGAACTGGGTTCGCATTTCCGAAATCCTCGGCGGCAAGTCCCTCGGCGCCCGCGACGGTGCCCCGCAGCGCGCCTCCATGCCCGCCGATCAGCCCGTCACCGTCAAGGGATGGGTCCGCACACGCCGCGACTCCAAGGCCGAGGGCGGGCTCTCCTTCATCGCCCTCCACGACGGCTCCTGCTTCGACACCATCCAGATCGTCGCCGTCGGCGCGCTGCCCAACTACGCCGACGAGGTCGCTAAACTCACCACCGGGTGCGCCATCGAGTGCGACGGCGTCCTGGTCACCAACCCCAAGGGCGGCCTCGAGATCCTCTGCGACCCCGCGAAGGGCGGCGCGCTCCGCGTCATCGGCTGGGTCGAAGACCCCGACCAGTACCCCATCCAGCCCAAGCCGCACTCCTTCGAGTATCTGCGCGAAGTCGCCCACCTCCGCGTCCGCACCAACACCTTCGGGGCCGTCGCGCGCGTGCGCCACTGCCTGGCGATGGCCATCCACCGCTTCTTCGACGAACGCGGCTTCTACTACGTCCACACGCCCATCATCACCGCCAACGACTGTGAAGGCGCCGGGCAGATGTTCAAGGTCAGCACCTTGGACACCATGCGCCCGCTGCCGCGGGTCGCGAAAGACGCGCAGAGCGCCGAGGCGATCGAGCACTGCAAGGACCTGGCCGCGAAGGCGAACATGCCCCCGTGGACGTTCGGCCAGGTGGACCACACCTCCGACTTCTTCGGCAAAGAGGCCCACCTCACCGTCTCCGGCCAGCTCAACGTCGAAACCTACTGCATGGCCCTCTCGCGCGTGTACACCTTCGGCCCGACCTTCCGCGCCGAGAACTCCAACACCTCGCGCCACCTGGCCGAGTTCTGGATGATCGAACCCGAGATCGCGTTCGCATCGCTGAAGGAGGACGCGCAGCTCGCGGAGGACATGCTCAAGTACCTGTTCCGGGCCGTGCTCAGCGAGCGCCCGGACGACATGAAGTTCTTCGCCGAGCGCATCGAGAAGACGGCGATCGACCGTCTGACGCACATCATCGAAAAGCCGTTCCTGCGCGTGACGTACACCGAGGCCGTCAAGATCCTCGAGGACGCCATCGCGAAGAAGCAGAAGGCCTTCGAGTTTCCCGTCAAGTGGGGCACGGACTTGCAGTCCGAGCACGAGCGCTTCCTCACCGAGGAGCACTTCAAGCAGCCGGTCATCCTCACCAACTATCCCAAGCAGATCAAGGCGTTCTACATGCGCCTCGACGACGACTGCGAGCCGAACCGCCAGACCGTCAGCGCCATGGACATCCTCGTCCCCGGCATCGGCGAGATCATCGGCGGCTCGCAGCGCGAAGAACGCCTCGACAAGCTCGACCAGCGCCTCGAAGAGATGAAACTCAACAAGGCCGACTACTGGTGGTACCGCGACCTCCGCCGCTACGGCACCACCCCGCACGCCGGCTTCGGCCTGGGCTTCGAACGCCTGATCCAGTTCGTCACGGGCATGCAGAACATCCGCGACGTGATCCCGTTCCCGCGGGCGCCGAAGCAGGCGGAGTTCTGACCCGTAGGCCCCTCACGCAGACTTGCGCCGCGTTGACCGCCCACGCTCGGCCCGCGCTTCCACGATCCCCTCGACTGAAAGATCAAGGTCCAGACCGGGCCAGTGGAAGCCATCGCCACCGCCGATCGACCGGTACTTGGCGCGCTGGCTGGTCGACGCCCGCGCAAGCGTCGGGTACCGCGACAGCGGCACGCCGATGGACCGCCCATCCACAAGTTCAACCATCAACCACGATCGGGCCGCGGCACCCGCGCCTTGCTTGGCGAACCACACCCTTTTACCGCGGGGGCGATCAGTCTGAGAAGTGCTCATTCCACGCCTCCAGAATCCGGGCTCTATTCAGCCTGACGATCGTATCGGCCTTTCGAAGCTCCGCCTTCGTGAACCCGCGAACCCACGCCGTTTGCACGGGATCCAACCACCATTTGCCGATCGCTCCACCTTTCTCGACATGCACGTGCGCCGGCTCGTCGTTCTCGTTCGAGTAGAAGAACAAGCGGAACCCGTCCTGGATGAGCACCGTCGGCACGCGTGTTCCCCCCTACACCGCCACCTTCCGGTTGTACACCCACCATTCCAGCATCACCACGCCGAGCGCCGCCAAAATCGCGTACGGCCACAGACGGCGTGTCAGCAGGCCCGTGCGATCCTTCTCCGCGTCCACCACTTCGCGCGCCATCGCCAGGCTCGGGCGCGTGCCCAGGTCGCTCTCCGCCGGGTCGACCAGGTTCACGGTGATCGGCCGCACCGGCGCGCCGTTGACCAGCACGTCCGTGCTGCCGGCCGGGCCGTCCCACGCCAGCGTGTACACGCCCGTCCGTTCGAGCGGGCCGTACGAGACCGTGCCGTCCGGGGCGGCGTCGATGGTCTTGCGATCGCCGCTGGGCGTGCGCATCGTGACGCTCGACACGCCGCCGGGCAGGCGCGTCACCAGCGTGTCGCCCGGTCGCAGCGTCTGCCCGGCCGTCGCGCCCTGCGTCTGGCTCAGGTGCATGATTGCGTCGGCCATGAACGCGACGAAACCGACGTCGAACGGCCAGTCGCCCGCGCCGGGGTCGAACGTCACCACCAGCGCCGTCGCCGCCGGGTCGGTCACTTCCAGAATCGCCGGCCCCTGCTTCACCCGCGCGAGCACGCGCACCGGGTCGCCGTCGCGCACGGTCACTTTCCGCGCCTCGGCGATGTTGATCTTGTCCAGGTTGCTGAACTTCAGGGCCGGGTGATCGCGCACGTAGTCGACGATCACGTCCGCCTCGCCCGCGCCACCATCCACCGCGCCCAGCGGCGGCGGCGGCACCACGCCCAGCACCAGCGAACGCCCGAGCGGCAAGCCCGTGCCACGCGTCGGCGCTGCCGTGGGAACCGTCGGCGGCGGCCCGCCCGCGCCGCCCGCATCGCCCGAGCCCGCCGCATTGCTCGTCGCGCCCGCCGCGGCGGCGCTCGCCGAGCCCGCCGCCCCCTTCACCTGCGGCAGCACGCGATCAAGCACGAACACGTCGTACTCGCCGACCTGGTCCTTATCCAAACGCTCCTGAAACGCCGCCGGCGTGAGCACGTCGAACTTCGACAGGTTCAGCCCCGAGAGTGCGTCCTGGATGAAGAAGTACTTCCCATCGGTGACGAGCGCGACCGACAGCCGCTTCGCCGGCGGGATCGCCGCGTACGCCGTGTTGTCCGCCGCGAGCGCGTCGTCATCGCCGGGCAAGATGCGCACCGTCGCGAGCCCGCCCTCCGGCCGATCGAGCGGGAACACAAATCCGCCGACGCCCGGCTTGACGTCCGTCTTCGCCGTTGCCTCTTCGCCCTCGGCGCCGGCGTCGACGCCCGTCGGCGCGGTCGCCGCGGCGATCGACACGCCGCGCAGGTTCGCGAGCTGCCCGTCGATGTTCAGTTCCAGGTCCACCGAGCGCGGCTTGGTGTCCGTGCTCTGCAAGCCGACGAACACGTTCACGCGCCCCGGGTTATCAAAGCTCCGCTCGGCCCGCACGCCCGTGATCGCGATGTTCACCGCGTCCTTCGAGCCGATCGCGTGATACTTCACCCGGTCCTCCGGGCGCGTCTGCACGCGGTCGGCGTCGGGCAGGCGACCGTCGGAATAGATGTGAATCGTCGCTTCCGGCCCGCTCGGAATGAAGCCGCGCGGGCGGTCGCCCTTCACGCCCTCCTGCACCTGGTCCTCGAACTTCTTGGTGCCGGTGTACGCCTTGGCCAGCTCGTACGCGCCGGTCAGTTCCGTCGGCGCGTCGCTCGGCTCGATGGCGCGGATCGCCTCGCGAAGGAGCGACTTGCTCGACGTGAAGCTCTGCACCACCGCCGCGTTGGAGTCGAAGGCGATGATCATCGCCTCCTCAGCGCGGCTGTCGATGCTGAGCACGCCCGGCTCGCGCAGCGCATCGACAAACTCGATCGCCTGCTTCTTGGCGGCTTCGAGACGCGTGAGGCGCCCGGCTTCTCCCGGCGCGGCGGCCGTCGCCGCGGCCCCGGCCGGGTCCGCCGCACCGTCCGAGGCGGACATGCTGGCGGAGCGATCGATCATGATGATGTGCCGGTCCGTCGTCTGCCCGCGCGACGACATCTCCGGCGAAGCCAGCGCGAACAACGCCGCGGCGAGCACGATCAACTGCAGGATCAGCAGGATGTTGTTGCGCAGCTTCTGAAACGGCGCGTTGGCCTGCAAGTCCTGGATCGCCTTCTTCCAGAGCAGCGTCGACGAGACTTCCACGTCCCTCCGGCGCAGTTTCAAGAAGTACAAGATGATCAACGCCGGCACCACCACAGCACCCACCACCGCGGCGATCGGCCAGGTCGGGAACGTCATGACGTCTTCTCCGGCAAGGCATTTAACTCAGACGTCTCGGAGAACGCAGGGGTACTCGGAGAAGCGACCGGCAAAGTGTGCATCCTTGAGCAGCGGTCGTTGATGCGCCGCGAGACACCATCGATCACCCGCTCGTGCGCGAAGTTGATCAAGAGGCCCAGAGGCATGTCCAGGGCCCGGAGGTACGACATCAACTGCGCCAGATGCACCGGGAGCACGTTGTCGATGACCTTCAGTTCGACCACCACGAGCGACTCGACGATCAGATCTGCCCGAAGATCGCCGATCGACTCGCCCTTGTAATCCATCCGCACCGCCTGCTGCCGCACGCACACGAGCCCGCGCCGGCGCAGCTCAATCGCCATTGCCTGCTCGTACAGGCTCTCCAGCAACCCCGGGCCGAGGTGTCGATGCACCTCGATCGCCGCACCGATGACGTTCTCCGTCAACCGGTTCCATTCCGGCGGCACGGCCCGTCGGACCGCGCGCGCCCTTCGCGCAACACTCCCCACGCCTTCTCCGAGGTTCCTCCCACTCTCCGAGCCCTCCGAGTTGAAATGGTTCATCGCAGCAACCCCCTCCGCCGGAGGTATTCCAGCACGAACTGGTCGACCGCCGTGTCGCTTTTGACGGTCATGTGCACGATGTCGCGCTGCGCGCAGAACTCGTGCAGGCGGTTGGAGTACGCCGTGAAGATCTGCTTGTACTTCTTCAGCAGCGGCGCCGTGATCGTCACCTCGGCGGTGTCGCCGTCTTCGAGATCCTTGAGGCGGAGGTCGCCGCCGAGCGTCGGCTCAACCTCCTGCGGCGAGACGATCTGCAGCGCGAACAGGTCGTACCCGTGCCCCTTGAGCAGGCGCAGGCCGGTCTCGTAGCCCTCTTTCACGAAGAAGTCCGACAGTACGACCATGACGCCGCGGCCGCGCCGGGTGATCGCGATCCGCTTGCACGCGTCGGTGAACTTCGTGCCGCCCGAGGGTTCGAGCGTGCACAGGTACGCGGCGAGATCCTGCAAGCGCCGCTTGCCGCGCATGTCGCGCATCGACGACACCAGGCCCTGCGTCGGCTCATTCGCGCCGTCCGCGCCGTCAACGGTCATCGGGGCCCGCTCGCCGATGGCGCTGATCGCGACGCGGTTGAGATTGACCAGCCCGATGTACGCGAGGCTCGCTGCCAGGCGCTGCGCGAACAGAAACTTGTGCGGCTCGCCCGCGTCCATCGACAGCGAGCAGTCGATCACGATGTGCAGCGAGAGGTCTTCTTCCTCGAGAAAGAGCTTGAGAAACAGGCGATCGAGCCGCCCGAAGATGTTCCAGTCGATGTGGCGCAGGTCGTCGCCGACGACGTAGGGGCGGTGGTCGGCGAACTCTACGCTTTCCCCCCGCCGCTTCGACCGCCGCTCGCCCTTGAGTTTGCCGCTGAAGACCTTGCGCGAGGTGATATCGAGCTGCCCAAGGCGCGACGCGAGCTCGGGCGTGAGCAGGTCGTCGATGGACTTGGGGCGGGTTGGGTTGGTCGTTCGGAGCATGGGTGGAGTCGTCCACAGAGATCACGAAGGGTGCACAGAGACCTCGGAGCGGAAGCCCGATCGAACGACCTGCACCCCGGGAGACACCGCCGCGGGGTGGTTGATCTTGCGGTGAATGCCGTCGCGGAGCATCGGTTTGGCGAAGTTGAGGATGAGACCGAGGGGCATTCCCGTGAAGCGCAGGTAGCCGAGCAGCTGCGCGAAGTGCTCGTCCGCGACTTCCCGGACCGACTTCAGTTCCAGGATGATCTGGCGTTCGACGACCAGATCGATGACCTGCGGCGGCAGCTCCACGCCGTGGTACGACGCGACAAACGGGACCTGATGCTCGACCGTACACCCGCGCGTGCGCAGTTCGTGCACAAGGGCCACCTCGTACAGGCGCTCGCGCAGTCCGGCGCCGAGTGCGGTGTGCACGGTCATCGCCGCTCCGATGACCTGATGCGACAACTCGTTGAGTCTCGGAGGCAGTTCCTGCATCGCCCCGTTCATGCCCAACCTCCGCGACCTCTGTGCGGCCTCAGTGATCTCTGTGGACGGCTTGTTCCCCGGTCGTTCACACCTTCACCGGCTGCGTCGGCGTCGCCTTCAGCATCTCCCGCACCACGTCGTCCGCGCTCACGCGGTCGGCTTCGGCTTCGAAGTTCAGCAGCACACGGTGCCGCAGTGACAGCAGGGCCACGTCCTGGATGTCCTTGTTGCTCACGTGGTACCGACCGTCCGTCAGCGCTCGCACCTTGGCCCCCAGCAAGAGCGCCTGGGCCGCACGCGGCGAGGCTCCGCACCGCACGTACTTGTTCGTCACCGTCGCGGCGTACTCACCCTGCGGGTGGCTCGTCAGCACCAACCGCGCGGCGTATTCCTTCACGTGCGGCGCCACGATGCAGTCGCGGATCAGCGTCTGCGCCTCCAGAATCCGCGGGCCGTCGAGCACCTTGTTCACCGTCGGCGCTGCGGTGCCCGTTGTGCGGTCCAGGATCGTCATCAGATCGTCGAGCTGGCTGTAGCCGACGTTGATCTTGAAGATGAACCGGTCGAGCTGCGCCTCGGGCAGCGGGTAGGTGCCTTCCTGCTCGATGGGGTTCTGCGTCGCGAGCACGAAGAACGGCTTGTCGAGCTTGTACGTCGTCCCCGCGACGGTGACGCTCCGCTCCTGCATCGCTTCCAGCAGCGCGCTCTGCGTCTTGGGCGTGGCCCGGTTGATCTCGTCCGCGAGCACGATCTGCGCGAAGATCGGGCCGCGCTGGAACTCGAACTTCCGCCGCCCCGTCGCCGGGTCTTCCATCACGATGTTGGTGCCAATTACGTCCGCCGGCATGAGGTCGGGCGTGAACTGCACGCGGTTGAACGGCAGGCTGAGCGTGTCGGCGAGCGTGCGCACCAGCAGCGTCTTGCCGAGCCCCGGCACGCCCTCCAGCAGCACGTTGCCCCCGGCGAACAGCGCGATCAGCGTCGCGTCCACGACCTCGCCGTGGCCCACGATGACTTTGCCGATCTCGTCCTTGAGCGTCTTGAACGTGGCGCGGAACGCGTCGCACTTGGCCTTCACGGCCTCGGGCGTCACCATCGTCTCGGAACTGGGCGAAGGCATTGCGGCACACTCCTCAATCTGCCCCGACCCTTGGGCGGGCGGGTTGGTGTCGATTCTCGGTTACTGCTGCGCGTCGTCGATCTTGTCCTGGGCCCGCTGCTTCGCCTTGCGCAGGCGCGACAGCCCGGCCTCGTCGGTGGTGGATTGCTCGCCCGCCGCGTTGGCGTCGCCCGGGCGGACCTCGCGGATCGGCGCCGGCGCGGCAGACAGGTCGGCGGCCCCTTCAAGGCGGCGGGCCTTCTTGAGCTCGGCCTCGCCGACTTCGAACTTGGTGGCGGCGGTCTGGCGATCGGTCGCGGCGGCCCCGCCGCGCTGGCCTTCGCGGGCCCCGCCCGGCGCCGGCGTGCCCAGCCCGCGCTGGGCCCGCTGGCGAACGTCCTTGAGCGAGCCCAGCGACTCGCTGCCCTTGCTCACGCTCTTCTGCGCGCCGCGCCGGAGGAGGCTGGCGATCAGCGCCGGGTCGAACCGCACGCGCCGCACCGCGACGTCCAGCAGGAAAATGCCCAGCGCTAGCACCGCCATCTGGATCCAGATCGGGCGCAGGCTCACGGGCATCTCCAGCCCGGCCCGGGCCCACAGGTCCGCATGCGTCGGGTCGGGGCTCACCACGCGCCCGCCGGTGCGCTCGGCGACCAGCCGCAGCAGCGCGGCGTTGTCCTGCAGCGTGCGGTACTCGTCGGCGTACGGGCGCGTGACGGCGGCCTGCACGCTCCCCTCCTTGCTCTCGCCCGCGGCCCCGGGCACGATGTAGCGCATGCTCGCGACATACGCGCCGCTCTGCGCTGAGTCGAAAGTGCCTTCGTATTTGCCGGGGCCGACCTGGCGGAGGCTGAAGCGCTGCGAATCGCCCGTGGGCGCGACGACGCGGGCGTCGAAGTTCATGAAGTTGAGGCGGTCGCCCTGCTGGTCGAGCGCGTCGACGATGACGCGGGTCTGGTCGCCGAGGTCTTCGGTGGTGACGCGGATGTCCGCCGACCCGCTCGGGCGCATGGCCCAGCGGACGTGTTGTTCCCAGAAGGCGCGGAACTTGCCCCATGAGGGCCAGGCCTTGGTCCAGCGGACGGAGGTATCGCTGGTGAACGCGACGGACTTGCCCAGGCCGTACTGCCAGTGGGCGAGGATGGGGTCGTTCTCCTTGCCGCGGAGCGTGACGATGCTGAGGCCCTCGCGTTCGGCGCCGACGATGTAGCCGGTGAGGGGCGGGAAGCCGCCGGAGGCGAGCCCGCGCATGGGCTCGCTGACGGCGTTGACGACGGTGGGCGCGAAGGGCTCGCCCTCCCAGATGAGCGAGCGCTTCACGGTCTGGGCTTCTTTGATGAAGATGCTGGGGAGTTTGGCGAACTCGCCCTCGTCGATGACGGGGTAGAAGTTGCCCTTGGTCTCGCGGGCGATGGTGCGCATCTGGTCCCAGTCCCACCCGCCGCCGGCGTTGCGGTTGTGCGGATAGACCAGGACGGTGGAGATGCTGATACGCGCCGCGCGGCACTTGGCGAGCAGGCTCCGGTCGTTGAGCATGGCGTCGCCGTCGGAGATGATGATCATGTGCCGCGCGCCGGCGTCGGAGGTGGACAGCGCGTCGTACGCCTTGCCGATGAGGTTGTCGAGCACCTTCATGTCGCCGAACGTGAGGCTGTTGATGGCCCGGGTGATGGCGTTGCGGTTGCCGACGGGGCTGAGCGGATATACCCACCAGTCGCCCTTGGCGAAGGAGTACTCGAGGATGCCGGCCAGGTCGAGGCGGGAGAGGTTGTTGACGGCGGCCTGTGCGACGCGCTGGCCCCAGTAGTTGCCCTGCGGCATCTCGCACGAGTGCATGACCAGCACCAGCGCGCCGCGGGGCATCTGACGCTTCTGCGGCGGGTCGAGCTTGATGGGCAGCGCGTCGGCGAGCGGCGAGCCGATCCAGCCGCCGGCGCCGAAGGACTCGGGCCCGCCGACCATCATCAGCCCGCCGCCCAGGTCGTGAACGTACGAGCGGAGGTCGATCTGCTGGCGTTCGGTGAAGTACTGCGCGGGCGTGTTGGCGAGGACGACGGCGTCGTACGCGCCCCAGTCGACCAGCTGCGCCGGCAGGGCGGACGGGTCGGTGTACACCGCGTCGATGCGGGCCGCGGTGAGGACCTGCAGCACGGGCTGCACTTCATCGCGCGAGGGCGCGACGACCAGCACGCGGCCTTCACTCTGCACGAAAGTGACGGCGAGCGAGCGGTTGTTCTGCGGGATGGCGTCGGCCGCGGGGTCGTCGGGCTCGAAGACGGCCTCGAAGCGCTGCGGGCCGGGGAGCGGGAGCGCAACGGGGACGGTGATGATGTTGGTGCCCTGCGTCAGCGACACGGGCATGGACATGGCGGTGTCGGTGCCGGAGAGGGCGATGTTGACGGGCTCGCCGTTCTTGCTGAGGCTCAGACGCCCGGTGGTGGGGCGGAGCGCGGTCATGACGACGCGCAGGTTGATGTTCTGGCCCATGCGGGCCGCGGACGGGGCGACGATGCGCTCGACCAGCACCTCGCGCTCGAACTTGTAGGTTTGCGGGAGGACATCGATCGGCACGCCGGCGGCCGCCGCGCTGGAGGCGGCGGTCAGCAGGTCGCCCGCGGTCTGGTTGCCGTCGGTGACGAGCAGGATGCGCTTGGCGGCGACGTTGCCGTCAGCGTCCTTGCCGGGGACGGCGAGCGCGAGCGTCACGGCGTCGGCGAGATTCGTGCCGTCGGTGTCGCCGGCGAACTGCGAGTCCGGCTCGTCGCGCGGGCGCGTGGAGAGCGACTGCGCGTACGCGCGGCGGGCGGTGGTGATGCGTGTGACGGTGTCGCCAGCGCGAGACTGGGCCGCCGCTTCGTCCAGGTACTGGCTCACCAACCCGTTGAGATCGACGGTGCGGCCGTCGGGCGCGACGATCGGACGACGGACCGAGTCGCTCTGGTCGACGACGACCGAGACGTTGACACCCTCGCCCTCGCGGCGCCAGTTCGGACGGGCGACCACGCTGGCCAGCAAGACAATGACCAAGAGGCGGACGATCAGCGCGGAGCGGCGCGACCATGTCCCCAGGCCGGCGAGCGACGAACGCCCGAGCCAGATCGTCACCGCCCAGCAGATGGGGATCAGGAGCAGCCAGACCGGCTGATCGAACGCGAGCGGGCCGAGGTGGAAGGCGAGCGTGGTCGTCACGCGCGGGCTCCCTCGCTGATTGCGGTGTTGGTGCGGACGGGGTCAGTCATTTGGTCCCTCCGCACTTGGGCGGGGCGGCGCGTGTGTGTGCGCGCGGGGTGACGGGACACGCCGGAAGTGGTTGTGCGGCCCGGAGATGGCAGAGTTCCCAGAAATCCGGCGTGGGCGCGCTGCGTGTGCGCGCGCGGCGGGTGGGGAGGACAAAGGCAGAGAACCCACCCCCCCCCCCGCCCCCTCCCTCTGGGAGGGGGTGAAGGCGGAACCCTCGCCGCGTCTGCGCTGTGCGGACGGCGTGGAACCAGACCGTCTGGGTCGGGCCCGCCGGACGTTGGGCGCGGTGAAGGTCAGGATGCGGTTGTTGCCGGAGTCGAGCGCGAAGATGGTGGTGCTCGCGACCGCGGCGGACCACGGGGCGGCGAGTTCGCCGTCGGCCCGGCCGGGGCGGCCCCAGGCGCCGAGACACACGCCGCGGTCGAGGTCGACGTGCTGGATGCGAGCCGCGCCGAACTCGGTCACGAGCACGGTGTGATCGTCGAGCGCCGTCACGCCCATGGGGTACAGGAACTTCACGGGCTGGTTGAGCGTGGCGATCCCCGCGGGGCCGGCGGCGGGCTGAGCCGGGAGATTGATGGTGTCGGGCAATGCGGGGGTTGGGCGATCCGTTGCAGCGGCTTCGCTCCCGATCCACTTTTCGAGCACGCCGTCGAGCGTGAACACGCCCAGCCGATGGTTGCCCAGATCGACCACGACCAGGCGGCGCTTGTCGGGCGGACCGACGAGCGCGAGCGACTGCGGGCGGCTGAACTGGATGGCGTCGGCGGACGAGCCGGGTGCGCCGAAGGCGGACAGGAAGTTCCAGTTGGCGTCGAAGATGCTGATGCGGTCGTTCCCGCCGTATTCGGAGACGAAGATGCGGGCGATGGCGGAGCGGTCGGCGGTGTACTCGACGGCGACGTCGGTGGGGAAGACGAACTCGCCCGGGCCGCGACCGAAGGCGCCGACGGAGCGGACCAGCGGAGGCGTGAGTTTCGGCGCGCCGGCGTCGGGGAGTTCGGCGGGGGTGGGCGGCGGCTGGTAGACCAGGACGCGGTGGTAGTGTGTGTCGGCGATATAGAGGAGTGTGTCGGTCCAGGCGTTGTTGACGCCCGGGCCGGGGCCGATGAACAGGCCGGTCGGCTTGCCGATGTCGTGCTCGGGGGTTTTGAACAGGCCGGTGCAGCGTCCGGTGGCGGGGTCGAGGCGCTGCACGCGGGCGGAGCGGTCGATGACCCAGAGGCCGCCGTCGGGCGCGATGTCGAGGCAGCGCGGGTAGACGAAGCGGCCGGCGGTATCGCCGAGCCCGCCGAGGGCGCGAGTGACGCGGATCGGTTCACCGGGCGCGGGCGGACGGGCGCAGGCGGGCAGGAGCGTGAGGAGCGGGAGCGCGGCGAGAGCGGCGGCGAGCGGGCCGCCGCGGCGGCTGAGCCGGCGTGCGCGGGCGGATGAGCATGGCGAGGGGTCGGTCGGCGCCAACCTGAAGGACTCCAAAGGTCGCCAGCCGCGGCGGGGCCCGTCGCGCCACCCGGATCCACCGGACGCCGCGGGCGGTGGACGGGGTGACGGGGATGGGGGGACCGGCGCAGCGGGCGAGGGTCTATCTGCACGGGACCGGCGTCGGCCCGGGCGAGCGTACCCAGAATGTACACGTTGGGGCGTGCCGGGTTCTTCAGTTTGCCCGCCGCGGGCTCAGAGCGTGGGAGAAGATGGCGTCGGAAACGTGCGAACCGTTCGTGCTGCGAGCAGACCGGTGAGCAGGCTGGCCAGCACGCCGACCAGACCCATGTTGACCAGTGCGCTGGCGAGTTGGCGGTCACGGGCGTAGTGCAGCAGTTCGAGCGTGCGCTGCGAGAGCGAGCCCAGGCCGGGGGGCGTCAGAAGGACGGCGGACTCGATCTCGTGCAGCGAGAGCGCGCCGGCGGCGAGGGCCGCGCACACCGGGACCCCCCACCATCGGGCGAGCACGGTGAGCAGCCAGGCCCGCAGGCCGGGGTCGTCGAGGCGGCGGGTGTCGAGCAACGCGGCGGGCTCAAGTCGGGCCAGCCACCAGCCGGCGAGCACGCCCAGGACGCCGAAGCGGGCGATGTGGGCCATGACGACCGGCGCGGTGGAGCGGTCGAACCAGTCGGGCGTCCATGGGCGGAGCGTCGCGGCGAGCACGGCGTGTCCCACCAGGATGCCCGGCAACAGCGCGAGGAAGACGGTGACCGCGACGGCGACGCGGGCCAGGCGGCGCGGCCACCCGGGCAGGCCCACGGCCCGCGCGGTGGTGATGCACAGCGCGGCGGAGGCGAGCCCGACCCAGGCGGCGGTCTGCAGGCTCTCGACCGCCGCCCCGGCGAGCGTGCGCCAGAACTCGAAGAGCAGATCGACGTCCTGACGGACGATCAGTTGAGCCAGGATGGGCGCGGCGACGCTGGCGAGCCAGGCCAGCATCACCAGCCGCGGCCAGCGCGGGGCGGCGGCTTCGACCGCGGGTGCGGAGGCCTCGTCAGATGGTCGGGCGCCGGCGCGGAGGTTGCGGGCGAGCAGGATGCCGGCGATCGCGGCGAGCAGGAGGAGCGGGGCCGCGGCGAGGTACGCCGGGCCGGGCGTCGGGGTAAGGCTGAGGTACGTCCACAGGTGCACGGCGAGGGTGGGGACTTGGGCCAGGTGCAGCGGGACCGCCGAGCCGAGCATGATGAGGAAGACGGTGCTGAACCCGGCGAGCACGGCGCGGCGGACGAGACGGAGGCGCGCGAGCCCGCGCCCGATCGGTGCGGGCGCGTCGAGCGCGAGCGCGGCGAGCACATCCGCGGGCACGACGCGGACGGCCGGGGCGATGGTGATCAGCGCCAGCGGCCAGGCCCACAGAGACAAGCCGAGGATGGCGGTGAGACTGGCGGCGGCGAGCGAGCGTGCGGGCGGACCGGCGGCGATCCAGTCACCAAGAAGCGTGCCGGGGCCGCGGAAGGCGGACCAGCCTGAGTACGCGAGGTAGACGGGCATAAGCAGGGGCGCGATGGCGAGGGCCGTCCACGCGGGTCGGGCGGCGCGGAGCGACCACGCCGCGGCGGCGGCGATGAGCGTCGATAGCGCGGCGATGACCGCGGCGACGCACAGCGTGAGCACGAGTGCGCGGGCCGACCACGCGGGGACATCGGGCGCGATGTCGGTCGGTGAAGGAGACAGCCGTTGCGCGAGCGCGGCGGCGATGTCGGGCGCGGCCCCGAGCAGCACCGGGCCAGCGGCGAGAAACAGAAGCACAAAGAGCGCGAAGAGCAGAGCCCGATCGGCGTGGCTGAGCGGGCGGGGCGTCACGCGATGAGGGTATGGACGGGGATCGAAGCGCCGGGGTGTGCGGCCTAGGGTTGATCGGCGCGGCGCAGGCCCGCCCGGGATCTCCGGTTTGTGAACACGACGACGGGCGCCCTTCGGGGCCAGCGCGTCGCCGGGTCGGAACGTTGGTTGGGCGGGGTGGGGACGGGTGCGCCGCTGAGAGGTCGAGAGCCTTTATGATCGACATCCGCAAGCTCAAAGAACTGGTCCGGCTGATGGTCGAGAACGATCTGACCGAGCTGGACTTGCAGGATCAGCAGGAAACGGTGACGGTGAAGCGCGGGCCGGCGGGGTATCCGGTGGTGATGCCCGCGGGCATGCCGATGATGGGCGGGGCGGCGATGCCGGCGCCGGCGGTGGGTGCGGGCGCGGGCGGCGGGGGCGGCGGTGGTGGTGACAGCGGCGGGGACGAGCGCGACGACGCGAAGGACACGGCGGGGCTGGAGGCGGTCACGAGCCCGATGGTGGGCACGGTGTACCTGACCCCGAGCCCGGACTCGCCGCCGTTTGTGACCGTCGGCGCGAGCGTCGGCCCGGACACGACGGTGTGCCTGATCGAAGCGATGAAGGTGTTCAGCGAGATCAAGGCGGAGAAGGCGGGCGTGGTGGAACGGATCGTGGTGGGGAACGGGCAGGCGGTGCAGTTTGGGCAGCAGTTGGTGCTGGTGAGGCCGGGGTGATGAACCCGGAGGGCCGAGGGCCAAGGGCCGAGGGCCGAGGCGATGCAGGGAACACCGGCCCGGGCACGATCCGGGGCTTTCGGGACCTGGTGGCTTGGCAGCGCGGGCACGAGTTGGCGGTCCGCGTCATCCGGGAGACGCGCGAGTTTCCGAGTGTTGAGCGGTTCGGACTCGGGCTGCAAATGCGTCGCGCCGCGGTGTCCGTGCCGTCCAACATCGCGGAGGGGTTCGGGCGGGGCAGCCGGGAGGACTACACGCGGTTCCTGTACATCGCACGGGGATCGCTGTACGAGTTGACAACACAGGTGTCGATCGCCGCGGAGGTGGGGTATCTTGCGTCGGACGCGCACGCGGACCTGACCGCGACGTGCGACGAGTGTGAACGGATTCTCTGGGGTTTGATCAGAGCCCTGGAGCGTCGGACGGACCGAAGCTGATCAAGGATCCCACTCGGCCCTTGGCCCTTGGCCCTGGGCCCTGGCCAGTGCCCATGTTCAATCGAATCCTCATCGCGAACCGTGGTGAAATCGCCCTTCGGGTCCTGCGCGCTTGCCGGGAGCTGGGGGTGGAAGCCGTGTGCGTGTATTCCGAGGCGGACAAGGACGCGCCGTACCTCAAGCTTGCCGACCAGGCGATCTGCATCGGTCCCGGGCCGGCGAAGGAGAGCTATCTCAACATCTCGCGCTTGATCGCCGCGGCGGAGGTCGCCAGCTGCGACGCCATCCACCCGGGATACGGGTTCCTGTCCGAGCGGACGGAGTTCGCCGAGGTGTGCCGCTCGTGCAAGATCGAGTTCATCGGCCCGACGCCGGAGGCGATGGCGCGGCTGGGGGACAAGGTTCAGTGCAAGAAGGCCGCGAAGGAAGCCGGCGTGCCGGTGTTCCCAGGCTCCCCCGACGCCATCGATGACGAGGACGAAGCGGCGCGGATCGCCAAGGACATCGGGTACCCGGTGATCATCAAGGCCGCGGGCGGCGGGGGCGGGCGCGGCATGCGCGTGTGCCGCGATGAAGAAACGCTGCGGGCCAACCTCAAAGCCGCGAGCGTGGAGGCGGCCAACGCCTTCGGCAACGGCGCGGTGTTCATCGAGAAGTTCCTGGAGAACGCGCAGCACGTTGAGATCCAGGTCCTCGGCGACAAGCACGGGAACGCGATCCATCTGTGGGAGCGCAACTGTTCGACGCAGCGCCGGCACCAGAAGGTGATCGAGGAGGCGCCCTCGCCGAACCTGTCGCGCGAGAAGATCCGCCCGGTGGCGGAGGCGGCGGTGCGGCTGATTCAGCTCGCGAAGTATCACGGGGCCGCGACGTGCGAGTTCCTGATGGACGCGAAGCAGAACTTCTACATGCTGGAAGTGAACACGCGCGTGCAGGTGGAGCACCCCGTGACGGAGATGGTGACGGGCGTGGACATCGTGAAGACGATGATCCGGGTGGCGGCGGGGGAGAAGCTGCCGTACCGCCAGGACCAGATCGAATGCCGCGGGCACGCGATCGAGTGCCGCATCAACGCGGAGGACCCGGCCCGGAACTTCATGCCGCAGCCGGGCAAGATCACGACGTGGCGCCCGCCGGGCGGGCCGGGCGTGCGGATGGACACGCACGTGACGACGGGGTACACGGTGCCGACGTTCTACGACAGCATGGTGGGCAAGCTGATCGTGCACGACGACACGCGTGCGGAGTGCATCACGCGGACGCTGCGGGCGCTGCGGGAGTTCACGATCGAGCCGATCAAGACGTCGATCGCGCTGCAGGAGCGCGTGCTGATGCACGAGGACTTCCGCAAGGGCGGGATCGACATCTACTGGCTGGAGCGGCTGCTGAAGGCGGACAAGCCCGAAGCTGGCGCCGGGGCGAGCGCGAACGGGCAGAAGCCGGCGGCCGCCGGGGCTGCGACGTAAGAGCGCGAGCGCGGGCGGCGCGGCTCAGGGTCGCCGCGCCGCGGACGCGGCGTGATCAGCGCATGATCAAGGTGTGATCAGGGCGTGAGGCGGAGCGAGCCGCGCGACGGCGGGACGGAGACGCCTGGCATCGCGACGGCGGTCTGCCCGCGCTTGCGGAGGTAGTAGCCGCGGGCCTTGGAGCGGTTGCCGCAGCCGCTCATGCTGCACCAGCGGCGCTTGCCGTTGCGGGAGATATCGAAGAAGAACAGGCTGCACTCCGGCGAGGCGCACTTGCGGAGGCGGGCCCGGTCGCGCTGCGTGAGCAGGTCGATCGCGTCGAGCGCGACGGCGCCGAGGAGCACGGCGGGGGAGGCGGCGCCGGAGCCGCACTCGCGCCGCAGGCCGCGGGCGTCGAAGATCAGACGCACGTTGTTGGGCGAGCGGGACGCGGCCCGGTTGATGATGTCGATGGCGGCGGCGTCGGGCGGTGCGCCGGCGGCGGTTGAGTGCACCAGCGTGCGCACGGCTTCGCGGAGGGCGAGAGCGTCGGCGAGCGCGCTGGACCCGGTTGACGTGTTCGCGGAAGTGTGCGCGTGATCGGCGTGGGGAACCGCGGCGTCGCACAGACCGACGGCGGCGGCCCAGCGAACGACGTCGGACCAGGTCGCGAGCAGGTCGAGCAGTTCGCCGTCGCGGACGAGGCGCGTGTTGATGAAGTCGAGCGCTGGCGAGCCGCCGACGAGGAGGAACGGGGCGTGCGCGGCGTGCGGGTGATGCCCGTGCGCCGAGCCGTTGGAACCGACGAACCCGTTGAGACCGGCGAGAACTGACTCCTGAACCACGTCGATGATCCTTCTTTGTGCGTGGGTCCGGAGCGGACCCCCGTCGAAGGTGAGATGCCGCGGATGGGGAAAGGTCAGCGCACGAACATGAAACCGAACTGCACCGGCGTCATCTGACTTACCGGTGAGGTTCACAAGGAGCCCGCCGCTTACGAAAGGAGATTGCTGTGACGGCTTCGGACATGACGCGTGCGACCTGGACGAGGAACCTGTTGGTGACTGCGGCGACGGCGCTGATGGCGGCGGCCGGGGTCGCGGCGGGCACCAGCACGGCAGGCACCAGCGCGGCGGGCGCTGACCGCGTTCAGGTCAAGACCGACGCGACCACGACCGGCTC
>CAZTQN010000009.1:0-123246 GCA_964615765.1 uncultured Phycisphaeraceae bacterium
GCGCGGCGGGCGCTGACCGCGTTCAGGTCAAGACCGACGCGACCACGACCGGCTCCAACGCGTCCGGATCAAGCGTGTCCAGCGCAGCGTCGGTGCGGTATGGCACGGTGACGGTGCGCGGCGTGGAGGTCTTCTACCGCGAAGCGGGCCCGAAGGATGCGCCGGCGGTGCTGCTGCTGCACGGGTTCCCGTCGTCGTCGCATATGTTCCGCAACCTGATCCCGGCGCTGGCGGACACGTACCGCGTGGTGGCGCCGGACTATCCGGGGTATGGGTACAGCGCGATGCCGCCGCACACGGAGTTCGCGTACACGTTCGATAATCTGGCGACGGTGGTGGATGAGTTCACCAAGGCCGTGGGGCTGACGAAGTTCACGATGTACGTGCAGGACTACGGCGCGCCGATCGGGTATCGGATCGCGGCGGCCCAGCCGGAGCGGATCAGCGGGCTGATCGTGCAGAACGGCAACGCGTACGAGGAGGGGCTGCCGGACAGCTTCTGGGGGCCGATCAAGAAGTACTGGGCTGAACCGACGGCGGAGAACCGCGCGGCGCTGGCGCCCTTCCTGAAGGCGGACATCACCAAGTGGCAGTACACCGTGGGTGTGCGCGACGGGAAGAACATCAGCCCGGACGCGTGGACGCACGACCAGCGCGGGCTGGATCGCCCGGGCAACACCGACATTCAGTTGGACTTGTTCCTGAGTTATGGCTCGAACCCGCCGCTGTACCCGGCGTGGCAGAAGTACTTCCGCGAGCACCAGCCGCCGACGCTGATCGTGTGGGGGAAGAACGACCCGATCTTCCCGCCGACGGGCGCGGAGCCGTACAAGCGCGATCTGAAGAACGTGGAGTATCACTTGCTGGACACGGGGCACTTCGCGCTGGAAGAAGACGGCGCGGTGATCGCGGACAAGATCCGCGGGTTCCTGGCGCGGACGGTCGGGACGGGGAAGGCTGCCGGCGAGGGCAAGGCGGCCCCGGCGGGCACGAAGTAACGCCGACGCCCGAGCGGCATCGGAGATGATGACACGCCTCCTGTTGCAGGCCGACCGCGTTCGGTGGCGATCCCCGCCGCCCAACGCGGCAGCCTTGCGCGCCGGGTTATTGTTCGGGCATGAACGAAGCCGCGGGCATGAACGTGCGGGGCGGGGTGGTGATTCGCCGGGCGCTGGCGCTGTCGTCGGGCGAGATCGATCAACTGGCGGACCTGCTGATCGACTGCGTCGCGGGCGGCGCGTCGATCGGGTTCATGCACCCGCTGTCGAAGGAGCGAGCCGCGGAGTTCTGGACGCGCGTCGCGGCGGGCGTCGAGAAGGGGCGGCGGGCGATCCTGCTGGCGGAAGATGACCGCGGGATCTGCGGGACGGTGCAGCTGGTTCTGGAGATGGCGGACAACCAGCCGCACAGGGCGGACTTGGTGAAGATGCTGGTGCACTCACGGGCGCGGCGGCGCGGGCTGGGCGAGCGGCTGATGCGCGGCGCCGAGGACCTCGCGCGGTCATGCGGGAAGACGCTGCTGGTGCTGGACGCGGTGACGGACGGCGACGCCGCCCGGCTGTACGCGCGGCTGGGCTGGGTGCGCGTGGGCGATATTCCGGAGTATGCGCTGTTCCCGGATGGGCGGGTGTGTAGTACGACGTATTTTTATAAGAAGGTGGGAGCCAGAGGTTGAAGGGCCGAGGGGTTAGGGCCGAGGGCCGAGGGGTACAGAGTGAGTTGCGGTTCGATGAAATAAACAGCCCCGCTCGGTTGAGCGGGGCTGTGGTGTGTTTGCTCGCAATGACCCCACGCGGAGCGTGGGGGTACCCGGAGGCCCGGATACCCGGATGCCCGGCTTACTCGCGGCGGCTGAAGAGGATGAGCAGGTAGTAGAGGATCGTCGCGATGGTGCTGACCAGGGCGGCGATGTAGGTGAGGGCCGCGGCGTTCAGGACGCGGCTCATCTCGCGGGTTTCCTGGCCTTGGGCGACCAGGCCGGTGGAGGTCAGCAGGTCCTTGGCGCGGCGGCTGGCGTCGAACTCGACGGGCAGCGTGATGAGCTGGAAGAGGGCGACGCAGCAGAGGCCGAGGATCGCGACGATCAGCATCGTGGTGCCGAGCTTGGGCCCGATGGTGAACATCAGGACCATGCTGGCGAGGATGGCGAGGTTCGCGACCGTGCCGCCGACCATCGCGAGCGGGACGATGGCGCTGCGGATCTTGAGCGGGAAGTAGTGCTTGGCGTCCTGCAGGGCGTGCCCGGCTTCGTGGGCGGCGACGCCGAGGGCGGCGACGGAGCGCCCGTCGTGCACGTCCGGCGAGAGGCGGAGCATCTTGGCCCGCGGGTCGTAGTGGTCGGAGAGGAAGCCCTGGTGGCGTTCGACGCCGACGTTGGTGATGCCGTGGGCCCGCATGATCTCCATGGCGACTTCAGCCCCGGTGAGGCCGGAGACGGCGGGGATCTGGCTGGCGCGGGAGAAGGACGACTTGACCTTCCACTGGGCGTAGAGGCCCAGCAGCAGGGGCGGGACGAGGAACAGGAGCCAGAGCATGATGCCGCTCATGCCGCCGCCCGACGTGGGGACGAACTGTTGTCCCAGCGTGGGGTCAGAGGCGAGCGTGAGCGCGAACAGGTTCATCGGGACCCTCCTTGAGCTCCGCAGTCGAAATCGCGCGGAGCGCGCATGTTACGGGTGGCGCGGATCAAAGTTCGACCGGCGCGCGAGTTCGGCGAGCTGTTCATACAGGACTTTCTCATCGGGATGCAGTGATTTGGGCACCACGATGCGCAGCTCGGCGAGCAGGTCGCCACGGTCGCCGGACTTCTTCGGCAAACCCTTGGCGCGGATTCGCAGTTTCTGACCGGATGAGGAACCCGGCGGGACGCTGACGATGAGTTCGCCGTCGAGCGTGCGCAGGGGGATCTTGCTGCCGAGGGCGGCTTCGTGCGGGGCGAGGGGGAGGGTGGTGTGCAGGTCGTGCCCGTTGTCGGCGTCGACGCGGAAGTGCTTGTCGGGGGCGATGCGGATGGTGAGCAGGAGGTCGCCGGGCGGCCCGCCGCTGACGCCGGGGTCGCCCAGGCCGGTGAGGCGGATGACGGCGTTGTCGGTGATGCCGGGGGGGATGCGGACCGAGAGCGTGCGGCGTTCGTGGCGGCCGTCGGCGTGGGTGGTCTCGAGCGCGACGTCCTTGGAGACGGTGAAATAGGCGTCGGCGAGGGAGATGGTGAGTTCGCTGCGACGGTCGCTGCCGGCGCGTTTGCGGCGGGCGCGCGGACGCGGGCCCGAGCGCGGGCCGGCGCCGACATCGGCGCGGGCTGCGCCCCCGCCGAACATCTGTTCGAAGATCTCGGAAAAGTCGACCTCGGCGCCGTGCCCGGCGTGCATGTCGGGCGACGTGGACCAGGGGTGCGAGCGCGGGTCGAACGGGTTTGCGCCGGGACCAGCGCCCGGACCAGCGCCGGCCCGGCGGGCGTCCTCGGCGGCTTTCCAGTTGTGCCCGAAGCGGTCGTACTGCGTCCGTTTGTCCGGGTCTTTCAGGACCTCGTACGCCTCGGTGATTTCCTTAAACCGGCGCTCCGCGTCCGGAGTTTTGGAGACGTCCGGGTGGTGCGTGCGGGCCTTGGCGCGGTAGGCGCGCTGGATGTCGTCCTGCGACGCGGTCCGCGGCACGCCGAGAAGTTCGTAGTAGTCGCGCTGGGTCGATGGCATCTCTACAGGGAGGGTATGAAGACAAAGCGCGTGCCAGGGGGAAGGGGTGAGAGGTGAGGGGCGAGAGGCGAGGGAAAGGCTCACTGCCTGTCGGGGGCGGCAGGCGCTGTCAAAGTGGCACGGCGACGGGGCGGGCGGGGCGGCTGGCGGGGGTGATTTTTGCGGACGTTGGGCTGGCACGGGGTTTGAAATACCCCCCGGCGGCGGCGACGCGGGTCGCCGCGTGGACGACGCACACGCGCCGGCCGGCGATGACCGGGCGGCGTGAGAAGAAGGAGACAGCCATGCTGACGTGCCGACCGAATCGGGTGTTCGCGGGTGGGGGCGAGGTGGGCGTGCCGCTGGGCGTGTCGCTGCTGAGCGACGGCCTGGACCGGATGTTCAACGAACTGTGGAACGGCGCGCGGCCTGGGCAGCCCGGGCGCGTGATCCCGCCGCTGAACGTGTGGGAGGATGAGGACGCGGTGCACGTCGAGGCGGAACTGCCGGGCATGACGGAGAAGGACGTGGACGTGCAGGTGCTGGGCGGCGGGGCGAGCTCGGTGACGATCACCGGGGCGCGGACGATCAGCACGGCGGAGAACGCGGTGTATCACCGTCGCGAGCGCGGCGCGGGCCGCTTCACGCGGACGCTGCGCCTGGGCGTCGAGGTGGATGCGGAGCGTGCGTCGGCGGCGTTCGAACAGGGCGTGCTGCACATCACGCTGCCGAAGGCCGAGGCCGCCAAGCCGCGGCGGATCGCCGTCAAGGGCGCCTGACGCCGCGGGCGTCGAGCCGTCACAATCGCAACACGGATCACACGCACAGACCACAGCCGGCGCCGAGCGCCGAGAGGACACGAACCATGAACGGGTGCTGCAACACGAACGGGAACGGGAACGGGAATGGGAATGGGAATGGGGCGCGGGAGCAGAACGGGGTGACGGTGAACGTGCAGGACGCGCGGCCGGCGCCGGGCGCGACGGAGGGAGCGACGGCGGGCGTGACGGCGACCGCGCAAGCGGAGCGCGGCAGCCGGGCGACGTTCCTGGCGCCCGTCGATGTGTACGAGACGGGGCAGGAGATCGTGGTCGTCGCCGACGTGCCCGGCGCGCGGGCGGATGATGTCGACGTCCGCTACGAAGACGGCACGCTGACGATCCGCGCCGGTGTCGGTCGCGACGCGCGGCGCGGCGGGCGCACGCTGCTGAACGAGTACGGGGTGGGCGACTATGCGCGGACGCTGCGGTTCGGGCAGTGGCTCGATGTCGCCAGCGCGACGGCGGAACTGAACGCGGGCGTGCTGACGCTGCGCCTGCCGAAGGCCGAGCAGGCGAAGGCGCGGCGGATTCGGGTGGGTGGGGAGTGAGACGGGAGGCGGGAAGCGGGAAGCGGGAAGCGGGAAGCGGGAAGCGGGAAGGATCGTCAGTAGAGCGTGAAACACTGCACATGAGGCGGAAGGCGCGGTGTTGAGCCGCGCCTTGTCGCCTTTAGACGCTCGGTTGTCCGTGCTTTACTTCACGCCCAAGAACCGGACTGCGACGCGGATGAGGTCGCGGAGGGAGCGTTTGGCGGGGGCGGTCGCCGTGTGGTGCAGGACCATGATGGTCACATCATCAGCGTCCAGCGGGCCGGTGCGGGCAAGGACGGTGTCGAGCAGCGCGCGGCCGAAGCCGGCCGGGGTGTCGTGCGGGCAGGTGCCCGCGAGTTCGAGCAGGCCGGCCTCGCCCAGTTGGCGGCCCGCGCCGTCCTTGGCTTCGATCAGCGCGTCGGTGTAGATCGCGACGATGTCGCCGGGCGCGAGCGCGACGGCGAACTGTTCGTAGTCGGTCGGCTCCAGCACGCCGAGCGGGAGGTTGCGGATGCCGGGGACCGAGTCGGCCCGGGATTCGCCGGCGCCCAGCAGCGACCACTCGGCGCGAGCGGCGGAGTAGTGCAGCGGGCGCGGGTGCCCGGCGTTGGTGACGATGAGGTGATCGGTCGGGGCCCAGTACGTCGCGACGATGGCGGTGGCGAAGCGGCCCTTGGTGTCAAGGGAGGAGAACGCGGAGTTGAGTTGCCGCGCGAACTGGGTCTGGTTGGGCTCGTTGATGTGACGCCGCATGAGGCGGCGGAGGGCCTCGGCGAGTTGGCGGACGGCGGCGCCGTGCCCGGCGACGTCGGCGACGACGAAGCGGGCGATCCGCCCGTTGGCGCACATGGAGACGTAGTGGATGTCACCCCCGGCGGCGCCGGATTCAGGGCGCGCGGGCGTCGACGCAGTGGCGACGGCGCCGCGGTACGGCTTGGAATACAGCCAGCCGTTGATCCCCGTGAGTTGCAGATGTTCTTCGCGCAGAACGTTGCCGCCCCAGACTTCCATGCACTGCATGGCGTACGCGGGCGGCGCGTCTTGCGGCCGCATGGCGCGGACGTCGGCGTGGTCGGAGGTCTCGGGCGCGGGTGCGGGCAACGGGGTCACGGGGGGGCAGGGGAGAGAGGTCAGAGGTCAGGGGCGAGGGGCGAGGGGCGAGGGGCGGAAGCCGGGAGTGAGATGCCGGGGAGTACGGGGGTGGTGCGGCGTGGGTTTGCGAGCAGGGCGGAGTGCCGCGTGGGGATGAAGCGGGCTTAAGCGCGAGCCGCGGGCGGGGTGGCCCAGCGCATCTTGTGGATGAGGGTGGACCAGTAGGAGCCGTCGGGGTTACGGACGAAGCGCATTGGGCGTTCGTGCGTGCGGATGGTGACGCGCTGGCCCTGGCGGAGGCGGGTGGCGAGCTGGCCGTCGAGGACGAGGGAGGAGCCGCCGCCCAGGCCCGGGACGTCGGGCTGGTCGTTGACGCGATCGAGGACGAGTTCGATCGTGCTGGTGAGCGGGACGACGACGGGGCGGAAACTGAGGGATTGCGGGGCGATGGGCGAGAGGACGAGCGCGGGGACGTCGGGCGAGATGATGGGCCCGCCGAGCGAGGCGTTGTACGCGGTGGAGCCGATCGGCGTGGAGACGACCAGCCCGTCGCCGGTGACGGTGGGCCCGGCGTGCCCGTCGATGCGGATGGAGATCGCGATCATCCGGTAAGGCGGGCCGGCGGTGATGACGGCGTCGTTGAGGGCGAGGGAGCGGGCCAGGGCGCCGTCCGCCGACGGGGCCACGGCGGCGGCCCGCGGGGCGGAGGAGAGATCGATGGAATCATGCTCGGAGGGCGTGATGGTGGCCCGGAGCATGGGGCGGTCCTGGATGAGCAGGGGCGAGCCGTCGAAGAGGCGCTTGGCCTGATGGCGGAGCGAGTCGAGGTCGAACTCCGCCATGAAGCCGAGTTTGCCGAGGTTGACGCCGAGCATGGGGAGGCCCAGGGCGACGCAGCGCCGGGATTGGCCCATGAGCGTGCCGTCGCCGCCGAGGACGACGATGAGGTCGGCGTGGTCGGCGGCGTCCGGGGGGAGGGGCGTGTTGTCGGCGGGGAGTTCGGCGACGATGCGTGCGTGCGCGGAGATGAGGGAGCGGACGTGCGCGAGGGCGGCCACCGCCTCCGGCTTGGCGTGGTTGATCAGGAGCAGGACCGAGCGGGGCTGCACGCGTGGAGTGTACGAGGTGTGAATGACGGGCCCCAGAGACGGACGCATGGGGCACTGAGATGCGTCAGCGGGCGTAGCGCGTCACGATTTCGAGGATGCGGGACTGGTCGGGGTTGATCTGCAGGCTTCGGCGGAGGTGGCTGAGGCCGCGGTCGCGGACGGCCCCGTCGCGTCGCCCGGCCCGGATCCAGTCGTTGAGCGCGCACACGCCGGCGCCGTTGAGGGCGGGGAAGTAGTCCGGGTCGAGGGCGAGGGCCTGGTCGAACGCGCGGGCCGAGGTTTCAAACTGGCGAAGCTGGAAGCGGGCGAAGCCCAGGCGTTCCCACCCGGCGGTGGATGAGGCGTCGATCTTGACGGTCTGCTCGAGGGCGTTGGCCATTTCCTGCCAGCGCTCCAGACGCCCCAGGCTCTCGGCGAGATTCAGCAGCAGCGGCGGCGTGAGCGGCATGAGCTCGGCGGCCTGCTGATATTCGCGGACGGCGTCCTGGTGGCGGTCGAGCGCGCCGTACACGGCGCCGAGATTGACGCGGGCCGGGCCGTCGCTCGGGTTGAGTTCAACGGCGCGGAGCGCGTAGGGCAGCGCCTGGGCGTTCTCGTCGAGCTGGTAGTAGGCGGTGGCGATGTTGAGATTGGCGTGGAAGTCGCTCGGGCGGATGGCGAGCGCGCGGAGGTAGGCCTGGATGCTCTCGGGGAGGCGGTCCAGCAGGTGGAGCATGAGGCCGTGGAAGTACTGGGCGTCGAAGTTGCGGGGCTCGAGACGGGCGACGTTGGCGTAGCGGGTTTCGGCGCGGGCGTAGTCGCCGCGCATGCGGTAGATGTCCGCCATGGCCATGTGGGCGGAGGAGAGGTTGGGGTTGATCTCGAGGGCCTTGGCGAACTCGTCGAGGGCGCGGTCCTCGTCGCCGTCGCGGGCGGCCTGCTCGGCGGATTCGACCCAGGTATTCGCGAGGGCGGCCTGCTGCGCGGGGACGGCGGCGCGGCTGGAGCGAGCCGCGGCCCGGTCGCCGAAGGGGCGATTGGCGCACCCGGCGAGCAGCAGAACGGCGGAGACGCCGAGCGCGGCGGCGATCGCCGCGCGCGGGCGAAGGGCCGGAATGGTCGGCGGAGCACTCGGGCCCCGGCGAGAGCACGCGGTCGGTTGATCGTGGGCGGCGGTCGGGTTCATCGGGGTCAAGCCGGGCAAGAAAGGCGGCCGGGTGTCGGGCCGCCTGCCCATTATCGGGCGATCTGAGGCGTGACAATACCCGGAGCGGGCCCCATCGGTGCAATCCGTGGGGGGTCCGGTCAGGACTTTGTCCGGCGGGCGGGGCGACGCGGGGCGGGCTTGGGGGTGGATTTGGGTGTGGGTTTGGGTGTGGGTTTGGGTGTGGGCTTCGTCTTCGGGGCGGGCTTGCGGGGGGGCTTGCCTGAAGGAGCAGCCTGGGCGACCGGGGCGGTTGAGCCCGAAGCGGAGCGTGGGGGTACCCGGCGGGCGGCGTCGGACGGGGCGAACAACCCGCGGAGGCGGCGGAGGTTGAGCGTGTCGAACGGGGTGCCGTCGGCGTCGTCTCCCTTGGGCGTTTCCATGATCTTGGGGACGTCGGCGAAAGCCGGATGCGTGACGACCGCGGCGAAGCCGTCGAGCTTGGCGGGCGTGCCGCCGATGGTGCCCGATCCGATGTGCTCGTGCCGATCGAGCTTGCTGCCGAGGGCGGCCTTGCTGTCGTTGACGTGCAGCACGCGGACCCAGGACAGGCCGACAGTTTGGTCGAGGAGGGCGAGCGTGGCCTTGGCGGCGGGCTCAGACGACAGGTCGTACCCGCCGGCGTGGGCGTGGCAGGTGTCGAAGCAGACGCCCAGGCGCTGCGGGGCGCCGGTGGCGTCGGCGATGCGGTCGCGCAAGGCGGCGAGTTCGGCGAAATCGCGCCCGAGGTTGGAGCCGCCGCCGACGGTGTTCTCGAGGCAGGAGACGACCGGGACGCCGGCGGTGCGGGCGAAGATCTCGCGATAGGCCTCGGCGATGCGGGCCAGGCCGTGTTCGCGCGGGGCGGTGGTGTGAGCGCCGGGATGATGAACCAGATAGGGGATGGAGAGGGCAGCGCAGCGTTCGACCTCGTCGACCATGAGGTCGATGGACTTCCGCCACAGGGCGTCATCCGGCGAGGCGAGGTTGATGAGGTAGCTCGCGTGCGAGACGGTGCGGGACGTCCAGCCCAGGGCGGCGAGTCGCGCGAGCCAGTCGCGGACCACGCCGGGGTCGAGCGGCTTGGCCTTCCACTGCTGCTGGTTCTTGGTGAAGATCTGAACGGTGTCGAGATCGAGGCGCTCCGCTTCGTCGAGTGCGTTGACGACGGAGCCGGCGATCGAGAGGTGCGAACCGAACACGAGGGGAGGGTAGGGCCGAGGCCGAGAGACCAAGCGTTCGAGCGTTCAAGCGGACGTGGTCGATAAAAGAGGCATGACGCGGACGATGGTTCGGATGATGCTGGCGGCGGCGGGTGTGGCGGTGGGCGTGGTGCTCGGCGGGTGCGAGAGCGGGTCGACGATCCGGGACATCGACGTCGTGTACCGCTTCGACAATGTCCGGGCCGGGCTGGGCGCGAGTGCGCCCGCGGGCGGGAGCGCGACCACGCCGCGCGTGCGCGGGGAATGGGACGAAATCCGCGACGTGCTGGCGCGGCACGCGAACACGGTGCGGTCGCGGCAGACGGGTGAGCGCGAGGGCGGCGGGCTGACCGTTCGGTCGTACGAAGCCGTCGCGAATGTGCCGTCGGTGCGCACGCTCGAAGCGATTCAGGCCGACCTTGAGGCGCTGGCCCAGCGCCGGCGCAGCGGCACCGGGCCCATGCGGTTCATGCTGACGCGGCTCGAGGCGGACTATCGCAGCAACGTGATCGCGGCGGGCGTGCAGGCGACCATCAGCGGGCTGGCGACGCCGGGGTTCGACGTGTTGGTGTACGCGGCCCCCGGCAGCGAGCCGCGGCGGACGCGGGCGTCGCGCGATGGCACATGGGCCGTGACGCTGGGCGTCGTGCCGGAGACGCGGTGGGTGTACGCGGCGGCGGTGGATCGGGACGGGAAACTGCCGCCGGCGTACTCGCGGATCAACGTGTCGAGCCGAGCGCAAGAGGTGGTGGAAGAGTCGGATTGGAAGCGGATGTTCCCGGCGACCGGCGGCGCGGGGACGGCGGGAGCGGGCGAACGCGCCGCGCCGCGCGAGCGCGTCGAGGCGGAACGCGTGGACGCTCGGCGGGACGCGGACCTGTCGGCCCACGAGCGGCGCGTGCAGGAAGAAGAGCGGCGGTTCCGCCAGCGCGAGATCGAGGAGCAGCGCCGGCGGAAGATGCGTGAGTTGGACGAGCGAACGGACGCCGCGCTCAAGCGGGCCCGCGAAGCCGAGCGGCGCCAGTTCAACTGAAACGCTGGCCGCCCGTGCGGCCCCCCACTTCTTTCCCCTCGCCTCTCGCCCCTGACCTCTCTCCCCTGCTCCCCGTACCATCGCGCATGAGCACATCAGGTGGATCGGCCGGGCTGTTGGACGGGCGGGTGGCGGTGGTGACGGGCGCGAGCGCGGGCATCGGGCTGGCGATCGCGCAGGACCTGGTGCGCCAGGGGGCGCGGGTGGTGATCAACGCGCGGCGGGCCGAGACGCTCGACCGCGTTGCGGCCGACCTCAACCGGATCGGGGGCGGGGGCGGCGGGGGGCAGCCGCGGTGTGTCACGATGCCCGGCGACTGCGCCGATCAGGCGGTCATCGACGGGCTGCTCGACACGGCGCGGCGGGCGTTCACGGCGGACGCCGACGCTGTCATCGTCAACGCCGGACGCGGACTCTCCGGCAGCGTGCTCACCTCCGACCCGGCCCAGTGGGAAGAGATGGTGCGGACCAACTTCATCGGGGCCGCGCGGCTGATGCGGACCGCCGGGCGGCGCATGCTGGCGTCCATCGAGGGCGATAGCGACCCCGCCGCGTGGCGCAAGCGGGCCCGCGATGTCGTGGTGATCGGCTCGATCGTCGGGCGGCACGTGTCGCCGTTCTCGAGCATGTACGGCGGGACCAAGTTCGGCGTGCACGGGCTCGCCGAGGGCATGCGGCGCGAGATGGCCCCCAAGGGCGTGCGCGTCTCGCTGATCGAGCCGGGGTTCGTCGTCAGCGAGTTCCAGGGCGTCGCGGGATACACCACGGAGTGGTTCGGCGGCGTGGTCGAGAAGATCGGGCCGGTGCTGGAGCCGGCGGACGTGGCCCGGGTGGTGACGCTGACGCTGGCCCAGCCGCCCCATGTGCACGTGAGCGACGTGGTGATCCGGCCGACGCGGCAGGAATATCCGTAGGGCAGGGGTGAGAGGTCAGGGGTTAGGGGCGAGGGCGGGGGGCGGGGAGGCAACGGGGATCAGAGCCGGGCCCACGCGGAGCGTGGGGGTACCCGGAGGGGCGGGGGGCGGAGCGCGGCGAGCGGGCCAGCCGAGACACGCGGCGGCGGGCGGCGTACACTCCCCCTCACCATCCGGGGTGTAGCGCAGCTTGGTAGCGCGTTTGACTGGGGGTCAAAAGGTCGTGGGTTCAAATCCCGCCACCCCGATTCGGACGGCGTGATGGCCTCGGCGTACGCCGGGGCCATCTCTGTTTTGCACGCTTCAGAGCGGTTTTGCAGACTGGCGGACTTCGGGATCAGCCGGCCGAGCGGTCACGCTGAACACGCGCCCACTGCTTGATGACCGCGACCAGCGCGGCTCGCTTCGCGGCGAAATCCGACTCGTCGGCGACCCGCACGGAAGCCCGGTCCGCCGAGTGCCAGTGCAGCAGCCCGTCGTCGTCCTTGATAGCCGTGCGGAGCGTCTGCACGGTGCGCACTTTGGCCCCGTGGTGGAGGACGATCAGCAGCGACGCCTTGTCGCGCATGTTGACGGTGGCGAACCAGCCTTCGCAGAAGAAGCTCGGGCTATTCCATTTGACGCCCTCGGTGATGGACCGGTCGGAACGCAAGACCGCCGCGCGGACGAGCGCCACGACGGGCTTGAGCGGGTGATCGATCGTGTCGAGCAGCGCGTCGACCGCGGCGGGGTTGTCGTGCTCGGGCGCGCTGCTGGCGTTGGCGGGCGAGGACTTGCGTCGAGCCATGTGATCTTCTCCGGTGGTGCGACCGCATCCCCGGAGAGAGCGAGCGTAGACGCGTCCTGTCTCGATCAGAGAGCACATCGAGGTGCGGACGCGCACGGAACGCGTCGTACACTGCGCCGCGATGGCCAAGGCACCCAAGCGCCGCACCGGTTCGAAGCCCGCCGCGAAGAAAGCGTCGCCTAAAAAGGCTCCGCCCAAGAAGGCGAAGACGCCGTCTCGCACAAGCACCACCAAGAAAGCCAAGCCTTCGGACGGTCCGGTACTGCTCTCCGGCGGCAATCCGCAGATCCCGAAAGGCGACGGCGACGGGCCGGTGCGGGCGTATATCGCCGCGGTGCCGCCGGGGTGGAAGCGCGACACGGTGGCGCGGCTGGACGGGCTGATCGCGGGCGCCGTGCCGGGCGTGCGGCGGGCGGTGAAGTGGAACTCGCCGTTCTACGGTGCGCCGGGCGAGCCCCGTGAACGCGGGTGGTTCGCCAGTTTGCACTGTTTCACACGGTTTGTGCGCGTGACGTTCATGAACGGAGAGGCTCTGGAGCCGCTGCCGCCCGGGCCGTCGAAGGTGCCGAAGGTGCGGTATCTGGATGTGTACCAGGACGGCCCGGGTGTGCTCGACGAATCGCAGTTTGTGAAGTGGGTGAAGCAGGCGAGCGTGGCGCCGGGCGAATGGATGTGAGCCAACGCGGATGACTGACGGCTCGCGGTGAGGACGGGCGCACGCCCGTGTGACGTGGCACGCGGAGGACGGCGGCGAATGCACCTCCCCGGCGGCCGGCGAACCCGTCGAGGTTTCCGCATTTGTCCGCGAGGAACTGTCGCACGCGAGGCCGCGGGAACTTGATCGGTGCCCGGCGAACGCGATCAATGCGGACTATGGCCCTGTACAACGACATCGGCAGCGGGTATTCCGCCTATCGCAAGCCTGACGCCCGGATAGCCGCGGCCGTGGCGGCGGCGCTGGGTGACGCGACCAGCGTCGCGAACATTGGTGCTGGCACGGGGTCGTACGAGCCCACGCGTTGCGAAGTGATCGCGGTTGAACCGTCAGAGGTAATGATTCGGCAGCGGCCACCGTCAGCCGCGCCGTGCGTGCGAGGGCGTGCGGAGGAGATCCCGCTCGGGACCGGATCGGTTGATGCGGCGATGACGGTCTTGAGCGCCCACCATTGGTCGGATCTCTCGCGGGGTTTGCGAGAGATGCGGCGGGTGGCGCGGCGGCGCGTCGTGATGCTCACCTGGGTGCCCGACGCTCCGCCGTTCTGGCTCACGGACGACTACTTCCCCGAGATCCTCGCGCACGATCGCACGATCTTCCCAAGCACCAAGGCCCTCGTGGAGTTGCTGCACCAGACGATCGGGCCCGTGCGGATCACCCAGGTCGCCGTGCCGCACGACTGCACGGACGGATTCCTCGGCGCGTATTGGCGTCGGCCGGCGGCGTATCTCGATCGCGCCCGACGGGGCGCCATCTCCAGCTTTGCGCGAATCGACGCCGCCCCGGGCCTGACCCGCCTCGAACAAGACCTTTCCAACGGTCGATGGGATGCTCGCCACGGGCACGTGATGATGCTGGATGAACTCGATGTCGGCTATCGCCTGATCTGCTGCGAGCTTGAGAGCACAGCGGCAGGGTTACGGCAGAGGATCGCGTAGCCGAGATGAGTGACCCGGTGCGCGGCGGTCGGCGAACACGCGAGCGAGAGACTCGTAGAGTCGGCGGTGAAGGCGGACGAGCACGAACAGGTGATGACGGCGGCAAACGGCGAGGACGAGGTCGTCGCGTTCCTCGCGGGGCGGTCGGCCCCGTGTCCAAAGTGCGGATACGACTTGAAGGACATCCAGACGCCGCGGTGTCCGGAGTGTGCCGAGCCGCTGGTGCTGCGCGTCGGCTCGCCGCGGGCGCGGTTCGGGTGGCTGGTGGTGGCGATGGCGCCGGGATGTTTCTCGGGCGTGGCGGCGGTGTTCGTGCTGGTGCCGATCACGCTGACGATGATCCGCAACGTGCCGGGCCAGCGCGTGCCGTGGCCTGTGATGATCGCCGACGCGTTCGGGTTCCTCAGCGCCGCCGGCGTGCTGGTGATGTACCAGCACCGTCAGCGGGTGATGTCATGGCCGGCGCGGAAGCAGGGGTGGCTCGCCGGCGGCGTGTGGGGGGTGCACATCCTCGCGTTCGCGCTGTTCGTGCTGGGGATGGTGTATTTCGCGTGATGCCGAGCCCGGTAGATTGACGGCGGGCGAGCGCGATCGGTCAATTGCGCGACCGCTGCGCGTCGATCTTGAACCGGCCCACCAGGTTCTGCAGCTGCAGCGCCTTGGCCGACAGCTGCGACGCGGCGGAGGCCGACTGCCCCGCCCCTGCACCGGCCTGCTTCGAGGCTTCTGAGATCGACCCGATCAACGCGGCGACAGCGCTGGAGCCGGACACGATCTGCTCCAGGCTTGCGCCGGCGCGGACGGCCCGGTCGACGCCCGAACGCACGTGCTCCGTCCCGACGTTCATGCGATTGACGGCGTTGGTCGTCTCCGCCTGGATCGCCTTGATGGAGCCGGCGATCTCGTCGGTCGCCTTGGTCGTGCGGTCGGCGAGCTTGCGGACTTCGTCGGCGACGACGGCGAAGCCCCGGCCGTGCTCCCCGGCCCGAGCGGCTTCGATCGCCGCGTTCAGCGCGAGCAGGTTGGTCTGATCGGCGATGTCGTTGATGACGGCGATGACCTGGCCGATCTGCTCGCCGTACTTGCCGAGCTGCGACACGCTCTGCGCCGTCTGGCTGACCGCCCCGTCGATCGCCTTCATGCGTTCGACGGTGTCGTTGACGATCTGCCCGCCCTCGGCGGCGAGCGTGCCGGCGTTCTGGGCCGTGCCCGCGGCCTCGGAAGTCTGCTGCGCTACCGAGCCGATCGCGGCGGACATCTCGTCGGAAGACGCGGCGATCTGTGTGGCGGCGCTCGCCACCTCGTTGGTGACGCCGGACACCTCGCAGATGGCCCCGTGCATGCGTTCCATCAGCTGGTTGAATGCGCCGCTCAGGCGGGCGAACTCGTTGTTCCCATCGACCGGGGCGCGGCACCTCAGGTCGCCATCGCCGACTTTCCCGAACGCGCTCTGCAAGGCGGCGATCGGCCGGGCGATCGACCGCACCGTCCACCCGGCCAGCACGAGCCCGATGAACGCGGCACACACGCCGATCACGAGCATCCACATGCTGAACGAGCTCGCGACGCCGCGTGCCCGCCCGCCCATGGCCTTGTTGGTTTCTTCCTGCATGTCGATGAAGACGTTGATGACGCGGAGCCACTCGGAGAACAACGGGCGCGCCTCGGCGAGCACCGCGTCGATGTCCGCCTCCTTCTGCTTCTGCGTCGCGTGGTTCATGACGCGCTGCAGCAGCGGGAGCGTCTTGGCCTCGACGGACTTGATGTCCCCAAGGGCCGCCCGCTCCGTCGGCGTGGTGTCCTTGCGCCCGTCCATGAGCGCATCAAGCTTGGCGCCCGAGTCCTCGTAGGCCGCGGCGAGCACGCGGATCTCCTCCATCGCGCCGTCGATATCGCGCGGGCTGTGGAAGAGCACCAGGTCGCGCATGAGGATCGCACGGTCGTGCACGCTGCCGCGGAAGTTGATCGCGTAGCGCTGCTTGACGCTGTTGACATCGTTGATCTCGGTCAGCCAGCCGCTGATCATCGACACGCGGCTGGCGGCGATCACCTGCGCGATAACCAGCAGGACGACCATGGCCCCGAAGCCAAGGCCAAGGCGCACAGCGATACTCGTTTTGCCCAGCGCGATCATGCAAAGCCTCCTCGAGAGCGCGGAGTGAGCGGCACGTGCGACCCGCACGCTCATCCGCGTGAACTGCGTCGAACCCCCGTTCGCCCCCCTCCTCCGCTCTCCTCTCCCCGCCCCCACCCGCGGAGAAAGTCGGCCGCCGGGGAGCGTCGATTTCATGGCCGGATTGAACGATCCCGCGATTCACCCGGTCATGCTGCGGACCCCCTCAGCGCGTGGCCGCGCGAGGTGGTGCCGGCCAGACTTCCTGCTGGCTTCACACGGCCCGCACACGCGCGGCCCACATTCCGGCATGCGGATCACATCGGACGGCGTGAGCGACGGGATCCCGCCCGGCGGGGCGCGGCGGTTTGTGCCGGAAGGCGCGGCGGAGCTGCCGGTGCTGCGGGCGGCGGCGCAGACCTGCCGCGGGTGCCCGCTGTACGCACGGGCGACGCAGGCCGTGTTCGGCGAAGTGATCGCGGCGCTGCCCGGCGCGGGCGGTGCGCCGGACGGGGTCGACACGCACACGCACACCCCGCTGATGCTCGTGGGCGAGCAGCCGGGCGACCGGGAGGACCAGGTCGGACGGCCGTTCGTCGGGCCGGCCGGGCACCTGCTGGACCGCGCGCTCGAGGAGGCGGGTGTCGACCGCTCCAAGGCGTACATCACCAACGCGGTCAAGCACTTCAAGTGGGCGTCTTCGGAACGCGGCAAACGCCGCCTGCACAAGAAGCCGACGATGGGCGAGGTCGCCGCGTGCCGCCCGTGGCTGGAACGCGAGATCTTCGTGCTCAAGCCGCGCGTCATCGTCGCTCTCGGGGCGACGGCGGCCGGGGCGCTGCTGGGCCCGCGGTTCCGGCTTACGCAGATGCGCGGACGCCTGCTGGACATCGACCCGTCGCTGCGCGAGGTCGCCGGCACGGCGAAGGTGCTCGCGACGGTGCACCCGTCGGCGGTGCTGCGTGTGCGCGAGCCGGACCTGCGGGAGCGGGCTCTGGCCGGGCTGGTTGAGGATCTGCGGGTGGCCCTCGCCGCGGTGCAGGGGGCCGGCACGGGGCCGGTCGGCAGTTGATGGGACCGGCACCGCGAGCGCACCTTCATGCGTGTGTCATGCGCCCGTCAGAACGTTCGGGGATCAGATCTCTATGAACTCGATTGATCGCGAACAGCCGGAATCGAACCGGGCCGACCTTGTCGGCGCCGACGCCGTGAAGAAAGTTCGGGAGATCGTGGACCGGGCGCGGACGTGCTTTTTCTGCACGCTGCCCGGCGGGGACCAGCAGCGGGCCAGGCCGATGGCCGTGCAGGACGTTGACGACGCCGGCGCGCTGTGGTTCCTGAGCGCGGCGGACAGCCACAAGAACCACGAACTGGAAGAGGACACGGCGGTCACGCTGTACATGCAGGGCTCGCCGAACTCGGACTTTCTCGAGCTGCACGGACGCGCCAGCGTCTCGCGCGATCCGCAGAAGATCCGCGACTTGTGGACGCCGATCGCGAAGGTCTGGTTCACCGACGGCCCGAAGGACCCGCGCATCACGGTGATCAAGGTCACGCCGACGGGCGGGTTCTACTGGGACAACAAGCACGGCGACACCGTCGCGGGCGCGAAGATGCTCGTCGGTGTGGCGATCGGCAAGACGCTCGACGACTCGGTGCAAGGAACACTGACGTTCGCGGCGTGACCAGTGCGCGTCGCGAGAAGAAGCGCGGTCAGCGTGTGGCGGCGGCGTCCGACGGGTCTTCCGCGGGCGCGGCCTCCGCGTCCGGAGCTGGCGGCGGGGCCGATTCGGCGGCGTCGAGCGCCGCGAGTTCGTTGCCGGCCCGCTCGCCCGCGAACGGGAAGAGCGGGAACGGCTTGGCGGTGAAGAAGTCGCGGGCCTTCTGAAGAATCGCGCGGGCCTCGTCGGTGCGGTTCATTCGCCGGGCGATCATGCCCTCGAGCAGATCCGCCGCGGCCCGCGTGTGCCCGTTGGGGTCCAGCGTGTGGAGTTCGTCGCGCACGGGCTCGTAGACGGCCCGGGCCTCATCGACGCGGTTCTGGAGCACGAGGAACTCGCCGTACCAGCGGATCGCGTCGAGGTGGTGCTCGCGCAGGCGCGGCTCCATGTTGCGCGTGGTGTCGATGAGCGCCTTGTGCCAGGCTTCCAGTTGGGCCGTGTCGGGCAGTTCGCGCAGCACGATCCACTCGCGCCGCCACGCCAGCCACGTTTCCCAGTGGTTGATGCCGTAGCTTGATTCGATGATCTGCCGACCTTCCTGCACAAGCGGGAACGCCTCTTCGGGGCGGCCGAGACGGACGAGGTTCATCGCCAGGTGCAGGGCGGCGTAGCCGATGGAGTCGTCGTTCGGGCGCAGGTGCTTGCGGTTGATCTCGAGGGCTTGGCGGAGCGGCGCCTCGGCCTCGACGTACTTCTTCACGCCGTAGAGCAGGTTGCCGTGGATCATGATCGCGCTGGAGTAGGACGGCGAGCCCTCGGGCATGTTGGCCCGCATCCAGTCAACGGTGCGCTGCGACCATTCCAGGGCTTTTTCGTCGTTGTCGATCGACCGGTACGAGACCGTCATCACGTTCAGCAGATAGCCGAAAGGCATGCGCGTGCGCACACTTTCCGGCCATTGCCGCGCGAGCGCGGCGTGCAGGATCGTGAGCGCGGCGGCGGGCTCACTGACTTGCAGGCGGGCCGTCGCGAGCTGGATCTGCGCACTGAGCGCTTCGCCCGAGAGCGGACCGATGTGCTCGTCCACCATCGCCGCGACCTGCTCGACGGGCGTGTCCATCTCGCCCTCGCGCCCCATCGTGCTCAGGATGTTGCGCCGGTCGAGCAGGATGCGGAGCGTGCGCGGGTCCGTCCGGCCCCAGCGTTCCACCGCGAGCGTCTGCGCACTGAGGATCTCGCGGGCGGCGTCCTCGGCCATCGCCGCGTCCTGCATCATGCTCGCGAGCATCTGGTGGATCTCGATCAGCAGGTCGGGCTGATCGGCGAACTTGGTCGGGACGGTGCCGGCGGAGTTGCGCAGGGCGTCGACGACGGTGAGCTTGACCCCGCCGCGGTCCAGACGGGTCTGCCCGAAGACGTCGTCGACGAGGAACTGCTTGATCTTGCCGGCGCGGGATTCGGCGTCGCGGGCGACGTCGCGCTGGCGCGTGGCGACGACGGCCTGCCAGACGGCGACGCCTGCGCCGGCGACGACGGAGACGCCGGCGATGACGCCCGCCGCGACCAGCGCCTTGTTGCGACGCGCGAACTTGCGGAGCAGGTACGTGGTGCTGGGCGGGCGCGCGACGATGGGCCGGTCCTGCAGCACGCGCCGGAGGTCGGCCCCCAGCTCGCCCGCCGAGGCGTACCGGGCGTCGGGCTCCTTGCTCATCGCCTTGCCGACGATGGTTTCCAGATCGCCCGCGAGCGCCGGGTTCACCATGCCCAGGGGCGTGGGCTCGATGCGCCGGATGCGGTCGATCGCCGCGGCCATGCTGAGGCTGGAGAGATCGTGCGGGGCCCGCCCGGCCAGCAGTTCGTACGCGATGACGCCCAGCGCGTACACGTCGGCCCGCGTGTCGATGTTCGCGACCGCGCCTTCCGTCTGCTCGGGCGCCATGTAGCCCAGCGTTCCGATGATCTGCCCGATCTGCGTCTGCATCGTGACGCGGTCGGCCTCGGCGTTGGTCAGGCGCGCGATGCCGAAGTCGAGGATCTTCGCCAGCGGCTGGGCCCCGGCGGTGTCGACGAGGATGTTGCCGGGCTTGAGGTCGCGGTGGATCACGCCGCGCTGGTGCGCGTGCTGCACCGCGTCGCACACGTCGGCGAGCAGGGCGACGATCTCGCGCGTCCCCAGGCCGCGGGCCCGCACGAACTCGCTGAGCATCGGCCCGCGCACGAGCTCCATCGCGAAGTACGGCGTGCGGAGGCGCTCGCCTTCGGCGTCCGGCTCGCCCTGCGCAAAGCCCGCCTGGTAGATCTGCGCGATGCCGGGGTGATTGAGCTGCGCGAGGACGTCGGCCTCGTGCGTGAAGCGCCGCAGGATTGCGCCCGAGACCAGCCCGGGTCGGATGACCTTCAGCGCCACGCGCCGCGCGGGCGCGTCCTGCTGAGCCTCGTAGACGCGCCCCATGCCCCCTTCGCCGATCACGCGGATGATCGTGAAATCCGCCAGGCGCTGCGGCACGCTCGCGCTCGCCGCCTCGACCGTCATCCGCTCGACGACCGTCGCCACGTCGCTCCCGTCGAGCGCGAGCAGCGACTCGACCTCCGCCCGGAGTGCCGGGTCGTCGGTGCATTCGGAATCGAAGAGCGCTGATCGCTCCGCCGGAGTCAGGTCGGCGGCGCGGTGGAACAAGTCTTCAAGGCGTGACTGGCGCGGGCTCACGGGCGACCGGCTCCGCCCCCATCGCCGGCCCCACCAAGACCGGTCTCGCTGTCGCCGCCGGCGCGGCGGGCCTGCATCTGCTTCGCCAGCCACGCGCGGGCGAAGCGCAGATCGCGGTCGACCGTCGGCAGGCTCACGCCCACGAACTCCGCGATCATCGGGTGCTCCAGCCCCGCGAAATACTTGAGCATCACGACGCTGGCCTTGCGCGGGTCCTCGGCTTCGAGCTTGCGCAGCGCGTCGTCCAGCGCCAGCATGTCGTCGGCGGCGCTGAGCAGTTCCGGCGGGGCCTCGACCAGCGGCGTGACGTGCTGATCGTCGACGGCGTCGTCCAGAGCCGCGCGGGCCCGCCCGCCGCCGTGCTTCAGGCGAGACTTGCGGCGCGCTTGCTCCACAAGGATGTCGCGCATCGCCTGTGCGGCGGCCCCGAAGAAGTGGGCCCGGCCCTGCCAGCCGGGGTCGGACGCGTCGCCGGAGGTGCCGACCAGCCGGAGGTACGCCTCATGAACAAGGGCGGTGGGCTGGAGCGTGTTGCCGGGCGGGACGTGGGCCAGGCGGGCCCGGGCGAGGGTGCGCAGTTCCTCATAGACCAGCGGGAGCAGTTGCCCCGCGGCCTGGCGATCACCACGTCCGATCGCCGCGAGCATGAGCGTGATGTCACCGGGCGCACGCGACATTCCGACTCCGGCGTGATAGGCGCGGGGCGTTCTGACGGATGATCGGACGACCCGTCGCCCGAGTGAGTGTAGATCCTCGGGAAACACGGCGGGAGACCCCAAGACCACGTCCGAGATCAGGATCCGCCGCCATGAACGTTCCCACCCGCCTGTCCATTCTGACCGCCGCTCTGGCCCTGTCCGGGCTGACGTCCGCCACCCAGGGCCAGGTGCTGCAAGGCCCGATCACCAACCCCGCGAACGGGCACCGCTACTACCTGGTGGACGTGAGCAGCTATGCCGATTTTGTTCTTGAAGCCTCCACGCTGAGCGGGTACCCCGTGGTCATCAACAACGCGGCGGAGAATGCGTGGGTCACGGCCAACGTCGCCGCGCTCGCCAGTGCGAACGCCTTCGTCTACATCGGGCTGACCGACGAAGCCGAGGAAGGTCGGATGGCCTGGTCAGGGGGCGTGCGGGACACGTACCGCAACTGGACTCCCGGTGAACCCAACAACTCCACGGCCAATGGCGCGGGCGGAGAGGACTACGTCCAGATCGGCCGCACATCTGGCCTGTGGAACGACATCCGCAACCCATCCGCGTTCGGGATCACCGTCGGCATCGTCGAAGTCGGCGGCGGCACGATCGGCGACCCCGCGGGCATCTACGCCGGCCCGATCATCAACCCCGCCACCGGCAACAGCTACTACATCCTCACCCCCTCCGCCGCCGGCAACGCGCAGCGGTTCGCCTCGAACCTCGGCGGGCACCTGGTCACCATCAATGACGTCGCCGAGCAGGACTGGATCACCTGGAACGTCGCCAACATCTCCGGCACCACGACCACGATGAACATCGGGCTCAACGACCTCGACCTCGAGGGCACGTATGTCTGGACCAGCGGGCAGGCGTCGGCCTATCGCAACTGGGGCGCCGGCGAGCCCAACAACTTCGGCGCGGGCGAGGATCAGGTCACCATCACCGCGGCGTCCTTCGGCTCGCGCCTGGGCGAGTGGCTGGACCAGAGCGACGCGCCGCGCCACTCGATCATCGAAGTCTCGCCGCCCACCTTCTGCCCGGGCGACTTCAACCGCTCCAGCAGCGTGACGGTGCAGGACGTCTTCGACTTCCTCACCGCGTGGTTCGCGACCTGCCCGTGAGTACCTGAGCACCACGACCTCTGCACCCCGCACGCACGCCGCCCGCGCGTCCTTGACCGCGGGCGGTTGTGCGCGCACCCCGCGCGCGCCGGCGCGTCGGCCGGAGTGTGAACCGCGCCTCACGTCATGCTCAGTCGCGCATCCGCCCGGCGACCCATGTGCCCACTCATGCCACGGACACGCTGGGGAACGACAATAACCGGTGCGGCGGCCAGCCTGCTGCTGCTCCTATCCGCGGCCCCGGCCCGCGCCTGCCCGATCTGCGATTCCGAGCAGGGCCGCTCGATCCGCGAGGGCCTGTTCGACGGGCGCGTGCTGATCAACGTGTCGTCGCTGCTGGCCCCGTTCCCGTTCATCATCGCGGGGGCCGTGCTCGGGGCCCGGTTCCTGATCCCACGCGGCGATGTCCGCCGCCCGCCACGCCGGGCGGGCGCGTGAACCCCCGCCCGTTCGTCATCGCCGGCGTGCTGCTCGGCGCCGGGCTCGGCGGCTTCGCCGACGGGATCCTGCTGCACCAGATCTTGCAGACGCACAACATGCTCTCCGCCCGTCGCCCTCCGACGGACGTCGCCAACATCAAGATCAACATGGTCTGGGACGGCGTGTTCCACGCCGGCACCTGGGCCCTCACCCTCGCCGGCGTCGTCGCCCTCTTCGGCGCCGGGCGAATGTCCGGCCCCGAACCCCGCTTCTGGAGCGCCCGCGCGCTCGCCGGCGCGATGCTCGTCGGCTGGGGCCTGTTCAACCTCGTCGAGGGCGTGATCGATCATCACCTGCTGCATCTGCACCACGTCGTCGAGGCCCGCGGGGTATCGGTGTTCGATTGGCTCTTCCTCGCGGCGGGCGCGGCGATGCTCGCCATCGGCGCCTGGCTCGTGCGTTCGTCGCTCCGCCCGACGGCCCCGCCGCGCTAGTGCCCCCCGCCGCGGATCTTGCTTACCAGCGTCGCGGCCTTCACTTCCAGGCCCTTGAGTTCGCTGTCGAGCGCCTCGCGATTCGGGGCGAACGCCATCGCCGTCCGCAGTGTGACCCAGTCCTTGCGGACCAGGTCTGCCAGCGCCTTGGTGAACGACTGCATCCCCTCGCTCGTCGAGCCGTTGATGACCGCGGGCAGGTCCTGATCCTCCGCGTTGCGAATCTTCTCCGCAACCACGGGCGAGTTCAGCAACACTTCGCACGCGGGCACCACGCTGCTCTCGAACCCGTCGACGGCCGGCAACAGCCGCTGCGCGAAGATCGCCCGCATCGTGTTCGAGAGCGACGACCGGATGAACGCGTGCTCTTCCCGCTGAAAGAACTCGAGCATGCGCGTGAAGCTCTGCATCGTGTCAGCCGTGTGCAGCGTGCCGAAGACCAGGTGCCCCGTCTCCGCGGCCTGCAGCGCGGCGAGCACGGTGTCGTGATCGCGAAGCTCCCCGATGAAGATCACGTCCGGATCCTGCCGAACGACGTACCGCAGCGCCGTCTTGTAATCCGGCACGTCGATCCCGATCTCGCGCTGGCTGATGATGCTCTTCTTCGAGGTAAACCGATACTCGACCGGGTCCTCGATGGTGATGACGTTGCACCCTTCCGTCTGGTTGATCTGCTCGATCATCGCCGCCAGCGTCGAGCTCTTGCCGCTCCCCGTCACGCCGACGACCAGCACGATCCCCTCGTTGGTGCGGCTGATCAGTTGCCCGTAAATGGGCGGCAGGTGCAGGTCGGCGTAACTCGGGATGTCCGCCTTAATGCGCCGGATCGCGGCGCTCACGTGCCCGCCCGCGCGATACATGTTGACGCGGAAGCGGTCGCCGTCGGCGTTGAAGGTGGCGAAGTCCAAGTCGCCGCGTTCTTCGAACATCCGCTTCTTGGATTCGGGCACGATCGGGTCGAGCAGGTGGTCAGCCTCCTCGGGGTCGAGCGTGTCGCTCCCGATCGGTCGCAGAATCCCGCCGATGCGGTACGTGGGCGGCAGCCCGGGCTTGATGTGCAGGTCGGACGCGTCGTACTTCCGCATGCCTTGCAGAAGTTTCTGGATCGTCAGCGTTGAGCCGAGCATGGCGGGTCTCCGCGCATCCCGCTCGCCCCCGCAATGGTAGATTCGCCGCGTCTTGCAGTCTGGAGCGCGGGGAGGTAGTCTCCCAAATACACGCTCAGGAGCCGCAGCAATGACCGCCTTCCCCCCAGGTGTTCCGTCCGTCCGCCCCGGCCCGATCGGGGGAGCGCTGCGATCCCACCGCGGGCCGCTCATCCTCGCCCTGGGCATCCTCAGCCTCATCATCTGCTTCATCTGCGGCATCGTCGCGTGGATCATGGCCAACAACGACTTGGCCGCGATGGATAGCGGCACGATGGATCCGAGCGGACGCTCGCTCACCAACGCCGGGAAGATCATCGGGATCATCGGAACGGCGCTCGGCGGGCTCGCCGTGGTCGGTGGGATCATCTGGCTCGTCGTCGCGGGCGCGATCTTCGGGGCGGCCGCCGCCGGCGCCGCCGCCGGTCCGGGCGCGGGCCCGCTCATCCTGCCGTGATGCTCGCGTCACGCCCCATCGCCCGGTCCGCGTGGCGGGCCAACATCTGGCCCGTTGGCGCGCTCATCGTCTGGGTCGCGCTGGTCGCGGCGCTGTATGCGGGCGCGAACAGCGGTCTGTTCGCCACGAACGCCGCGGATCAGCCCGCTGGCGTCACAACGTGCCTGTTCCGACGCATCACCGGCCAGCCGTGCCCGACGTGCGGCTCAACGCGGGCGGCGGCCGCGCTGCTGCACGCCGACGTGCCCGCCGCATTTCGGCTCAATCCGCTCACGACCACGCTCATGCTCGCCGCCCCGCTGCTCATCGCGGCGTGGATGATCGCGCGCCGTCGCGCCGTCGACACCGCCGCCTGGATGGGCCGGCGCTGGCGCACCATCCTGCTCGTCGGCGCGGCGATCATCGCCGCCAACTGGGTCTACCTCTTCTTTCAGCCCGAAAGCCGCGGGCCCCAAGGCCCGCGGGTCAATGAACCCGCTCACCACCGCGTCCACCAGCCACCCGCCGATCACTCGAGCAACCAGCCCTTGTCGCCATCGGCCCGCAGCAATCGCACGGCCCCGCCGGTCGAGAGTTTCCCGCCAGGCACCGTCACCCCGTTCACAACGCCCCCCGGCACGTGCAGATCCCCCGCGTGCGAGTCGTCGATCTGGTCCTCGCTCACGCTCGGCAGGATCGACTGATCGACATACGGCTGGATCACCGCCCAGTCATCCAGGAACCGCCCGCTCACACGCACCATCGGCAGGCCGACGGTCGTGAGCACTTCGTCGATGATGCGATCCTCGCCCCCGGCGGGGCGGCGTGCGTCGACACCCACGCCGGGATCGCCCTTGAGCACGCGCCGCGAAAACACGATCGCCAGCAGCGGGCGATGCCCACGCCGATCGCACAGCAGGATGTCGATCGACCGGACACGGACGCGCCGCCGCCACGCGGCCCAGTCCGCCGCGTCGCGACCGGCCGGGTTCTGCGGCTCAAGCAGGCTGTCCAACCGCACCTTCGGGCACGCGATCACCCACGCCGGCAGCCGGGCCGAAAGACGGTTGAGATACCGCGATCCGCGCGCCCCGAGGACGGAGTTCTTCAGCGCAAACGGCGGGGTCGTCAGCACGCGGTCACCGTCCGGCGTGGACACGAAGCGTCCGATCGGCGCCGACGTCGCCGCGGGGCTCGCCGGGCGCGCGTCCGGCGGCACCGTCCACACGCCCCCTTGAATCGGCCGCAAACCGGCGTCCGCCGCGGCGTCGGCGCCAGCCGCAGACCCGGCGGCATCAGCACCCGGGTTCAGCGGGACCCGCTGGTCGGAATCCGTCAGTGTGTACCGGCGGCGATGGTCGGACTCCGCCTGCCGCGCCTTGGCGCGCGGACCAAGCACCGCCGCCAGCAGCACGGCGAGCGCGATCGAAACTCCCAGCACCGCCACGATCACGTCCACGGCAGCCCCTCAGGTCGGAACGACGCCCCACAAGCCTGTACGCACAGCCCCGGGGCGGCCTGCGCGCCATCGACGTTTTTTCAGCTTCGCTCGACGCCGCCCGGCGGGCGACGGGGGTTTCGTCACGCGGCGGGCTCGCCCGACAGCTCCGTGGGCGTAAAGACATACACCGAAGCGATGAACAACTGCCGGTCCTTGGGCAGCGTTTCGTCAATGATCCGCCAAACAATATCCTGACGCTCAGAATGCCTCAGTTTCTGCATTCCGACGGCCACCACGGTGATGCGGTGCAGCTTCGTCCCCGTGATGGGTTCGACGGTCACCTGGGCGTTGGCGATGCCGATGCGATCAAGCTCGCTGGTGATGGCGTCTCGCACGCGGAGCATGAACGCGGGGAACTTGAACTTGCGTTTGCTCACGTCAGCCACGGGGCGACCTCCTCGACACGAGTAACAATATCCAACGCCTCCTCCCGCGTGAACGGCTCCGTCGAGTATCGGATGTCCACGGTCCATCGTGCGGCCACGACGGAAAGTGACCGGATCAACCGGTCTCCGCCTCTTGGATCTGCAGCCCGGAGCCTGGGCGCAACGGAAGGAAGGACGCGATCAACCATCGCCGGCAAGTTGTGGCTGACGAAGACGAGCCGGTACACAAGCGCGTCATCGCCCACGAGTCGCGTGGGCTGAGCGGTGGCAAGTACCGGGCGCGTATCCAAGAGCTTTGCCTTCAGCAGGCAGTCCAAGGCGAGTCCGGCCAAGTAGACGGACCCGGTGTATCGCTTTCCCGGCGCATTGAGCAAGGCCAGCGCATCCGTCAATCGCTCCCGCCCCGCGAGGCGGACAAGGTGGGCTCGCCGATGATGCTTGGCGGGCCGACCTCGCACCCCCGCGGCCCGCCGGCTCACGCGTCCACCCCGGTCTTCTCTTTCCGCCGGCGCTTCAGTTCCGCGTCGATAAACGGCTGGATCTCGCCGCGCAGCACGCGCTCGTAATCGCTCGACTCGTGCCCCGTCCGGTGGTCCTTCACGCGGTTGTCGTAGAACACGTACGAGCGGATCTGCGTCCCCCACCCGCGCTCCACCGCCCCGCCCGTCGCCGCGCTCAGTTCCTTCTCCCGCTTTTCTTCCTCGATCTGCTCCAGCTTGGCCATCAGCACGGCGAGGGCCTGCTTCTTGTTCTGCGGCTGGTCGCGGTACGTGCTCGCCGTCACCTGAATCCCCGTCGGGATGTGCGTGATGCGGATCGCCGAGGCGACCTTGTTGACGTTCTGCCCGCCCGGGCCCGACGCCCGCACGAACGCGACCACTTCGATGTCCTTCTCCGGGATCGTCAGCGCCGTCTCTTCAAACTCGGGAATGACGTCGACGGTCGCGAAGCTCGTCTGCCGCTTGCCTTCGGCATTGAACGGCGAGACGCGGGCCAGCCGGTGCGTGCCGCGTTCGCAGTTCAGATACCCGAACGCGAACGAGCCCTTCACGTGCAGCGTCACGCTGTCGACGCCCACCATCGTCCCGAAGGTCTTCTCGACCTCCTCGATCGCGAAGCCCATCTTCTCGCAGTAGTAGATGTACATGCGCAGCAGCATGTCGGCCCAGTCGTTGGCCTCGGTGCCGCCCGCGCCGGCGGAGATGGTCAGGAAGCAGTGCCGGTGGTCGTGTTTGCCCGACAGCAGCGACTGCAGCTCGATCTTGTCCATCGCCCCCGCGACGCCCTCGTCCGGGTCGCCGTACAGCGCGTACAGCTGCTCGTCCGCCTCTTTCAGCAGGTCCTGGTCCCCCACTTCCTTCGCCATCTCGTACGCCGTCTTGGCGTCCGCGAACGCGGCGACCGCCGCCTTCAGCGGGTCGAACTGCGTCTTCAGCAGCTTCAGTTCCTGCACGACCTTCTGGGCCTGCGTCTGGTTGTTCCAGAAGTCGGCCCCTTCCATGCGGGCCTCGAGCGCGGCGATGTCGCGCAGCTTCTGATCGTAGTTAAAGAGAGTCGCGGATCGTCAAAATCCGCGCCTCGAGGTCGGCGATAATGGGTGCGTGCGCGTCAAAGTGCATGGCCGGTCCGATCCTTTCCGCCCCTCCCACTGCCCCGCCCCAGCCCCCGCACCCCGCACGGTTTGCAAAAACCTGCGCGGCCGGGGGGCGAGTCTAGCAACAGCCGCGGCGGGTGCGTCGGTATCGTGTAGGGTGATCCGCCCGACCACCCTGGCCGCCACGATCCAGCCGGACGCGCCGGCGAAGCCCATCACCCCGGGCCAACGCCGCGCCGTCGGCGAGTTCGCCCTGCTGACCATGCTGGGTGTGGTGGCCATTCTCCTCGTCGTCGCGACCGCGTGGACGCTGCTCTCGCGCCACCGCCGCCGCCTGCAGGAGAGCGTCCGCCGCTCGAACACTCGGGGCAAAGCCAAGCCGGTGGACGCCTGGACCGAGGCCGGCCGCCGCGTCGAGCCCGACCCGGACGACCTCCCGCCCTGGAACGCCGACGACGACACCGTGGATCTCGACCCGCCCCCCCATCCCCCGTCCGACGAACCGCCGCGCAACCCGCGGCGTCCGAAGTGAGCGACATGCCGACACCCCAACCGTCCGGACAACGCCCGGTGGCCATGATCACCGGGGCGGCCCGCCGCGTCGGGCTGGCGTGCGCCCACGCCCTGGCCCGGGCCGGGCACGATCTCGTGCTGACCTACCACACCAGCGTTGCCGACGCCGAGGCCGCCCGGGCCGAACTTGCCGCCGCAAGTGCCGCGGTCCGCCTCGAGCGGCTGGACCTGAACGACCTGGACGCCACCGACGCCGCCGCCCGACGCCTGGCCGCCGACCTGCCCCGCCTCGACGTCCTGGTCCACAACGCCTCCAGTTACGACCAGACGCCGCTGGAAACGCTCACCCCGGACGATCTGCTCCGGGCCTACCGGGTCAACGCCGCGGCCCCTCTCCTGCTCTCCCGCGGCTTGAGCCCCCTGCTCCGCGACCGCCGCGGCAGCATCGTCGCGCTGGCGGACATTCACGCCCTCGGCGAGCACGGCCTCCCGCGGCGGGAAAACTACGCCGCGTACGCAATGTCCAAGTCAGCCCTGGTCGAAATGGTGCGAACCCTGGCTCGGGAACTCGCGCCACACGTTCGGGTGAACGCGGTCGCCTTCGGCGTCGCGGCGTGGCCCGAAGCGGGCGGGGAGTCAGCACCGGAGTTGCAGGAGCGGTACCTGCGATCGGTGCCGATGGCCCGGGCCGGGACGCCGACGGAAGCGGCCGAGGTGGTGCGCTTTCTTGCGGCGGAGGCCGGTTACGTGACCGGGCAGATCCTGCGCATGGACGGCGGGCGGAGCCTGGTGTGAAAGTCGGGGGTCTGTGGGCCCGATAAACTGCGTCGCGATCGCGGCATGCTGCCGCTGTCCGGCCGAGGGCTCCTGGCATGCGTCATTTCGATCTGGTGGTCATCGGCTCGGGTCCGGGCGGGCAGAAGGCGGCCATCCAGGCGGCCAAACTGGGCAAGAAGGTCTGTGTTGTCGAGAAGATGCAGGTCGTCGGCGGGGTCGCCATCAACACCGGCACCATCCCGTCCAAGGCGCTCCGCGAGGCTGTGCTGAACGTCGTCGGGGCTCGGCGGCAGAACTTCACCGCCTTCAAGTCGATGACGCGCGAGGCGCAGTTGTCGCAGTTGATCGAGTCCTGCAATCGCGTCATCCAGGCCGAGATCGGCGTGGTCCGTGAGCACTTTGCCTCCAACGGCATCGAGCTCATCCACGGCGTGGCCTCGTTCGCGAGCCCCGACACCATCGTTGTCGAGGGCGAGCACGCCGTCGAAACCGTCGGCGCGGACTATGTCGTGGTCGCCGTCGGCACCAACCCGGCCCGCCCGCACACGGTCCCGTTCGACAAGGACATGATCATCACGTCCGACGAACTCATGTCGCTGCCGTATCTGCCTTCGACGATGGTCATCGTCGGCGGCGGGGTGATCGGGACCGAGTACGCGTCCATGCTAGCGAACCTCGGCGTCCGCGTGACGCTGATCGAAGGGCGCCCACGCATCCTCGAGTTCCTCGACGCCGAGATCGGCGAGGCGCTGCAGTATCACCTGCGCCAGATGGGCGTGACGCTGCGCATGGGCGAGAAGGTGGTGACGATCAAGCGTCTGCCGGCCCCGCCCAACAGCAAGCCGGCGGGCGCGGGCGAGGGGTCCTCGGATATCGCCGAGGCGGTGCTCGAGTCGGGCAAGACGATCCGGGCCGACTGCCTGATGTACTGCGTCGGGCGTCAGGGCGCGACGGATCGGCTGAGCCTGAAAGCCGCGGGCCTGAGCGCCGACGATCGCGGGCGGATCACGGTGAGCGAGAAGTACCAGACCGCGGTGCCGCACATCCACGCCGTGGGCGATGTGATCGGGTTCCCGGCGCTCGCGAGCACGTCCATGGAACAGGGTCGCGTCGCGGCCCTGCGGATGTTCGGGCAGCCCTGCGAGACCTTGCCGGAACTGTTCCCGTACGGGATTTACGCGATTCCCGAGATCTCGACGGTGGGCTGGACGGAAGAGCGCTTGACCAAGGAAGGCGTGCCGTACGAGGCGGGCATCGCGCAGTATCGCGAGACGGCCCGCGGGCAACTGCTGGGCGACGAGCTGGGCATGCTGAAGATCCTGGTGCACCAGGAGTCGGGCGTGCTGCTGGGCGTGCACATCATCGGGACCAGCGCGACGGAACTGATCCACATCGGGCAGGCCGTGATGGCCTTCAAGGGCACGGTGGACTACTTCATCAACGCGGTGTTCAACTATCCGACGCTGGCGGAGTGCTACAAGGTGGCGGCGTTCAACGCGCGGAACAAGCTGCGGATCGGTTGATGGGGGTGAGGGGGTGACGCGGTGATGGGGTGATGGGGTGATGGGGTGATGGGGTGATGGTGGGTGGTGCGGGTTGTGGGGCGTGTGGGTGGTGACTTGAGCGTGTGACGGATTTCTTTTGACGGGCGTGGGGCCCGGTGGTGGCGGTGCGCGCGGGGTTATTGGTGCGCGTGGTGCGGGCGTGGGCGTTATCGGGCGGGGTGCAGCAAATCCCGCGGCGGTGGGAGCCGTCATAAACGGACTTTCTGGGGCGCGGAAACGCGCGACTGCTTATTTGGCGTGAGTGGGTCACCGATGCCTGAACGGTCGGAGTCGCGCTCCCCGGCGGGCGTGCACGACGACGCAAGCCCGGTACGGATGCCGGGCAGGCGCACCCCGCGTCGGTCGCGACGGTGATGCCTGAGATGGTCCGCCACGTGAGCGTGGCCGGCGCCCCACGACAAGGGGCCAGGCGTCTCCGCATCGCACGGACGCCGGGAAAGTGCACGGAGGGCTTCCATGAGTCGTATCAATACCAACGTTCAGTCTCTGATTGGCCAGCGCGTGCTCGGGCAGAACAACCTGGGCTTGAACAACTCGCTGGAACGGTTGAGCACGGGTCTGCGGATCAACCGCGGGAAGGATGACCCGGCCGGCCTGATCGCGTCGGAGAACCTCCGTGCCGAGAAGTCGGCGCTCAACGCCGCCATCGGCAACGCCGAGCGTGCCGACCAGGTCGCCAACATCGCTGAAGGCGGTCTGGGTGAAGTCAGCTCGCTGCTGACGGAACTCCAGGGCCTGGTGACCAACACCGCCAACAGCGCCGGCCTGAGCGATTCGGAAAAGCGAGCGAACCAGCTGCAGATCGACTCGATCCTGCAGACCATCGACCGCATCTCGTCCAGCACGTCGTTCCAGGGCAAGAAGCTCCTGAACGGCAGCCTGGACTACACCGTCACCGGCGTGGCGACCAGCGTCACGGACTTCCGCGTCAACGGCGCCAAGCTCAACCAGGGCTCCAGCCTCGCCGTCCAGGCCATCGTGACCCAGTCGGCCCAGCAGGCCGGTCTGTTCCTCTCCACCGGCGGCGCCATCGACATCACCGCGGGCGGCTCTGCGTTCACGGTCGAAGTCGCCGGCTCGCTCGGCACCCGCCAGTTGCAGTTCGCCTCGGGCACCACGCTGGCCAGCGTGCGTGACTCGATCAACTCCTTCAAGGACGTCACCGGCGTGTCGGCGACCCTCTCGGGCACCGGCATCAAGCTCGGCTCCACCTCCTTCGGCTCGGCCGAGTTCGTCTCGGTCCGCACCGTCGGCTCCACCAACATCGCCGGCGGCGGGATCTACCAGCTCAACTCCACCAACTTCGGCGCCGCCAACACCGGCTCGGCGACCGCGTTCACGGCGGCGACCAACGGCGTCCGTGACACGGGCCAGGACCTCGGCGCCACCATCAACGGTGTCCAGGCGACGGCCGTCGGCAAGACCGCCCGCGTCAACACCGACTTCCTCGACGTCGAGATCACCCTCACCACGGCGGCTTCGCAGTCCCGTGCGGCGGTGAACGCCTTCACGATCTCCGGCGGCGGGGCCGACTTCCAGCTCGCCAGCCGCGTCGACATCGCGGGCAAGGTCGCCCTGGGCATCCGTGAAGTCTCGACCCGCAAGCTGGGCAACTCCGGCGTGGGCACCCTGGCCGACCTGGCCAGCGGGAACTCGAAGAACGTCGTGACGGGCAACCTGACCGACGCTCAGAAGGTCGTCGAGACCGCCATCGAACAGGTCTCCTCGCTCCGCGGGCGCATCGGTGCGTTCCAGAAGAACACCGTCGGTGCGACGATCCGCAACCTGGGTGTGTCGCTCGAGAACACCTCGGCGGCCGAAAGCTCCATCCGCGACGCCGACTTCGCCAAGGAAACCGCGGCCCTGACCCGGTCGCAGATCCTGGTGCAGTCCTCGACGCAGGTTCTGTCGCTGGCGAACCAGTCGCCGCAGGCCGCCCTGTCGCTGCTCCGGGGTTAATCCCCGGGTAGCGGGCTGACAAGCCCGACCCTCTCCTGATCCGACGCCCCGGAGGTTCACGCCTCCGGGGCTTTGTTTTTGGCCCGCGCGGCCCGTGGTGCGCACGCGCGGGATTGACCCGCGGGGCCTGTCCGCCCGATAAATACGCCATGGATCGCACCGATCTGGCTTCGCCGCGACCGACGTTCTTCCACGCCGCCCCGTTCGCGACGGAAGACCGTGCGTTCTTGTCGCGCCTCAAGGCGGCGGGGTTCTCGCCGCGGACGATCTTCGATGTTGGCGCGGCGGGCGGGTCGTGGACGTCGCTGGTCGCGTCGGTCTTTCCAGGCGCGCGGTACGAACTCTTCGAGCCGCTCGCGGGTCGATTCCCCGAGTATGACCGCACGCTCGAACCGCTGCTGCGCCGGCTGCCTTCAGCGCGCGTGCACCCGGTCGCACTGTCGGATCGCAACGCGCGGCAGTGGTTCTGGGTGGGCGAGACCGGGCTGGGGTCCAGTCTGCTCAACGCCGGGCCCGGGCAGCCGGGGTGTGTCGAGGTCGACGGGCGGCGGCTGGACGACTACGCGCGCGAGCGCGGGCTTGAACAGCCGCAGGTTGTGAAGGCCGACGTGCAGGCCGCGGAGATGCTGCTGATCCGCGGCGGGTCGAGCGTGATCGCGGGCGCCGACGTGCTGATGCTCGAAACGCACCTGGAACCGACGTACGGCGACGGCACGCCGCTGCTGACGGATCTCGTGCGCGAACTGGCCCCGATGGGCTTCCGGCTGATCGAGACCGGCGGGGTGTGGCGCCCGGAACACCGTGGGATCGTGTCGATCGACGGGTTTTTCGTGCACGACCGGCTGATCGCGCAGTTGCCCGGCGACGAGCGGGCACCGTCGCGCCGGATCGCCGACGCGCTCAGCGCCGCGCGCGAGCGCGGGCGGACGCGGGCCGCGCTGTACGGGGCGGGTCAGCACACGCGCGGCGTGGAGCGCGACCTGGACACGATGCCGCTGCCGGTGGTCGCCGTCATCGATGATGATCCGGGCGCGCAGCGGGGGCAGGTCCGCGGGCGCCCGGTGGTGCCGCGATCGCGCGTGCCGGAGATGGGCGTTGATATCGTCGTGCTGTCGTCCGACGTGCACGAGGACGCGCTGTGGCGTGCCAGCGCGGACCTGCGGGCACGCGGCGTCGAGGTCGTGCGGCTGTACGGGGAGTAGTACGTGGGGGGCAAACGCACAACGTCGACGCGGGGCAAGACGAGCGCGAAGACGCCCGGCGACGAGGGCATCGCCGCCGCGCTGCAGCACGAGCGCACGCGGTTCGAGGCGTTTCTGCGCGTGGAATGCGGGCTCGCCGTCAACTCGCTCAAGGCGTACGACCGCGACCTGCGCGATCTGATGATCGACCTGACGGCTCGCGGCCGGACGGACGTCGCCAGCGTGACCTCGCGCGATCTGTACGAGCACCTGGCCCGGCTCAAGAGCGAGCGCGGCATGTCGGGCACGAGCGTGACGCGCCACCTGGCGACCATCAAGGTGTTCTTCCGCTGGCTCGCCGGCGCCGGCACGATCCCCGAGAGCCCCGCCGACGCGCTGGAAAGACCGCACCGCTGGCGAAAACTCCCCGGCGTGCTCAGCCCAAAGCAGATGCGGGCGTTGATGGAAGCGCCGGCCGCGGGGGCCGCGCTGCCCGCGGCGGGCGCGATCGAGCCCAAAGACTCGATGCACGGCGCCGACGCGGACACGGCGGAACTGCTGCGCCTGCGCGATCGCGCCATGCTGGAACTGATGTACGCCTGCGGTCTGCGGGCCAGCGAGGTCGCCGGCCTGCGCGTGCAGGATCTGCACCCGACGCTGAAGATCGTGATGGTCACGGGCAAGGGGAACAAGCAGCGCCTGGTGCCCATCGGCGAGCCGGCCCAGGCCGCGGTGCGGGCGTATCTCGATCGCGCCCGCCCGGGGCTGATCGGCGTGGGCAAGCCGGACCGGAGCGGGGGGCGGCTCTTGCTATCGCGCAGCGGGCGGGCGCTGGAGCGGGTGGCGGTGTGGCAACTGGTGAAGAAGAACGCGGCCGCCGCGGGGCTGGGCCGCGTGCACCCGCACATGCTCCGCCACTCGTTCGCGACGCACCTGCTCAGCGGCGGGGCGGACCTGCGCGTTGTGCAGGAACTGCTCGGGCACGCCGACATCGGCACCACGCAGGTGTACACGCACGTGGATTCCTCGCGTCTGCGCGAGATCACGCGCCGGTTCCACCCGCGGGGCTAGCCGGGCGAATACCGTTGGGCCATGGTGCCGGAAGACGCGGAATACGGAGCGCCGCAAGCGCTTTTGCAGGGGCTGATCGATTACGCCGGGCTGTTCCCGCCGGCGGGGCTCGACATGGCCCGCGCGGTGCGCACGTACGCCGCGATTCTCGGCGGGAAAGACGCGTGGATGCTCGGGCGGTTCATCGTGCCCGTGTCGCGTCTGAAGGAGTTCGCCGACGCCGCCCGCGACGCTTGGCGCGAGGGGGGCGAGCTCGGCCCGTGGCCCGTCTCGGTGCTGATGGACGGCGACTTCGCCGAGGATCGCGAGGCCATCTTCGCGTTCAACCGCGCTTACGGCGACGGCGCTGATGGCGGCGACGGGGGCGCGGTGATCGACGCGGTCGAGATCAAGGTGCCCGTCGAGAACGGCGTGCCGTCGGCCGCGTTTGTCGATCGCACCCTCGACGAGGTGCCCGACGAGCTGTTCCCGTTCTTCGAACTGCCCGTGCCGCACGGGGGCAAGGGCGACGTCCGCGGGTGCCTGGCGGTGCTGTCCGACGCGGACGCGGCGGCGAAGCTCCGCACCGGGGGCGTCAAGGCGGACGCGTTTCCCTCGGCGGCGGGAATCGCGGAGTTCCTCGCCGCGTGCGCTGCGGCGAACGTGCCGTTCAAGGCGACGGCGGGCCTGCACCACGCGATGCGCGGCGAGTATGCGCTCACGTACGAGCCGGGCTGCCCGCGCGGGGTGATGCACGGGTATGTCAACCTGTTTCTCGCCGCGGGGTTGATCCATGTCGGCGCGATCGACGCCGCGGAAGCCGCGCGGCTGCTGGAAACGCGCGACGCCGGCACCATGACCTTCGGGCCGGGACGGATCACGTGGGGCGAGCGGTGGCTGGGGGTGGAGCAGATCGACGACGTGCGGGCGGGCTTTGCGCTCTCGTACGGGTCGTGCTCGTTCGATGAGCCGGTCAGCGAGGCCCGGGCGATCGGGCTCTTGAAGGATTGACGCGGACGCGGGTCAGGAGGCCTTGGGCTGACGCCGGAAGACCATGCGCAGGTGGTTGCCGCGGCCCAGGTGCTCGAGGTCGGTCATATAGGCCCGCATGAGCAGGAGCCCGCGGCCGCTGGGCTTGTCGAGGTTTTCTTCGCTGGTCGGGTCGGGAACGTCGGCGGGGTTGAAGCCGGGCCCGCGGTCGACGACGTTGATCTCGACCTGGTTGGCGTCGACGCGGTACTGGACGCTGACGGGCGTGGAGGCGGGCAAGCCCCGGTGCCCGTGCTTGAAGGCGTTGACGAGGGCTTCTTCCAGGGCCAGGCGGACGGCGAAGCGGGCGGCTTCGGGGAACTGGTGGCGCTCGAGGGCGCCGAGCAGTTCGTTTTCCGCGGCGTCGATCTGGTCACGCTGGTTGACCAGGTCGAACGATCGGGCGTCGGGCTGGGCGTGGGATTGAGCCATCACTGCGGACACGGGGTGGCACGTCGGGGTGCGGGGCTCGGGCGGCTGGCACGCGTCGGAATGCTGAAGAGACGGGCCGCCCACGAGGCTCCGGCTCAAGAGGCCCGCGGCCGGCCCGCCGCCGCCGACCGCTGCGGGGGCGAGGCGGGCGGTGCAGGGCGATCAGGTCGAGAAGCTGGACATGGCGCCGTCCAGCGTGTCGTGGATCTGGAAGATCTTGTCGAGCTTGGTGATCTTGAAGACTTCGGAGATTTGCGGGTCGATCTGGGCCAGGCGCAGCTGCCCCTTGCGGAGCTTGATGCGGTTGTTGACCGTGATGAGCGTGCCGAGTGCGGCGGAGGAGAGGTGGTCCACGTTGGCGAAGCTGATCAGGAGCTTGGGCGCGTCCTGAGCCTCGATGATCGTGGTCATCTCTTCCTGGATCTGCGCGATGTTCGCCTCGTCAAGGATGTTGCGGTCGATGAACTCGACCTGAACGACATCCTTGAGCTGCTTGACCCGCAGGCGCGATCCGCCGGTGGACGCCATCAACAAACCCTCCGAAGCGCCGGGCAGGAGCGCCCGAGCGCGGAATGACGGGATGCTAGTCCGATCGGGCGAGCCGACGCGGACGGGCCCGTCGGTGCACGCCCGGGCGGGGCGCCGACGCCGGGCTTCAGCGGATCGTCGGCACGCCGGTGCGGACGGACTCGAGCAGGCCGGGGAAGGCCTTCTCTTCTTCTTCGCTCTGGATGAGCACGGTGGGCTTGAGGAGGATGAGCAGGGTCTGCTCTTCCTTGCTCTCGATGCGGTTGGTGAAGAAGCGGTTGATGATCGGGATCTTGCTGAGCACGGGGACGCCCGTCTCGACCTCGACCTCGGTGATCAGGCGCTGACCACCGATGAGCAGCGTGCCCTCGTCGGGAACGGTCGCCGTGGTGCGGATGCGCGTCACGGTGATCGTCGGGAGCTGCACCAGCGAGTTGACCTGAGCCGAGTTGACCAGCTGACCGCCGGCGACGGCGGACACGGGCTGGGTCGCGAACCCGTCGATGCGGGCCACGCCCGCGTCGATGTTCATCGTGACATAACGCCGGTCGCTCGAGACCACGCCCTCGACCAGCAGCGTCACGCCTTCGGAAACGACGCTGACGGTCGGGTCGAAGCCGACGGCCGAGTCGCCGACGATCGGCTGCAGGTCCGAGATGAACGCCTGCTGCGTCACGACGAAGATGTTGGCCGTCTGACCGTTGGTGAACGTCAGGCGCGGGGCCGTGAGCTGCACGGTGCGCTGGTCGGCCTGGGTCGCCTGGATCAGGAAGTCGACCTGGATGTCATCCAAGAACTGCCCGGCGATCCCGAGGGCCGGGGCGTTGCGGAGCACGCTCTGGGCGAAGTCGCCCTGCGCCAGGCTCTGCGTGAGCCCGATGGAGTTCTGCTGCGTGCCGATGGGCGAGAACTCGGCGGGCAGGCCGCCCACCACCGTCGCCGACTGGCCCGTGCTGCCCGGGGTGATCGGGATGCCGCCCGGGCTGCGGACCAGGCCAGAAGCCTGGCCTTCGGCGGGGGCGAAGTTGAAGAAGTCGCTGGGCAGCGTGTTGGGGTTCTGCAGCTGCGCGTTGCGGACGAGGTTACTGTTGGCGTTGAAGACGATGTCGAGGTCGAAGCCGATCTGCTCGAACCAGTTCTGGTTCACCAGCAGGAACTTGGTCTCCACGTTGATCTGCATGTTGCGGATCTCGCGGAGCTTGGCCAAGAGCCCGACGACCTCGCGGTGGTTGCTCGGGGTGTTGGTGATGATGAGCGAGCCGTTGAGTTCCTGGATGCGCCCGGTCTCGCCGCCCGTGTCGATCCAGCCGTCGCGGTCGACGTTCTGCTGGATGATGTCGACGATCTGGCGGATGCGTTCGCGGCGCTGCTCTTCAACTTCTTCGGGCGTGCGCTGGTTGTTGTCCTGATCGTTGGTGAACGGGCTCTGCCCGCTCCCGCCGCCGCCGGACTGCTGCAGCACGCTCGACAGGTCGATCTGCGGGACTTCGACGTAGTTGGGGATCTCGAACAGCAGGTCCTGGATGTTGTAGATCACCAGCGTGACGTTCCGCCGGATCTGCTCATCGCTCGCGATCGTGATGATGCCCTGGTCGATCGCCCACGAGGCCTTGGAGGTCTCGTCGCGGCTGACCTTGCCCAGGATGCGGTTGAGCGCGATCTCGACGGAGACTTCCGGCAGGCGGATCGTCACCGGCGTGTCGCGGTCGATGCCGACGGTCGCCAGGCTTTCCCAGTCCGCGTCGACGGGCAGGTTCGCCGTCTTGCCGATGAACGTGAGCACGTCCTCGAAGCGGTTGTCCGTCAGCTGCAGCGGGATCTTGGCCCCGCGCATCGAGGCGAGCACGCGCCGGTTCTCCGGCGTGTCGGTGAACGCGCCGACGTCGCCGCGCTGGAACGTCTTGGCGGGCCACTCGGTCGGGTACTCGATGAGCCCGAGCGGCGGGACCATCGCGTCCTCGTTGTCGAGCGTCTGCGTCGCGTGCCCGTACTGCTTGCGGTCCTGCGTCTCGTTGAACCGCTCGTACACCGTCAGGTCCCGCAGGATGTCGCGGAGCAGGAGCGCCGTCGGGTCGTTCGGGTCAAGGAACAGCGCCTGCTCAACAACCTGCAGGGCTTCGCGGTACTTGCGCTCGGCCTGCAGGGCGCGGACGCGGTCGATCGCCTCGTTGACCTTGCGATCACGGTCGTTGATCCGGTTGGTCTCGGCCTGCTGGGCCTTGGCCTTGAGGTCGGCCTCGCGACGCGTGGCTTCGTCGCGCGAGAGCGTCTCACGCCGCGCTTCGATCTCGCGGTTGAGCTCGTCCAGCGACTTGAGGAACCCGTCGTACTCGGCCTCGCCGAACGCCGAGCGGGCGTTAGTGATCGTCAGCCGGGCGCGGGCGGCCATCTCGCTTGCCCGCTGCACATCGCCCGCGGCGAGCCGGGCCCGGGCCTGCTCGACCTCGTTGCTGAACGCCGCCCGAGCCTGCTGCTGCTGCAGCGTGATCCCCTGGATCACCTGGCCCGCGAGCCCGTCACCACCCGCCAGACCGCCGCCCAGCCGCTGGCTGGCTTCGGCTCGACGGCGCTCGGCGCGATCCGCGTCGGTCGTGCTCAGGTACTGGCGGAACTGGGCCAGCACCGTGGTGTACAGGTCCACCGCGCGGGCGTACCGGGCCTGATCGAAAGACTGATCCGCCTCGGCGAGCAGGCGCTGGGCCTCGGCCCGCATCGCCAGCGTCACCAGGTCGTCGGTCGGGCTCAGACCGCTCGACGTCGGGGCCGGAGCCGCCGCGGGCTGGCTGCCCGGCTGGCCACCGGTCTGGCCGCTCGTGCCCGCATCGGGCTGCGACTGCGACGACATCGGGGCGTACTGCGTGTCGGAGTTCGCGGGCTGGGCCGAGGCGTCCGACGCGGGCTGCGCCTCGGGCTGGGCCTGGGCCTGCGTCGTGCCGGCGGGCTGCACCGCCGGGAGCGGCTCAACGTCGCCCGGGCGGCCGCCCTCGGCGGGCTGAGCCCCGGCGACCGTGCGCGTCTCAACACGCAGCGCCGTTGCGACGGGCTGGGTCGAAGCGGGCTGGGTCGAACCGGGCTGGGTCGAACCGGGCTGAATCGTCGGAAGCGGCTCGGCGGCGCGAGCCTTCCACGCGTCGGCGCGATCGTCGCCGACCGCCGTCAGACCGGCCTGCGTGTCCACGCCGAACGTCTCCCCGCGGGAGCGTTCCAGTTCCACGATCTTGAGCTGGTACCCCTCGAGGCGACCGGCCTGCTCGGGCGTGAGGTCGACGCCCGAACGCAGCAGGGCCAAGACGCCGGACTTGCACTCGGCGTACTTGCCGGCGGCGAAGTCGGCGTCGGCCTGCTCGATCATGCCCGCCACCAGCGGGGCCATCTCATCGCGACGGGCCTGGGCCTGCTCGATGATCGTCGCGGCCCGGGTCTTCTGAGCCGCGGACGCGAACGAGCGGGAGGCGACGGCCTCGGCGTGGCGCCGGGCCTCGCGGGCGTCGCCGGTGTTCAGGGCGGCTTGCGCCTTCTGCAGGCCGATCTCCATCGGGTCCGCCGTCCGCAGCCGCGCGTCGACGTCCTTGAGGAGGTTGAGCGCCCGCGTGCGATCGGCGGGGCTCATGCGGGCCAGGCCGGTCCCGCGGGCCAGGGCGTCAAGCCGCGACCGGGCTTCGACGAGCTGCCCGTCGTCGGCCAGGCGCTGGGCGACGCTCAGCACGTCAAGTTCTGGCGCGGGGGACGGCGTAACCGCCGCGGGCGTAGTCGTCCCGGCCGACTGGGCCAGGGCCCACGGGGCCAGGACGCCACTTGCGCTGATGACGGCAGCCGCCGCCATGTCTCGCTTGCACCGACGGTTCCGCTCGCTGGACATGTCCGTCTTCTCCGAAGCCGCCGCCGGTCGCGTAGCCGGGGGACGTTCTCGTTCGCACCACCGCGTGCAGATGTTCCGTACTGAGAACACCCGCGTCGCGCACCGACCGGCTCCACGGCCGATCCGGCACACGCACACCCCCTTGCCCCGGATCGCGGACGGGTCCACGGTCCGGAGGGAGGGGGGCAACGATACTGCCCCCGACCCTCGAACGCAAACCCACCCCGACCGGAAATCGTCCCTCCCCTTCGCCGGCCCGGGACAAGCCGTTCCATCGGCCTGTTGACCGGCGAATCGAGCGGCCTATCGGCGGGCTCCTTCTCCCGGCCCTTCCGCCGCTCGCGCCGCCGGCCCGTGCCCTCAACGCATCCAGCAGGCGTGCCAGACGCGGCTGTCGCCGAGGTCGACGGGCCCGGTGAGGGCCAGGTCGTCATCCCCGGCCGACCCCGCCTCCTCGCCCGCGTTTTTCGCCGACGCGGGCGTCCTGGCCCCCGTCGCGCCCGCGTCGATCTCGGCGCCCTTGTCGGGCACGCCGCGCTCGGCCCCGGCTTTTTCCGAGGCCGCCTTTTCCGACCCGGCCTTCTCCGAACCAGCTTTCTCCGAACCTGCCTTTTCCGACCCGGCCTTTTCCGAGCCGGCCTTTTCCGAGCCGCGCTTGTCCGGAATCTGTGCGGACGAGCCCGATTTCTCCCGGGCTTCCCGCACGGCCGCCGCAAAGTCGTCCGCACTCAGTCGATCGGTCGCCACGATCACCGGCTCGGCTTCCGTCTCGCCCGAGATGTCCGGCGTGTCCGCCGCCACCTCGTCGAAGCCCTCGAAGGCCAGGTCCATCGCCCGGCTCAGCGTGTCGGCGGTCAGCAGCACTTCGCAGTAGCGCGGCGGGGGGAAGGTCTGCTGGGTGATCGCGCCGCTCTCGCCTTTTTTCTGCTCTTCCGGCTTGGGGTCGTACCGCACGATGCACCGCCAGCCAGTGATCCCCAGTTCGTTCCCGTCCGCGTCGAGGTTCCGGTCCGGGTCGATGTTCAGCGACAGTCGCCACGAATCCCGCAGTTCTTCCACGATCTCGTCGGCGTTCAGCAGGTCCAGCCGCTCGTCCGGCGCGTCCAGCACGCCCCGGTGCTCGTGCGTCGAGGCGTCCGCCCCGCGGATCTCCGGCACCTCGCGCAGGTCGAACGCCGCCAGCAGATGCTCGATCTTCTCCTTGAGCGCCGACTCGGCCCGCACCGTCACGATCTTGTGCTCGTCCACGAACACGTACAGAAACGGCTCCTCGCTCATGGCGCCGAAGCCGACCAGCCCGTCCTCGAAGAAGTACCCGCGGTACCGCCGGATCGTGTCCAGGAACCGGTCCAGCCCGACCAGGTCGTACGACACGTACGGGTCCACCTCGCGATACGCGTCATGCCCCAGCACATCCAGGATCGGGTACACCCGCCCGGGCAGAAGCGCAAACAGCGAGCGGCACAGGCTCTCCACCCGCGTCGCCGACACCAGGATGTCAAACACGTAGCGGTCGGGCCACTCTTCCCACTCTTCTGTCTCGCCCGAGTCGTCGCCGTCCGCGGGCTCGAAGTCCAGCGTGTAGCCCGGCGCCGGTGTCATCGCCTCCACCGGGTACACACCCAGCGGGAACGCGAACCCGTCGACTTCGACGCGTTCGATCGACTGATCTACCCGGCAGCGCGGCATGTGGGAGGCCAGTGTACCCCCTCCCGCCGTCCCGACGCCGACACTTCACGGGGAAACTAACCTCCGCCATGCCCCCCACTCGCCCCACTCCGCCCGGCGGCCAGCCCGAGTCGCCCCAGCTCGCCCCGATGGTCCTGGTCTCCATGGGCAACTCGCGCACACGCGTCACCGTCGCCGAGAGCGGGCAACTGCGCCCCTCCGTCATCCACCCGACCGACGACCAGCCCGGCCTGGCCAGCGCCATCGCCGAACTGGCGCGGGAGCAGGGTGACCCGCCGCGCCCCGTCGTCCTCGCCAGCGTGAACGCCTCCGCCGCGGAAGACCTGGAAATGCGCCTGAGTGGGCAAGGGCTGGACGTGCAGCGCTTCGGGCGCGACCTGCCCATCCCCATCGCGCTGGACATGGACGACCCCACCACCGTCGGGCAAGACCGCCTCCTTGACGCGCTGGGCGCCTTCCACCGCTCGCAGCAGGCCTGCATCGTCATCGACGCCGGCACCGCGATCACCGTCGACTTTGTCGACGGCGAGGGCACGTTCCACGGCGGGGCCATCGGGCCCGGGCTGGGCATGATGCTCCGCGCCCTGCACGAACAGACCGCCGCCCTCCCCAAAGTCACGCTCGACCCCGCCCTCGCGCCCCCGCCGCAGTTCGATCCCGAAGACCCCAACCCGATGGCACGCACGCCCTTCGGCAAGTCCACGCCGCACGCGATGACCGTCGGCGTCGTCTCCGCCGCACGCGGCATGGTGCACCTGCTCATCGACCGCTACGCCGACTTCTACAACGGCTACCCGCGCGTCGTCGCGACCGGCGGCGACGCGGGCCTGCTCTTCGAACACGACGCGCTCGTCGAACACGTCGTGCCGGATCTCACGCTCCTGGGCATGCTCGCCGCGCTCGAGCGCCTCGCCAAGCTCGACGAAGAGCACGGCGACGACCTCGAGGCCGGCGAGGCCTCCGCGTGACAAGGGCCGGCAACCGCGGGCCCGCGACACCGGTTGCGGGCCTGCGCTTCGCGCTCCGCACGCCCGCCCCGCCCACCGGGGCCGCCATCGCCGCGATCGAACTCACCGGCCCGCTCGACGCGTTCTTCGCGAGCGCCGGCCTCGCGCCCGTGCTTCCCGGGCAGGCCCGGCGCCGGGTGTGGGCCGATGTCGACGACCTGGTCGTCGCCGTGACCGGGCCGGAGCACGCGATCCTGTTCCCGCACGCCGGGCCCGCGGTGCTGGCCCGCGTGCTGGCGGCCCTCCGCGCGCTCGGGGCCGCGCCGTCGGACCAGCCGCCCGTGCCGCTGCACGCGGCCGCCGCAATGCACTCCGTGCATCCCGCGCTGCGGCACTGGGACCGCGCCCTGGCCCGCATCGCCAGCCCGATGGGCGTCGACCTGCTGCTCGATCAGCCGCGGCGGTGGGCGAGCGTCCGCAGCGAGCGCGACATTCTGCCCGCACCCATGGCCCGCGTGCTCGATCGCCTGATCGATCCGCCGCTGGTGGTGGCGCTCGGCGCGCCGAACATCGGCAAGAGCAGCCTGCTCAACGCGCTCGCCGGGCGCGACGTGGCGCTCGTGGCGGACATGCCCGGCACGACGCGTGACCACGTGGGCGTGACGCTCAACCTCGCCGGGCTGGTCGTGCGCTATGCGGACCTGCCGGGCGTCGGGTTCGCGGGACCAGCGCCGATCGTCCCGAGCGACCCGATCGACGCCGCGGCTCAGCACACCGCCCTCGCCCGCGCCCGCGAAGCCGACCTGATCCTGCTGTGCACCGACCCGTCCCACCCCCCACCGCCGCCGCCCGCCCACAGCCACGCCGCGACGCTCACCGTGGGCCTGCGGGCCGATCTGGGCTCGGCCGGCCAGCGCCCGGACTGGCCCGGCCCGGGCGGTGCGGTCGATATCGCCACCAGCGTCCGAGAACAGCGCGGGCTGGAGGCGCTGGCGGCTCGAATCCGCGACACGCTGGTCCCGCCCGAGATCCTGGCCGACCCCCGGGCGTGGGCCGTCGGCGATCCGGGGGAGAGCCCCGCCGCCCGCGCATAGACTTTCCGCTTGGCCGATCGCGGCCGGGACCACGCACGAGGAACACCGATGGCTCTGGAAGAACGTCAGAAGAAGATCGTCGAGGGCGCTGGTCGTGAAGAAGCGCGCCTCAACACCGAGTTCATCGACCTGCTCCGCAAGTGGTACCCGCTGGTTCTTGGCCTGATCGCCGTGACCGCCGGGGGCGTCGCGGCGTGGACCCACTACAAGCGCCACAACGCCGCCAAGCAGGACGCCGCCTGGGCCGAGTTCGACGCCGCCATGGTCGCCGGCAAGCCAGAGAACCTCGTCGCCGTCGCCAACGACTTCTCCGACCGCACCCCCGCGATCACCGCCAAGCTCACCGCGGCGGACATCCGCCTCGACGCCTTCCGCACCGCGCTGCCCCCGGGCATCCGCATGGACCCGATGGGCAACCTGCCCGAAGGCGCCACGCTGCTCACCGAAGACCAGCGCAAGGCCGAGCTCGACCAGGCCGAGGCCCTGTACCGCGAAGCCCTCCGCCAGGCCGACGGCTCCTCCACCGGCGTGCGCCTGCTGGCCATCAACGCCCGCATGGGCCTGGCCGCGGTCGCCGAATCTCGCGGCCAGCTCGACGGCGCGCGGGAGCAGTACACCAAGGTCGGCGAGGACGCCAAGGCCATCGGCTTCAGCGGTCTCGAGCGGCTGGCCAAGGCCCGCCTCGATTCGCTGTCCAAGCTCGAAAAGTCGCCGCGTTTGTACGCCGAGGGCGAACTGCACGCCAGCGTCAAGCCCGTCGAAGCCCCGATGACCACGCCGATGACGAACATCCAGGCGCGGGACGCGCAGGGCAACCCGATCGAGCTGCCCGGGCAAGGCCCGCAGGGCGGGACGATGATGCGGATGGAAATGCGAGACGGGAAGCTCGTGCCGGTGGGCGACGTCCCGCCGGGCGTGATCCCGCTCCCGCCGGGCACGATGCCGCAGACCGCGCCCACTCCCGCGCCCACCCCCGCTCCGGCCCCGGCCCCCGCCGCGACGCCGAGCACCGAGCCCGCCCCGGCCACGCCGCCCGCGCAGCCGGCGCCGACCGAGCCCGGCAAGCCGTAACGCACCGAGTGATTCCGCGACCGGCCCCGGCCCGCATGACCGCGTCCGACGAATCTCACCCCGGGTCGCGCAAGCCCAGCCGCTCGGGCGCCGACACGCAGCGCTCCAGCCCGCTCGTCGGGCCGGGCGGGAAGCTCGATGCGCGGGCCCTGCGTTCGGCGATGGGGCTGGGCGCGACCGACCCGGCCGCTGTGCCTTCAACTGAACTCCCCGCCGACGCGCCGCTGGCCCGGGCCCGCACCGTCGAGGGCGAGGACACCATCGCCCCGGCCGCCACCGCCGACGACGACGCCCCCAACCGCGTCGTCTTCGTCCTGCAGCGCGACCTGCAGAAGCGCCTCGACAAGTACCTCACCGACCGCATCCCCTTCATGAGCCGCACGCAGCTGCAGCGCCTCATCGACGAGGGCGGCGTGCTGGTCAACGGTCGGGCCCCCAAGTCCAGCACCAAACTCCGCATCGACGACCGCGTCGAGGTCTTCGTCCCGCCGCCCCCGCCCACGGACGTTCCGCCGCAAGATATCCCGCTCAACGTCCTCTACGAGGACCAGCACCTCATCGTCCTCAACAAGCAGCCGGACATCATCGTGCACCCCGCGCGGAGCGAACTCTCCGGCACGCTTATCAACGCCCTGGCCTTCCACTTCCAGCACCGCAGCAGCACCGGCGGCGCCCTCTCCGGCGTCGGCAAGGAGTTCGCCCGCCCCGGCGTCGTGCACCGCCTGGACCGCAACACCTCCGGGTGCATCGTCTTCGCCAAGACCGACGAGGCCCACTGGCAACTCGGCCGCCAGTTCGAACTCCGCACCGTCGACAAGCGCTACCTCGCCATCACTCACGGCGAGGTCACGCCCGACGTCGACGTCATCGACCTGCCCATCGGCCCGCACCCCTCTCGCGAGAAGGGCTACCGCGAGAAGTACGTCGTCCGCTACGACTACCTCGGCAAGCCCAGCGTCACCATCGCCCGCGTCCGCGGCGTCTTCCGCCGACCGGATACGGACCCCGCCGCCGCGATCTCCTTGGTTGAGCTCGAACTCAAGACCGGGCGCACGCACCAGATCCGCGTGCACCTCTCGCATGGCGGGCACCCCATCGTCGCCGACGACATGTACGGCGGGCGCTTCCTCCACCCCGCCGACCTCGGCCCGCCCGGCGCTCCGCCCGCCTATGCGCCCGAATCGCCGATCCTCAGCCGCGTCGCGCTGCACGCCGCGACCCTCGGGTTCCAGCACCCGATCAGCAAAGAGCCGCTCCGGTTCACGGCCCCGTTCCCGGCGGATCTTCGCGCCATGCTCGACGCGGCCCGCCAGATGGACCCAGCCGCGGCGCCGCGCACGCCGCCCGGCGCGACGGTTGACCTATCAACAATCTGGACCTGACCACCCGCGTCCCCCACCGCCCCGCCCGACCAAAAAAGACATGGGCCGCCCGGGGGAGCGGGCGGCCCTGTGAAGGTTCGATGAGCGGATGTCTCTCTCTCGCCCACCTACATCGCAAGTATACACGAAGCCTCGCGGCGTGCCGCAATTCTCCACACCGGCACGCCGCTGATCACCGTTCCGCCCCGGCCAGGCCGGTTATTTCTTGCCCGGCGGCTTGCCCGGAGCGGGCTTGGCGCCCCCCGGCTTGGGCGGGGGCGGGTCGTCGTCGTCCGGCAGGTCGATGTCAAAGTCGCTCTCGCTCAGGTCGGCCAGCAGCGACTCGAACGACTCTTCGCCCTTGGGCTTGCCGGCCGGGGCGGGCTTGCTCGCCGGGGCCGGGCTCGGGCCCGCCGCGGGCTTGGCGACGGCCCCGCCGCCCGCGCCCGCCGGGGATCCACCGCTCGGCTTGGCGCCGGACCACGTCGGCACCCCGTCGCTCACCGGGCCGCTGGGCGCTTCGCCCGGCGACACCGCGCCGTTGGCGTACGCGATGATCGGGTCGACCGCCTTGGGGTGCCCGTCGATCCGCACCACGAACACCACCGCCCCGACCGCGAGCAGATCCCCCGGGACCAGTTCCCGCGGCTTGGAGACGCGCTCCTTGTTCACGAACGTCCCGTTGGAACTCTTGAGGTCACGCACGATCAGCTCGTCGTCGTCCTCGATGAGTTCGCAGTGATGCCGCGATACCGCCGGACTCGGGATCCGCAGTTTGCAGTCCTCCGCCCGACCGATCGTGATCGGCAGGCGCATCGGCGGCAGTTCTTTGACCTGCCCGTCCCCCGTCACCATCGTCAGCGTCAGTTGCACTGGGCGTTACCCTTTCGAACAAGCCCCTCCGAACAAGCCCTTCCGAACAAGCCCTTCCGAACAAGCCCTTCCGAACAAGCCCTTCCGAACAAGCTTTCCCCGCCGAGCGTTCACACACCCAGCCAAGCCCGTGTCCGTCCCGCTCCCACAGTTCCCCAGTGTACCGCCCGCACGCCCGCCCCGGCACGCGGGGGTCGCCCTGCGCTCCCCCCAGGCCCACCCCCCCATCTCCGCGCTCTACATCCACACCCCCTTCTGCTCGCACAAGTGCCATTACTGCGACTTCTACTCCTTCGTCGACCAGCGCGACCAGCAGCCCGCCTTCCTCGACCGCCTCACGCGCGAGCTCGTCGCCCTCGCCCCCCACGCCGGGCCCATCCGCACCATCTTCATCGGCGGCGGCACGCCCAGCCTGCTCGCCCTGCCCCTGTGGGAACGCCTGCTCGACACCCTGCACACGCACTTTGACCTCGCGCCCGTGCTGCGTCAATCGGCCCAATCCGGCCCGCGTGCGCGCACGCCCGCCGCCGAGTTCACCGTCGAGTGCAACCCCGAGACCACCACGCGCGAACTGTGCCACCTGCTCGCCGCCCGCGGCGTGACGCGCGTCAGCGTCGGGGCCCAGTCCTTCAACCCCACACACCTCAAAACCCTCGAGCGCTGGCACGACCCCGACAACGTCGCGCGAGCGCTCGAGCACGCCGCCGCCGCCGGCATCACGCGCCGGTCCATCGACCTCATCTTCGCGATCCCCGGGCAGAGCGTCGCCGACTGGAACGCCGACCTGGACCGCGCGCTCAACCTCAACCTCTCACACCTGTCCTGCTACAACCTCACGTACGAGCCCAACACCGCGATGACGCGCCGCCTCGAACTCGGCGCGTTCACGCCCGTTGACGACGACACCGAAGCCGAGATGTTCACGCTCACGCACCACCGCCTCGCCGCGGCGGGCCTGCGTCGATACGAAGTCAGTAACTTCGCCGCCCCCGGTCAGGAGAGCCTGCACAACCTCGCGTACTGGCGCCAAGAGCAATGGCTCGCCGCCGGCCCGAGCGCCAGCGGGCACGTCTACGCCCAGCCCGACCCCAACGCCCCGCGGGCCGGCAGTTTCCGCTTCAAGAACGTGCCGCGCCTGGGCGACTATCTCGCCGACGACGGCGACGGCACGAACCTTTCGCCGATCGTCGACCTGGAAACGCCCGACCCGCTGCGCCTGGCGCGTGAGCGCGTGATGATGGGCCTGCGTCTTGCTGAAGGGCTGAGCGCCGGCGCGCTGCTGGCGGATCTGGACGCGGTTTCGCCGAACGCCGCAACGGCCCTGCTCGCCGCCGCGGAGCGTGTGCGCGATCGCGGTCACCTCGTCCTCTCCGCCGAGCGCTGGACACTGACGGACGCGGGCTTTCTGCTGGCCGACGGCATCGCAAGCGAACTCATGCACGCGATCGCGTGAGTACCGCCGCGATCACTCATCCGCGTCGTCGCCCGCGTCCGTGTCCGCCGGTGCAGCGACGTCCGAACCAACGCGCAGGCCCAGCCGGTTGAGCAGTTTCTTCATCTCCCGCGGCATGGGGCTGGAGACGTCGATGGTCGCCCCTGTAACAGGGTGCGCGATGACCAGCCGGTGCGCGTGCAGCATCAAGCGCGCCGCCGCCCCGCGCACGCGCCGCGGGCCGTAGAACTCGTCGCCCAGCACGGCGCACCCGATGGCGTCCATGTGCACGCGGACCTGGTGCAGGCGCCCCGTCACCGGGCGGGCCTCGATCAGCGACGCGACCTCGTTGGCCGCTACGAGGCGATACGCCGTCACCGCCGGTTTGCCGACGCGCGCGATGTGGGCCGTCTTGGGCTTGGCCCGCCCCGTCTGCGAGCCCAGGGACGTCTCGACGATCGCCGCCTTGATCACGCCCGTCGGCTGTTTCGGCACGCGGTCGCAGATCGCCCAGTAGAACTTCTTGACCGTGCGGGCCGCGAACTGCTCCCGCAGCGCGTCGTACGCCGAGGGCGTCAGCGCGACGGCGAGGAGCCCGCTGGTCTCGCGGTCCAGCCGGTGCACCAGCCCGAAATCCCGCGCGCGCCCGACGTTCTGCAGCTTGTTCCCGTAGGTCGCGAACAGCGCGTTGAGCAGCGTGTCGTCCGCGTGCCCGCGCCCGGGCTGCGTGGGGACGCGCGAGGGCTTCTCCACCACGAGCACGTGCTCGTCCTCGTGGTGCACGCGATACTTGATGACGGTGTTGGGCGTGATGGAAAGCATGCGGGTGGGATCGGGTCCTCCGGCGGGCGCCGGCGTTACCCGCGAGATTCCGGCGCCTCCGGGCAGGCGTCGTCGTCGATGTACCAGCGAAGATCGCCGGCCAGCGGACGAACCCCCAGGATCGGCAGCCGATCGATCGCCGACGCCGGCGGCATGCCGCCCCCGGACGCCCCGACCGCGCGCGTCGCCGCGGCGACCTGCGCCAGCATCGCCCGCTTGCCCTTCCCCGTCACCAGCACCGCGATGAACCGCGACGCGTTGATGAACGGGAGCATCATCGTCACGCGTTCCGGCGGCGTCACTTCCGGCCCGCGGTTGATCCGCACCAGCGGCACGCCCGCGCTCCCGCCGCCGCCATCGCCCCCGGCGAACATCGGCGCCGCGAGGCACTCCCGCAGAGCCGCCGACCCGGGGAACAGCGAGGCCGTGTGCCCGTCGGACCCCATGCCCAGAAGGACCAGGTCGAGCCGATCATGCCCGCGCTCGCGCCAGCCCAGCGTCTCGCGGAGCGTGCGCTCGTACTGCGCGTCGGCGTCGTCGGCCGTGGCGTACATGGGGTGCACCTGCTCGCGCGGGATGCCCGAGTGATCAACGATGATCTCGGAGATCATCTTGTAGTTGCTGCGCTCGTCGTCGAACCCGACGCGGCGTTCGTCAACGATCCACAGGTGCGTCCGGTTCCAGGGCAGGTCGCGGTACCGCGGGTCGATCATCAGCCGCGTGTACAGCGCCACAGGCGTGCTCCCGCCGGAGAGCGCCAGGTGAAAATCCCCGAACGCGCGGACGCAGTTGTGCGCGTGCATCACCATGTCGAAGGCGAGGGCGTCGATGGCGGCGTCGGCGTCCTCGCGCAGGACGACAGCCCCGGGCAGCGTCGGGGGGGTGGGGCGGGGTTCGAGGGGCAGCGGCTCGAGTTCGCTCATCGGGGCGATTGTCCGCCCGCCGCGGGCCGCGGGCCAGCCCCGAGGGGCATCAACCCGCGCCCGCACCTACCCGGGCGAACGCTCAGCACCCGCCCGCGAACCACGCCGACAGGAAGTCGAAGATCGACTGCGTCGTCGGCGTGCCCGCGCCGTTGTTGGTCATGTCGGCGTTGGGCGAGCCGGCGAACCACCCGGCCAGGAAGTCGAAGATGTCCTGCACCGTGATCCCGGCGGACTTGTTGTAATCCGCCTTGCAGCACGGCGAGATCGTGCTCGAAGTGCACGCCGCGGTGTTGCCCGACAGGAACGCGCTGTTCGCGCCGGTGCACGCCGTCGACGCGACGCCCGCGGCGCACGTCGACCCGCGGCAGCACACGCCCAGGGCCGGGCCGCACGGCGACGGCGTGCACGTCGTCAACGGACCCTGGAACACCCCGCCGAACAGCACGCACGTCGCCTGGTCAACGCTCGCGCACCCGCCCGCGGCGGTGCAGCAGGCGCCCGCGGGCTGCGGGCAGTTCACGCTCGAGCACGAGGTACCCACGCCCTGGAACGTCCCGCTCTGGGCCTGGCACTGGGCCGCGGAAAGATTGGCAAGGCACGATCCGATGGGCAGGCAGCAGGCCCCGAGGGGGCACGTCCCGCCGGCGCCGCACGTCGAGCCAGCGCCGAGGAAGTTGCCGCCCAAGGTGGTGCAGTTGGCCTGGGTGATGCCCGCGGCGCAGGCGGTGCCGTTGCAGCACGCCCCGGTGGGCTGCGGGCAGTTGGCCGAGGCGCACACCGAGCCGCCGCCGCGGAAGATGAACCCGCTGCCGGTGCACAGGTTGGCGGCGCGGATCTCGCAGGCCCCGCTGGGCAGGCAGCACGCGCCCGTCGGCTGGGGGCAGGGGTTGGGGGAGCAGGCGGAGTTGTCGCCCTGATACGTGCCGACGCACTGGGCCTGGCTGGTGACGGAGCACGCGCCGGTGGAGGCGTTGCAGCACGCGCCCGTCGCCGGCGGGGCGCACTGCACGGGCGTGAAGGTCACCTGCTGCAGCACGTCGCGCGACGGACGGAAAAGCCCAAGGCCGCTGAACCGCGTGAACCCGGGCGGGGCGAAGAACGGCGAGCCGCAGTCGATCGCGAACAGCATGTTCCGCGATGAGAAGTTCAGCGCGCCCGTGTTGTTCGCCTCGGTGGTCAGGAAGATGTTGCTGCACGGCGGCTCTTCGCCGCCGATCAGCGCGCACGGCGTCGGGTTCGGCTGGTTCATGCGCGTGATCCGCACGAACACGGTGAACTGGTTGGTCCCGCTGACGTTGTTCACGAAGATGCGGTCGGCCGGGTCCGACTGCGGATCGACGCTGAACTGCAGCCGCCCGACCGACGCCTGCGCGCCCGTCGTCGTGCTGCACACCGGGACGCGCTGCAGGGTCATGTCGGCGGGCAGACCCGTCGAGCCCGGGTCGGGGTCGCTCGAGATGGTGAACACCAGCGTGCCGGTCTCGCCGGGAACGCCGTCATAGACCTCGATCGTGTACCCGCACGAGATGGTGTTGTCCGTCCCCGACACGCCGGCGACGGTCGCGAAGATCTGCTCGATCTGGTTGATCTCGAGCGGGAACGACGTCGCGGGGGCGGAGTACACGACCCCGAAGCCCTCGCTCTGCCGCATGCCGAGCTGGATGGTGATCTCCGACCCGACGTCAAGCCCGTTGAAGTTGGCGGCGACCGAGTCGGTCGTGGGCGGGCAGCCCACGCCGCGATCCACGCGCGGCGCCGTCGGGCGCCCGGGCGTCAGCACCGTCATCGCCTGCCCCGGCCCGCGATAAGTCACGGCGGTCGTCGAGACCGTCGTCACGCGCGCCGTCGGCTCGATCGGTTCGGGCGCGGCGGCCGCCGGCAGGCTCATCGCCCCCGCGGTGCACAGGCCGACACAGGCGAGCGTGCGGATCGATCGGGCCATCGGCGAATCTCCTCGTGGTGCGACTGGTGATGCGACGGATGAGGCGGCCGGCGAGCGGGCGGAAGCGGACAAACGAGCAACGACCGGCAAACCGGAATCGGCCCGCCTGTCCGGTGTCCATACGCGGGCGGGCGGGCCCCGGCTTCACCCGAGGCGGTCGCACCACCCTCCCCGCCGCCGGATCGCCGGAGCGGGTGCCAACGGGGCGAGCGCGGGGTCGTTCGGAGCGGTCGGGGGAGAAAGGAAAGCCCCGCCTTCCGGCGGGGCTTCTGAGGGTCAAGGGTCAGGCCCGGTCGGGCCCAGCCGAGGGCTTAGCAGCCGCCGGCGAAGTAGGCGCCCAGGAAGTCGAAGATGTCCTGGACGGTGGGGGCGGTGACGCCGTCACCGCTGACGTTGGCGTTGACGCTGCCGGTGAAGTAGTCGGACAGGAAGTCGAAGATGTCCTGGACGGTGACGCCGCCGGCCTTGTTGTAGTCGGCGAAGCAGCACGGGGCGTTCAGGATGCCGGAGGCGTTGCAGTCCGCCGCGCCGGCCGTGTAGGAAGCGCCGGCGGTACCGACGGGGGTGCACGCGGCCTGGAGGACGATGGCGCAGCGAGCGCCGATGCAGCAGCGGCCGGTGGCCGGAGCGTCGGGCAGGGTGATGGAGTAGTTGGTCACACCGCCGCCTTCGGAGGTGCCCCAGTCACCGATGACCAGGTAGTAGGTCACGCCGGCCGTCAGGGCCGAGGAGCCGCTGTCGGGCGTGGCGAGGTCGAAGGGCTCGGGCTCATCCCAGCAGGCGACTTCGGTCAGCGCGCCGCAGGAGCCGGAGTAGAGCACGGCGATGCCGTCGTAGGTCGTCGGGTCGATGGACCCGGCGAGGGTGCCGTTGGCGGCGGGGGTGAAGGTGTACCAGACCGAGTTGGCGATACCCAGAGCCGTGCTCAGGTTGCAGGGGCTCAGGGGCTCGATGTTCTCGTTGTTGGCGATGTCGTTGTTGACGGTGCCGGTGTTGGCGCCGGCGTTGAGGGTGACGGCCGCGGCGCAGGTGTCGTTGGCCGGGGGCGGGGGCTGCGGGCACGGGTTCGGCGTGCACACGGCGCCAGCCGTCCACACGTTCGGAGTCGCGCACTGAGCCTCAACGCGCACGAGGCACGAGCCGTCGACCGGGTTGCAGCAGGAGCCGCTGGCCGGGCACGGGCTGGGCGTGCAGGTGGTGTTGTCACCCTGGTAGGTCGCGCCGCTGGGGCAGCCGGCCGAAGCCAGCACGATGGTGCAGGCGCCGGTCAGGTCATTGCAGCAAGCGCCGGCGATGACGGTGGAGATGTTGAGGACGTAGCCGCCGCCCGCGGGAGTAGCCCCGAAGGAGGACAGCAGGACCTTGACGTTCTGGCCGCTGGTCAGATTGACCTGCAGGACCGACAGGTTGCCGGTGCCGGCGTCGTCATCGCAGGCCAGCGAAGTGCCGCCGCAGACGTCGAACACCGAGAGGACGGTGTCGCTCTGAGCGCTGCCTTCGGTATCGAACTGGTAGGTGCCGGCCGCCGGGGCGGTGAAGTCGAACCAGACGCCCTTGCCGGAGGAAGACTGGCAGGTGTGGGGTTCGCCCGACGCGGTGGTCGCGGCGGAGTTGTTGCCGGTCGCGGCGGCCGCGCCAACGGTCACGGTCTGAGCCGTGTTGCAGTTGTCATTGGCCGGGGGAGCGGGGCAGATGTTGGGGGTGCAGGTCGTGCCGGCGCCCTGAGCGATGCTCGGGGTGGTGCACGAAGCCGGGGGCACGAAGGTGCAGGTGCCGTCCGGAGCGCAGCAGGCCTGCGGGGGAACCGGGCAGGGGTTCGGCGAGCAGGACGCCTGGCCCTGGAACGATTCGTTGGCGCCGTTGCAGGTGGGCTGGCTGGACAGGCGGCAGGTACCGGTGGCCGAGTTGCAGCACGTGCCGAAGGGGTCGGTCGTGATCTGCAGGTCAAAGGGACCGCCGGCCGTCGGAGAGGTGCTCCAGTTGGCGACGCGGACGAGGTAGGTGGTGCCGCCGACGAGGGCGACGTTGGACAGCGCGGACGGGCCGGCGGTGCCGGAGCAGCCGTCGTCGTTGCAGTTAGGGGTCGAGGTAATCAGCGTCGCTGCGGTCGTCGGGCAGACGTTGGTGTGGATCGAAAGGACGGTGTCGAGCGTGCCCGAGGTAGTGTTGCAGAGCGTGAAGGTGTAGTTGCCGTCATTGACCGGGGTGAAGGAGAAGAAGAAGTCCTTGTTGCCGTTGCGGCTCAGAGCGCAGCCGCTGGGAAGCGTCGTGCCCGGCTCGGTCGTGGCCGCCAGGGTCGTGCCGAGGTTGCTTCCGATCGACGCGATCACCGGGCTGGCGCACAGGTCGCCCGCGATCGGCGCCGGGCAGGGGTTCGGCGAGCAGGACGTGTTCGCGCCCTGGAACACCGACTCACCCGTGCAGGCCGTCTGCGCGACGACCGTGCAGGAGCCCGCGAAGCAGCAGGCGCCGGTGATCGGCGGGGCGACGGTGATCGTGAACGCGCCGTGCTGGGGCAGCAGGGTGGCCGGGCCGACGGCGGCGACGCGGATCAGCTGGGGCGTGCCGACCACGCCGGTGAAGGTGAGCTGCGAGCCGTGCAGCGAGCAGCCAGCGGGGATGGTGTCGTCGTTGCAGACGCTCGACGCGGTGGTCGGGCTGGTGTGCGTGGACAGGACGGTGTCGAACTGCCCGCAGACGGTGACGGTGTGGGTCCCGGCGACCGTGGGGGTGAAGGTGTACCACACGTCGTTGCCCGTCGTGGACGACGAGCCGCAGGTGGCCAGCGTGGTGCTCAGCCCGGTCGCGGCGCTCAGGTCGCCGGCGGTCGGGGTGTTGGCGGCGAGGGCCTCGGGGGTCGCGCCGTCATCGTTGCCCGGGGCGGTGCCGCCCTGCGGGCCGACAACGAGAATGCTGTACGGACCGCCGGCGGTGCCGGTGCCGGTGCCGGAGAGGCGGACGGTATAGGTCGTGCTGGCCTGGAGGTTGGCGGCGACAGAGGAGCGCAGGCCGCAGGAGTCGTCGTTGCAGGCGACCGAGGCGACCGAGCCGGAGCAGGCCGTGCCCTGGTAGATGGCGATCTTGTTGTCGAAGCCGGTGTTGGTGCAGGTGCTGACGGTGTAGATGCCGGCCGCGCCCGTGGTGAACGTGTGCCAGACGGTGCGGTTGGAGGCGCCGAAGAACGTCGCGCTGCAGCCGTTGGCCGTGCTGGTGTTGGTCGGGCCGTCGGCGGTCGCGACGGTCGAGTCACCCGAGAACGGCGTGCCGAGCGTCAGCGCGATGGCGTTGGCGCACGCATCGTTGGCCGGGGGGATGGCCAGACTGAATGTCGTGTTCCAGTTCCCAGTCGGGGTCCCCGTGGCGAACCAGTAGGAAATCTGGACGAAGTACGTGTTGCCGGCGATCACGGACGCCGTGCTGGTCTCGGGATCGCTGCAGGCGACGGCGGTGAATGTGCCGTTGCAGTCGTTGGTGGAGTTGGTCCACACCTGGGTCGCGGAGTCGATCGAATCAACGCCCTGGTTGATCGTCAGAATGCCCGTAGCCGACGGAACGATCCGGTACCAGATGTCGAATCGGGCCGCGGTCGAAGCGGTCGCGTCGCACGACGGCTGCGGAGCAGCGGTGTCGGTGGCCGTTGAGGCCGCAACGCTCTGCGCGTCGGTGAACGGGAATGTGTTGACGAGCGTCGCCGTCGCGCACGTGTCGTTGGCCGGCTGGGCCAACGCTGCGGTACACAGCACAAGGCTGCTACCCAGCGCGGCGCCCACCAGCGCCCGCCGAATTCGGGGGTGAACGGATGACATGAGGTCCTCTTCCTGTATGAACATTGAGCCAACAGAGTCCGGCTTCTCGCGCGCGGCACCGAGCCGCCCACCGGCACCCCCTACTTCTAGCCGAAAACTCCCCCACTCGCAAGTAAAATCCGCGCCGGTCACGTGATCGACGCCGGCTTGTATCGGCACGCAAATACCGCTGCCTGAACGAGTTACACGAAAGGACCCGAGGGATAACACCGGATGGCCCGGTACACAAATCCCGGCTTTCCTTGGCGCGTTCTGAACGTTCTGTTTGGAGCGGGTATTCCCCGCACCCACCACGGTTCCGCCCGCGGTTGAGTTCTTCCGAAGGGCGGTTTGTTATCGCACCTCGGACGTCCGCGGGTTATGCCACTGGCGGCCGTCGCGGGCGAGCAGCGCGTCGGCGCCGGTCGGGCCCCAGGAACCGGGGTCGTATTCCTCGATGTTGTCGCGGAGCAGGCGGCTTTCCAGGAACGGCTCGACCATGCGCCAGGAGGATTCGACCTCGTCGCGGTGCTTGTAGAGGGTGCGGTCGCCGCGGATGGCGTCGAGGATGAGCGGGCCGTAGGCCTCGATTGGCTCGCCGCCGAGGGTCTTGAGGTAGTCCATGTCGAGCTTGGTGGAGGCAATCTGGAACGCCGAGCCGCCGCCGGCCGCACCGCCGGGGACTTTGGCGTCGATGCGGAGGCTGATGCCCTCGGAGGGGGCGATGTTAATGATGATGCGGTTGTTGGGGCGGCGGGCGTGGTCGGGGCCCAGGCCGTTGTCGAAGGCGCGGAAGGTGTTGGTGGGCGGCTTGCGGAAGGTGATGACGATCTCCGTGAGTTTGGAGGCCATCTTCTTGCCGGAGCGGAGGTAGAACGGCACGCCGTTCCAGCGCCAGTTGTCGAAGCCGACCTTGATGGCGGCGAAGGTCTCGGTCCGCCGGTCGGGCTGGACGCCGTCTTCCTTCACGTACGCCGGCTCGCCGGCGGGGCCAGGGCCGTAGCGCCCGAAGACGGCGTGGGTGTGCGCGAGGTCGACCGGGACGATGGTGGCGGTATTGAAGAGCTTGATCTTCTCACGCATGATCGCCGCGGCGTCGAAGACGCTGGGCGGCTCGATCGCGACCAGCGCGAGCACCTGCAGCAGGTGCGACTGCACCATGTCGCGGAGCGCCCCGCCGGCAGAAGTGTCGTAGTAGTTGCCGGCGCGGGTGCCAACGCCGACGGTCTCGGCGGCCGTCACCTGCACATGGTCGACGCAGGAGCGGTTCCAGATAGGCTCGAAGATGCTGTTGGCAAACCGCATCACCAGGATGTTCTGGACCAGTTCCTTCCCGAGGTAGTGGTCGATGCGGAAGATCTGCTCTTCCTCGAAGACGCGCCCGAGGGCGCGGTTCAGCGACGCCGCGCTGGCCAGGTCGGTCCCGAAGGGTTTCTCGATGATGATGCGCTGCCAGGGGGAGCTCTCGGGCTTCAAGGAGCACCACCGCTTGCCCTCGGTGATGAGCCCGCTGGCGCCGACGGCGGCGATGATCGGCTCGTACAGGTTGGGCGAGACGGAGAGGTAAAACAGCACGTTCGGCGCACCGTCGATCTTGCCGATCGCGGCCCGACGGGACAGGTCCATGATGCGCTGGGCGATGGGGCTCTCCGGCCGCATCTCCGCGGCGTCGCCGGGCTGGTACCAGACGTTCTGCGCGAACTCGCGCCAGGCCGCGTCATCGAACTTGCCGGCGAATTTCTTCACACTGGGCAGGAGCTTGTCGCGGAAGGCGTCGTCGGTCATCGGCGTGCGCGAGACGCCCATGATCTGCGTCCCACGCGGGAGCACGCCCTGGCGGTAGAGGTCGTACAGCGACGGGATGAGCTTGCGGTGCGTCAGGTCGCCCGAGGCGCCGAAGATGACGATCACGCACGGCTCGGCGAGCTGGGCTCCCGGGTGCGCGGCGGGAGACGTCGGCGTCGGAGTAGCGGGCTTGCTCATGGCGGCATGGTAACGGGAGACGGCGGGCTCGGTGGAGGCGTGCCGGTCGGCGTCGACGCGGCGCTCACCCGGTACGATGCCAGCGTGCCCGCGGCGCTACGGATCATCGACGCCAATCTCAACCGGACACGCGAAGCCCTGCGTGTTTTGGAGGATCTGGCGCGCCTGGACCTGGGCGACGCGGTCCTGTCGCGCGATCTGAAATCCGCGCGGCATGCGCTCCGCGACGCGCAGGCCGCCGCCGGGCTCGACCCGCGCTCGCTCGTGCTCGACCGCGACACGCCGGGCGATGTCGGCACGCGGATCGACACCGCTCAGGAACATCAGCGGGGCAACGCGGCGGAGGTCGCGATCGCCGCGGGCAAACGGGCCGGCGAAGGCCTGCGCGTGCTGGAAGAAACCGTCAAGACCTTGCCGGGCCGGTCGGACAACGCGGCCGGCGCGTTCAAGGCCCTGCGGTACCGCGTGTACGAACTCGAGAAGCGGGTGCTGGTCCGACTCGGTTCGCCCCGGCGGCGGGCGTGGGGCGTGTGCGTGCTGCTCAGCGAGCACTTGTGCACGCACCACCCGTGGGAGCGCGTCGCGGAACTCGCCATCGAGGGCGGAGCCGCGGCTGTGCAACTGCGCGAGAAGGCGATGGACGGGGGAGAACTGCTGCGACGCGCGCGCCGGCTGGTGGAGATCGCGGGCGGGCGAGCCGCGGTGATCGTCAACGATCGGCCGGACGTCGCCGCGTTGGCGGGGGCCGACGGCGTGCATGTCGGGCAGGGTGATTTGCCCGCGCTGGAAGCACGGCGCATCGTGGGCTTTGACCGGCTGGTGGGCGTGTCGACCTCGAACCTGAGCGAAGCGCGCGCCGCGGCGGACGCGGGGGCCGACGTGTGCGGCGTGGGCCCGATGTTCCCGACCACGACCAAGCACAAGCCCGTGCTGGCGGGCCCGGCGTATCTGCGGGCGTACCTCGCCGACGAGCGGCTGGCGCGGATCCCGCACCTGGCGATCGGGGGGATCACGCCGGAGAACGTCGGCGAACTGGTCGCGGCGGGCTGCCGCGGGGTCGCGGTTTCGAGTGTGGTGTGCGGGGCGAGGGAGCCGGGGGCGGTGTGTGCGGCGCTGGCGAGTGGAATAGTCGTGGGCAGTACCGATTAGCCTGAGGAGTCACCCGTAGTGCCCGCTAGATCATCAGAAGGGTAAGCGCCAACAAGCCCAAATTGCTGGCCATGGCGTCCGGCAATACCGGCTGGAGGCTGGCGTGCTCCTGGAACGCTGATATTGATTCAAGCCTGGGCAAGGAAGTCCCGCCAAGGCTGGCGTCCCAGTGGCTATACTTTGTCATGCCCCAATCCCCTCCCGGTCTTCTGCAACGCCAAATTCTAGAGCGGCTAGAAAGCGGCTACACCCGCCCCATGCTAAACGAATGGATACTCCGACTCTTTAGCGATCAAGATATCCGATCCGGAGCAGAGGCACTCCACCCCAGTATTCGAGAGCTGCTCAACAGCGCTCGCAGTCGCGCCGACGTACCGCCAGATATTCTGGAAACGCTTCTCACCGTATCGCAAATGCCGAACGTGGGAGGCATCGATCCTAAAGGCAAGAGAATTGTCTTTTTATTAGGCGCAGGCGCGTCTAAGCCTGCACCATCAAACATTCCCGTAACAAAGGAGCTCTTGCGACATCTATTCACAAGTGCAGAACGCTCCAATCGCGAGGAGGTGACGCAGGTCGCCGAGTTTTGCAAGAGGCATGAAATTGAGAACATCGAAGATCTGTTGACTGCCGCACAGGTCGCCACCTTCTGCAGCCGCAATCCGGCAATCCTAAAACTCACTGAGTTTCTGTTGTATCGTGATAATCCGGACGAGCCAGGCAGGAGATTTAGGCGGGCGTTTGAGGTGTCGTCCATCGCGCTACTGCAGGACACCTTCCAGATGCTCTTCGCATCACTCTCTGGCATCATGCTCCCTGCAAAGCCGAACGCGTGTCACACGGCAATCGCAAGCTTCGCACAGGAAGCATCTGATACAGTATTCATCACTACAAACTACGATCTCTGCATAGACTTAGCGCTGCAGGAGGCGGGCCACCAGTTTTCATATGGCATCGAGTTCGCCAATCAACCGTCCGTGGGCGGCAGTGCCTCAACCCGGCTGCTGAAACTCCACGGCAGCCTTAACTGGTTCTACTGCGAAACGTGTCAAAAGGTACAGTTGGTTGATATTACCAAGATGCTTGAAGACTTCGAGCAGGAGCGCTCGCCGTACCCTGTCATTGGCGTGTGCAAGACATGTAGCGGGCAACGCCGCGGCATGGCAGTTCCTCCCCTGGCGATGAAGTTCGACTTCTTTCCACCCTTAACGCCGCTGATTAACGCTGCAGAGCAGGCGTTCAATAATGCCGACCTCGTCGTGGCAATTGGCTTTTCATTTGCCGATGCGGATCTGTACATTTCTCGAATGATTAGCAAGGCACTTCAGGCAAAGCCCGCCCAGCAACTGATCATCGTCGACCCCTCCAGCGACGTGGCCGACCGCGTTCAGCGGCGACTCACAAGGGCCACTCCCGGGTTTAGCGCAGAGCGCGTCCGTAGAATCCCCGGCGACTGCGCGGAACTTGTACCGCGATTTCTCTCTGGAGAGCTTAGAGACTCTGATAAGCCGAACGGCATCCTTGTAGATTCCGAAATCAAGATTCGCTCAAAATCTCACGAATCGTCACTAAAGCATGTTCGTGTTCGATAATCGATAAATCAACACGGTGACGCCGAACCGCGGTTGCGCGATCGTGCCGAAGTTTACTGCACATCCAAGCTGTCACTTTTTCTCCACCAGCGCCTTCGCCCCCGCATGCCCAAGGCCCGCGGCTTGTTTGGCGAAACGCTTAGACGCGTCGGCGTCGCCGGCGCGCTGGGCCCATAGGGCGGCTTGGTACGCGATCTCGGCGTCGCCGGGTTGGGCGGCGGCGGCCTGGGCGTACATCGCCGCCGCGTCGGTTGGGCGGCGCAGCAGGCCGTAGCTCTCCGCCGTCAGCGCCAAGACCGGCGTCTGCGCACGGGTGGCGGCGTCGAGCGATGTCAGCAGCGCGAGGGCCTTGTCGGCGTCGCCGGTGCGGTTGAGCGCGCGGGCTTCGACGACGCGCCACCGCCCCGCTTCGGGCTGGAGCGTGCGGGCTTTCTCGATGTGCTGCAGCGCCAGGCGGGCGTTGTTGCGGCGGAGTTCGATCTCGGCGAGCGTGCCCCAGGCCTCGGGCCCGTCGGGCTTGAGTTTCGCCGCACGGAGCAGGCTGGCGACCGCCTCGGCGTCGTTGCCCGTGCGGGCCTGCACCATGCCGAGGAACAGGGGGAAGCGGGCGTCGGCGGGGTCGAGCGTTTGCGCGGTGGCGTAGTGCTCAACGGCGCGTTCGGAGAGGCCGGCCTGGGTGGCGGCGGTGCCGGCTTCGAAGTGGAGGGCCGCGCCCGCCGGGTTGCGGGTCACACCGCCCGCGCCGTCGCTGGCGGGGCGGGCGTCGGCGCCGGCGATCGCGATGGCGGCCTGGTACTGCTCGTACGCGTCCTTGGGCTGGTTCAAGCCGAAATAGGCCTGCGCGAGCGCGACGCGGACGCCCTGGTCTTCCGCGGCGGGCCCCTCGGCGTCGGCGAGCGGGCGGAGGAGTTTGACGACCTCGTTGAACTGGCCGGCGCGCTGGAAGTTCGCGGATTTCTCGAGAGCCGCGGCGATGCTGGGCCCGCTGGCCGCCGGGACGCCGGTGGATGACGTCGCGCCGGCGGTGTGGCGGGCCTCGGCCTGACGCGGGCCGCGGAGCGCGTCGGGCAGGAGCACGACGCCCCCGACGACGAGCGCGGCGGCCAAGCCGCAGGCCAGGGCGAGCATGGGGGCGTTCTGACGCAGGCGATCGGCGGGGGCAGACATCGGGGGAGTTTATCGAACCCGGAGGCGGGGCTCATCAGCGTGGCGCGGCGGGCAAACGCAAAGCGTTCGGCTCCCGGTCGGAGCGTGGGCGTCTCCATACACTCGACCGCTGCGTCTTCACGTCCTCTAGCCGCGTTGTCTCCCCTTCAGCGACCAAGCGATGTCGAACACACCGAACCCAACCGCCCCGTCCGCGGCGAGCCCCGCCGGGCCCTCGCTCCCCAAGACCTATCAGCCGTCGTCGACGGAGCCGGCGGTTCGGGCGCGGTGGGACGCGTCGGGCGCGTTTCACCCGGACCCGGCCCGTGTGCTGAAAGGCGAGGCCAAGCCGTTCTGCGTGCTGATCCCGCCGCCGAATGTGACGGGGGCGCTGCACCTCGGGCACGCGCTGAACAACACGCTGCAGGACATCCTGACGCGCTCGCACCGGATGAAGGGGTTCGAGACGCTGTGGATGCCGGGGACCGACCACGCGGGGATCGCGACGCAGGCGGTCGTCGAGCGCCGGCTGCGGAAGGAGGGCAAGCTCAAGGGCGCGCTGAAGGAGGCGATGACGCGCGACGAGTTTGTCGGGCAGGTGCAGGTGTGGAAGGACGAGTACGAGGCGCGGATCACGGGGCAGCTCAAGGCGATGGGCTGCTCGTGCGACTTTGCGCGGCAGCGGTTCACGATGGACGACATCTGCGCAAGGGCCGTGCGCGAGGCGTTCTTCCGCCTGTTCAAGGACGGCCTGATCTACCGCGGCAAGCGGCTGGTGAACTGGGACCCGGTGCTGCAGACCGCGGTCGCCGACGATGAGTGCTACGACGAAGAACTCGATTCGTTCTTCTACTACCTGCGGTACCCGCTGGTGCATCAGAAGGTGAAGGACGCCGCCGGGCAGGTGCAGCCGGTGACGTGGAACGAACTCGTGACGCGCGGCTATCCCGGCGCGGGCGAGCACCCGGGCGAGCAGCAGGCGTGGGTGACGGTCGCGACGACGCGCCCGGAGACGTATCTCGGCGATACCGCCGTCGCGATCAACCCGAAGGACCCGCGCGCCAAGGCGCTCCGCGGCTTGATGGCCGAGCTGCCGCTGATCGGGCGCGTGATCCCGATCGTCGAGGACGACTACGTGGTGCTGCCCGCGCACCTGCAGGAAGATCCGGAAGCGGCCAAGAGCGACCCGAAGGCGGTGTTCGCGACGGGGTTCTTGAAGGTTACGCCGGCGCACGACCCGAACGACTACGAGATCGGTCAGCGGCACAACCTGGCGATGATCAACGTGATGGCGCCGGACGCGACCATCAGCGACAAGCACGGGTGGTCGAACGCGGCGGAAGTGCGCGGGGCCCACATGCTCGTGGGCAAAGGCCGCGAGGAGGCCCGCAAGATCGTGATCGCGGAGTTCAAGGCCCGCTCGATCGGCGACAGCGGGTACTTGTACTTCGAAGGGTCCAAGCCGTATCGGCACAGCGTGAAGCACAGCGACCGCAGCAAGGCGATCGTCGAGCCGTACTTGAGCGACCAGTGGTTCGTGAAGGTGACGGACGATCGGCTGGCGGGGAGTGCGAACCGGGCGCTGGTGAGGGAGCAGAGGAGTGAAAATGGCCAAATGGCGAATGGCCAAATGGCAAATTCGGAGCCCACGGATGGGCAGCTGCGGTTCTACCCCGCGCGGTACGCGAAGATGTACGAGCAGTGGCACGACAACATCCGCGACTGGTGCATCTCGCGGCAGCTCTGGTGGGGGCATCGGATTCCGGTGTGGAGCGTGCGGCAGGAGTCTGACCAGCGGCCGCCGATGTCACTTGGGTTGACGACGACACTGCAGTCGTGGCAGAACGATGGCCGAGTTGTGTGGACGACCGCCTACGTTGCTTCAGGATCCGAGCACACCCAGCAGCACAGCGTGTGCGTGCGCGACGAGCGGGATACGGACGTCATCCGCGCTCTCGAGAGCGAAGGTTTCGTGCGCGATCCCGACGTCCTCGATACCTGGTTCTCCTCCGCCCTCTGGCCGCTGTCGACGCTCGGGTGGCCCGAGCCGTCGCAGTCCGCGCTGACCAACGGCCTCCTGCAAGCCTTCAACCCGACGTCCGTGCTCTCAACCGCGCGCGAGATCATCACGCTGTGGGTCAGCCGCATGGTGATGATGAACCGGTACCTGCTGGGCGAGGGCGCCGGCCCCGTCCCCTTCCGCGACGTGTTCATCCACGCCGTCGTGCAGGACGGCGAGGGCAAGCGCATGTCCAAGTCCGCCGGCAACGGCGTCGACCCGCTGGACATCATCGATTCGCACGGGGCCGACGCGCTCCGCTTCACGCTCTGCCAGATGGCCACCAGCACCCAGGACGTGCGCATGCCCGTGGTGCTCGACGCGACCACCGGCAAGAACACCTCCCCCAAGTTCGACCTCGGGCGCAACCTCTGCAACAAACTCTGGAACGCGGCCCGCTTCACGCTCTCGATCTTCGAACGTGCCGCGGCGAGCCCCGATCCTTCTTCATCCACCGCTTCGCCGCTTTCCCTGGTCGACCGCTGGATGCTCTCGCGCCTGGCGACGACCGTGCGCGAGGTCGATCGCGCGCTGGCGAACTACGAGTTCGCCGACTACGCCGAGAGCGTGTACAAGCTGCTGTGGTGGGATTTCTGCGACTGGTACCTGGAGGCGATCAAGCCGACGGCGGACAAGTCCGAATCGCAGCGGGCCGTGCTCGCGCACGCGCTGGAGGTGATCCTGCGCCTGCTGCACCCGGTCGCGCCGTTCATCACGGAGGCCATCTTCGAGCAGGTCCGCGCGATCAAGACGCCGACGCTCGCGGGCGTAACGCTGTCTCCGCCCCGCGGCGGCGGGCTGCTGTGCACCGCTGGGTGGCCGGCGCTCGACGCGTCACTGATCGACCCCGCGGCGGAGGCCGAGTTCGAGCGTCTGCGCGATCTGATCAACCAGATCCGCAACGTCCGATCGGAGCACCAGGTGCCGCCCAAGCGGAAGGTGACGCTGCACGCCTCACGCGGCATCATCGAGCAGATGGCCCGGGCCCCGATGCTGGTCGAGACGCTCGCCGGGCTGGAGGCGGTGGTCGAGATGGGCGGCGCAGCCGCCGATTCGGGCGGGGCGTCGGTCGCGTTCCGAGCGGCGGGCGAAGAACTGCGCCTCTCGAACCTCGCCGACGCCATCGACGCCGGCGCCGAACGCGATCGCCTGGGGAAACAGCTCGAGCAACTGCGCAAGAGTGAAACCGCGCTGGCCGGCCGCTTGAATAACCCGGGGTACGCCGAGCGGGCCCCGGCCAAACTCGTGGAAGAGTCCAAGGCCCAACTGGCGAAGATCCGCGGGGAGATCGCGGCGATCGAGGAGCGGTTGAAAGGTCTGCCGGCATGAAGCGCGATGGTGGGTCGTGGGCGGGTGCGAGGCTGAGGCGGGCCGGCGCGGCGGCGTCGTGCGCGATGCTGGTCGCCGCCCTCGCGGGCATGGCGACGCTGTCCGCGTGCTCGTCGGAATCATCCGGCAGTGCGGCCCGCTCGCCCCGAAGCAGCGCGGCGAGCACCGCGGGACCCAACCCGCGCGACGCGTCAACGCCGGCCCGTGACGCCGGCACCCCGGCCGGCGCCGCGGCGACGCCCAGCGTGCGCACGCCGATCGAGATCCGCCCGGAGCCCGAGTCGGTCGAGGACTGGTCGTTCAACGGGAAGCCCGGGCGGCTGATCACCACGCCGCACTACCGCGTGTTCACGACCCAGCCGCGGGAGAACGTCACGTCGCGCCTGCCGCTGTTTCTCGAGTCGGCCCTGGAGCATTACCGCGTCGCGATCACGGGCGAGGACGCGCCGCTGCCGTACCCGTCGGAGCGGCTGGATACGTACATCCTCAGCAGCAAGGGCGACTGGGAACTGCTGGCGCGGCAACTGCTGGGCTCGCAGGCCGAGCCGTTCCTGAACATCCGCCGCGGCGGGTTCGCGTACAACGGGCGGGCTCTGCTGTTCGACCTGGGCACGTTCGACACGCTCGCCGTCACCGCCCACGAGGGCTGGCACCAGTACACGCAACGCACGTTCCGCTCCGGCCTGCCGATCTGGATGGAAGAAGGCCTGGCGACGTACATGGAAGGGCACCGCTGGTCGGGGCGTGGCGGGCGGGCCACGTTTATGCCTTGGGCCAATGTCGAACGCTTCGACCAACTCCGGCGCTCGACGGCGCGCGGGCAACTGCTCCCGCTGCGCGACCTCCTGGCGGCCCGCCCGCAGGAACTGATCTCGGCGACCTCGACCGGCCCCGGGCTCACGTATTACGCCCAGGTCTGGGCCCTCACGCACTTCCTGATGGAAGGCGAGAACGGGAAGTACCGCGAGAGCCTGCAGCGTCTGGTGCGCGACGCGGCGAGCGGGGCGATGGAGCGGACCGTCTCGCGCAAACTGAACAACCCCAGGGCCGGCCGCGCGCTGGGGGCCCGCGTCGGACCCGCCGTGTTCATCGCCTACTTCAATGAGGACCTAACGGCGGTACAGGACGAGTTCGACCGGTTTGTGCAGTCGGTCGTCGCGACCGGCTCGCGGCAACGGATCGTGGCCGGCGAATCGCCGCTGGCGGCGAGTGCGGCGGGGCGGTAAGGCGGGGAAGTGGCGGAGTGGCGGAGTGATTGTCGCCGAATCCCGAATCCCGTTTCCCGCTTCCCGTCCTCCCGCTTCCACCCCCCTCCCCACCACCACGTCCGAATACTCCCGGTCCCCGCGGGCGAAACGTCCGCGAACGGTGGTGGTTTTCTCCCCGGTTGGCAGTATGGTTGTCCGTCTTGTGTGCTGAATAGCCGTTCCGGCGTCCGCCGGCGGCCGACAGTTCGGAGCGGTGGGCCCGCGGCCCGCCTTCGACAGCGGAGTGTGTGTGCATGCGGCGAGCGGCTCAGCGGTGCGGGTCCATCCGGTCCATCCGGTCTCGGTCGGGCGCGGGGCGTGTGATCGCGCGCGTGAGCGCGGCGGTCGTCGCGCTCAGCGGGCTCGCCGCCGGATCCGATGCTCTCGCCCAGGAACGCATGCTGCAGTGGTTCGAAGGCCGCTGGCGCACCCTTGAGTACCGCGTCCCCGACCTCTTCCTCGCCGGGTACGACTCCGTCTGGCTCCCCCCGCCCTTCAAAGCGGCCGACCCGACCAGCGCCGGCTTCGACTGCTTCGACCGCTTCGACCTCGGCTCGCCCGGTTCCGAAACCGCGTACGGCACCTACGAGGACCTCCGCACGCTCATCGACGAGATGCACTACGCCCGCGTCCGCGTCTACGTCGACCTGGTGATGAACCACAACTCCGGACGCAACAGCTCCAACGACTTCCACAACGCCGGCGGCTATCCCGGCTTCGCCATGCGCCTCGGCTCGGACTTCTGGGGCGACTTCAACGACGGCACCCAGCAGTCCTTCGACCCCGGGCAATCCAACTACAGCCTCTTCGACGGCGACCTGGTCGGGCTCATCGACATCGCCCACCAGAAGAACTACCGCTTCATCCGCCACCCCATCACGCAGGGTGATCCCAACAACATCCCCGCCGGGACCATCCGCAACCGGCCCGACCCCAACAACCGGCGCTTCTACCCGGACCGCAACCTCACGCCCGACACGTTCGTGAACCCGCTGGGCCCGCCGGGCGGGACCAACGTCACGATCTACCCCTTCAACACCGCCGACCCGCTGCAGGGCGACCCGATCATCGAGAACTCCGTCGACCTGCTGGGGCGCTCGACGCAGTGGCTGCTGGACGTCGTCGGGGTCGACGGCTTCCGCCTTGACGCCGCCAAGCACATCCCGCAGTGGTTCTGGAATCAGTACTGGGATTCGTACGTGTTCAACCGCGCGCGGTCTTGGTCCGGCGGGCGGATCACGCCGTTCTCCTTCGGCGAGATCGTCGACAGCAACTCGTTCACGCAGTCGTACACCCGCAAGGACGGGTTCGGGAACCGCGACGCGCTCGATCTCAACGGCGCCGGCGCCCTGCGCGACATCCTCTTCAACCGCGGCGTCCGCTCCTGGAACCAGGCCATCAACGCCCACCTCGACACCGTCGACGGCGGGGGCGACACCCTCAACCACTCCGGCAACAACGGCTCGCTCGGCGTGCAGCACGTGTTCAGCCACGACAACGGCTCGTGCGGCAACGGCAACGCCGCCCCCTGCTACCCCGGGCCCGACAACTGGGCCCTCCCGCAGAACGCCTACCTCCTCTTCAAGCCCGGCCCCACCATCATCTACCACCACACGCGCGAGTTCCTCGACCTCTACCCCTTCCGCGGCTTCTACCCGCGCGAGGGCAACCCCACCGCCCTCGGCGCCGATCGCAACACCAACAACAGCGACCTCACCACCCTCGTCCGCCTCGCCAACCAGTACGCCCGCGGCGATTGGTTCATCCTCAACTTCACCGACCCCGTCAACCAGTCCCGCGACGACGTCCTCATCTTCGAACGCCGTCGCAACCAAGGCAACGGCAACTTCTCCGCCAACGTGCTCGTGGGCGTGAGCGACTCGTACTCCTCGGGCGTCGCGCTCCGCAGCGTGCAGACCTCCTTCCCGCCCGGCACGCGCCTGCACGAACTGACGGGCAACGGCGCCAGCCCGGTGGTCGACTCGAACAACGACATCCCCGACGTGCTGGTCGTCGACGCCAACCGGCGCGTGCTCATGCCCGTGCCGCACAACCGCAACGCCGCGGGCGTTGAGCACCACAAGGGCTACGTCGTCTACGGACCCGCCACGCCGACGGGCACGCTCGAGATCCTCGACGCGTCGCAGAACCTCATCACCACCACGCTCCCGCCGGACCCGCTGACGACGCCGACGTACCGCCGCCGCCTGGCGGACATCCCGGTCATCACCGGCACCTCGTTCAATCTGCGCTTGACGACCAACAAGACCGACCCGAGCGACGCCGACTGGGACGACTTCGCGTGTTTCCGGATCGACGGCGGGTTCCCATCCGCCGGCGGGCCCGCGATCACCGACTTCAACGGCACCGGCGCGATCGACTTCCCCGACAGCGACCCGTTCATCCCGCTGTTCGAGTCGTTCCGCACGCAGAGCCTGCCGCTGGCGACGACGGCGGGCGCGACCAATGGGCTGTACCGCCAGACGATCCAGACCGCCGCCCTCACCGAGGGCTACCACTACATCAAGGCCGTCGCCTTCCGGCGTCGCCCCGCGAACACCGACCCGCTGTGGGGCGAGTTCCGCAAGGTGATCTACGTCGACCGCCAGCCGCCGGCGGTGACGCTGGTCGACGCGGCGTTGCCGATCACCACGCCGATCTACACGTTCCGCGTCACGGGCGACCGCACCGCGCGCGAGGTGTGGATCCTGCTCAACCTGCCCGTCGGGACCGACCCGCTCACGCAGCTCACGCCCGCCAACGTCGGGGCCCGCTACGACCGCACGGAATGGCGCCGCACCGTCAGCGGCCTGCGCTTCGGGTCCAACACCGTCACCGTCGTCGCCCGCGAAGCCACGGGCAACACGTCGGTGACGAACTACACCGTGAACGTCACCGTCGGCTCGGGCGACATCAACCGCGACGGGATCTCGAACCTCGACGACCTGTACGCCGGCTACACGCTCCTGGGCGGGCCGTACGACCCCGTCGCCGACGTCAACGCCGACGGCCTGTTCAACATCAACGACCTGCGCACGCTGGAAAGCCTGCTCCGCCCGACCGAACCGCGGAACATGAGCGTGCCGCAGCGGTGATCTTCGGAGAGAAGTGGTCGAGTGGCGAAGAGACGAAGTGGTCGAGTGGCAAAGTGGCAGAGTGGCGAAGTGGATTAAGCCCGCACGCGGCGGGCTGACGGCCGCCCGCCGCCCGGCCCGCGCCAAGCGCTGAGCACCACCAATCCGCACACTCCGCCACTCCGCCGCTCCGCCGCTCCGCCGCTCCGCCACTTCGCCACTTCCTCCCCCCGCCCCCCCCAATGTGCACACTTGCCCGCGCCGATCGGCGGCGGTACACCATGCGCCGGTGCCGCGATCGCCGCGTGCGCGCGACGCCCCGCACCCACCTGAGCCCTCCCCCCCACCCCCCCACCCCCGGCTCGCCCCCCGCACAGGAGCACTCGCCATGGCCAAGAAGAAGACCGCGTCCAAGGCCGCCAAACCCGCCAAGTCTGGCAAGCCCTCCCCCAAGCCCATCAGCAAGCCCGCCGCGAAGAAGCCGGCCGGCAAGAAGCCCGCGCCGAAGGCGTCCGCCCGCAAACCGGCCGGCTCCGGCGGCTCGGGCGGGTCCGGCAGTGGCGCCGGCGGCCCCACGCCCGTCCTGACCGGCAAGGGCCCGTCGCCCGCGGAACTCGGCAAGCGCCTGGTCGAGATGTTCAACCAGGGTCAGTTCGCCGAGATCGAGAATCTCATGTGGTCGCCGAAGATCGAGTCCATCGAGGGCGCGACGCCTGCCGGTCCCGGCATGATGTGGTCGGGCGCCAAGAGCGTCCGCGCCAAAGGCGAGCACTGGATGAGCCAGCACACCATCCACGGCGCCTCTGCCGAGGGCCCGTTCGTCGGCGCCACCGGCTTCGCCGTCCGCTTCAAGATGGACGTCGAGGTCAAGGCCACCGGCCACCGCATGCTCTTCGACGAGGTCGGCGTGTACACGATCAAAGACGGCAAGATCGTCCGCGAAGAGTTCATGTACGGCGCGATGTGACCGCGCGTCCGCCCCGCCCACACGGCCGTTGGAATGGGCCCCTACCACCATCCCAACGACACGCCGGATCTACCGCACGCGCCCCGCACACCACCCCGAAATGGGCCGCCTTCGGAGCGGTGCCCGGCTCCGGTTTTCGGCCTTTTTTGGCCCCACAGTCCCAATTCTCGCACCAGTGCGAACTGGCCCCCGGGCGGGCACGTAGTTCTCGCAGAGCGGCTTTGAACGACGACGCTCTTCTCTTCTTCTCACCTCCCATGAGCGAAGTGCCACCAGGAACCTCCGGTGGCACTTTGCGTTTTTGGGGTGTGTAGCTCGGCCGCACAAAGCGAGCCGGGCGAGCTTTAGTTGCGGGCCAATCGGTCCACAATCACGGGCACCGCGGCCGGCACCTCGCCGCTCTCCCCTTCGCCTAGCCACGCCCGCACACCATCGAACATCCGCCACCGCTGCACCAGCCCGCGGTGTGTCGCGTGCACGTGCACCACATCCTCCACACCCGGCAGCGCCTGCGACTCCAGACTCACCAGCCCGTCGCCCATCTCCTGCGCCAGTTCGTGAGCCGCGGCGTGCAGAATCTCCCGCACCACCGCGCTCTCGCCGACCGCCCGAGTCTCCGTATCGCCCACGCCGCCCGGCGTCATGTGCGCGACGATGTTCGTCCACCGCACGTCCGTCGGCAGCGGGCGCGCGTTGAGATCCGTCAGGTACGCCGAGCCCGGGCGCAGGTCGATCGCGGCCTCGCCCGCGCCGTCGGCGAAGGCGTGCAGCCACCCCGCGACGGCGTGCAGCGGCGCGGCCTGGGCCGCGTCCTGCTCGCCCCGCGCGTACCGCAGGATCTGCTCCCGCGCTTCGCTCAACGGCTGCAGCATGGCGAGGCGGCTGCCCGCGTTCGGGGCGGCGAGCAGGATGGCCCGCTCGACCTTGGGCAACCCGCCCGCGACGCTCCCGCGCCCGCCGTACCACGTTCGCCGCGTCAGCACGTCGCGGATCAACAGCCCGCCCATGGAATGACCGACCAGGTCAACCTGGTGCACGCCCAGCCCGCCGCGGGATGGGTCGAGCGCGATCCACGCGAGCGTCGCGGCCAGCACGTCGGCCGACTCGGCGGGCGATTGGTCGTTGGGATAATCGAGCTTGAGCACCGTGTGCCCGTGCGTGACCAGCGCGGGGGCGAGGTCGACCCACAGGCCGTCGGGCTCGTCGAGCCCGTGCACCAGCAGCACGACCCGCCTGGGCGCGTGGGCCGCGAGCGTGCGCCGCTGCCCATCCGCCGCGTGGGCCGCCGGACCGAGCAGGCCCGTCCCACCGATCGCCGACCATCGGACCGCCGGCCCGGCTTCAGTTGGGTTCTGCACACACGCGACCGACACCAGCGCCGGCCGCGCGGCGAGGTCGTCGCCGAAGAGATCAACGCGCGCGTTGCGGGCCGCGTCCTCAGCCTGCCGCGCACGCTCCAACCCCCACGCGCGCCACTCGCCGGCGCGCCGGCGCAGCAGGTCCACCGCCGCCGAGGTGTGCTCGTCGATGTGCCGCCCGATCGTCTCGGCGGGCCCTTGCGCTTTCGCTCCGGGCAGCGCGCCTTCCGGCTCGCCGGCGCTCGCGAACGCCGCGGGCGCGAGCACGCCCGACGCGATGGCGACCAGCACGCCCAGGCGTGCTCGGCGCGTATCTCGATGAACATTTCGCATCGACGACGACATGCCGCGGGCTCCGACGGGCTTGGGCCCGACCGCACCGGCGCGCCGTCACCGTGGCTCGCGCACCCAGCGGTCGAAGAAGGCCTTCTCCCGCTCCTGGTATTCGTCAAACGCCCGGTTGAGTTTCTCGGCCAGTTGGGCCGCCCGCTCGGGGGGGATGGCCGACCGCCCGCCGGCGGCCTGCTCGCTCAGAGCCTTGATCGCCTCCGCCGTCATCCGCAGTTCCGAGACCGCGTTGGAATACTGCCGCACCGAGTTATACAGCAGTTCGTTCTCGAGTTCCTTCTTGCCCGGCTGGTACAGCAGCCGCCACGGGGCGGCCCGGATCTCCGTCATCGCCAGGCGGAGTTGCTGCGACGACAGCGTCAGGCTGGTGACCAGGTCCTCGATCTCGGGCCGCTTGGTGACGACGAGCTGCTCGACCTCGTCCAGACTCCGCCGCGCGCTGGCCATCGCGGCTTGCGCGTCGTCCAGCAGCGGGCCGATCTTCGCGTACTCGCTAGCGTAAAACCGGTCGACCATCTCCGAGGCGCGGTCCACCAGCGTGCGGATGTCGGCCCGGTTGTCCTCGATCAGGCCCCGGGCTTCCGCCGCCAGCGCGCTGTACCGGTCCACGCCCTCGCTGACCTTGGCCCCGATGCCCTCGAGCGCCTTGGCCTCGGCGGCGATGCGGTCGAGCACGACCGTCACGTCCTTGTTCCACTGGGGCCAGTTGGCCCGGACTTCATCGATCAGCGGCCCGGTCTTCTCGAAGAACCCGCTCACCTGAGCCGCCCCGCCGCGCACTTCCGAAAGGGCCGCCTTGGCCTCGTTGACCAGATCCGGGGCGGCCTCGCTGAGCGTGGTCGCGATGGACTCGACGCGGTCGATGGCCCGGCGAATCTTCGCGTAGTCCGTCGCCGAGATGAACGCCGGGTTGCCCAGGTGCCCCTGCAGCGCGAACGTCTCCAGCCGGTCTGGCTCGATCGGCACCGGCGGGCCGACCACGTCGCTCATCGCGGCGGCCGCCGCCAGACCGCCCGAGGCGATGTTGATCGCCGACTGCCCGCCAAGCAGCGGGCGCGTCAGCGACACGTCCGCGTCGCTCATGAGCCGGATGGCCCGGTCGATGGCGATGGTGACGTCGATAGCGATCGGCTCGGCGGTCGACTCGTCGCGGACGAACGACCACTTCTCCACCTGCCCGACGCGCTGCCCCCCGACCTTCACGGGCGAGCCCGCGTCCAGCCCGTCGGCCCCGTCCAGCATACCGAAGCGGATGATGTAGCGGGCCTTGGGCTCCAGGCGATCGGTCAGATCGGTGAAGGCGATGATGAACAGGACCGCGATCGCGATCGACGCGAGCACGAACACGCCCGCGAGCACGTTGTTGCGACTGGCCCGTGACCCGTTCATGGTGTCATCATCCCGCCGCCGACGTCGCGCGACATTCGCGCGCGCCGGCCGGGGCTACGGTAACGCCGCCCCGCGCCGCTCTCCACTGGCCCCGTCGCGTTCTTCGCGAATACTCGCCGCCCCGCGCGAACGTGTCGGTTCCACGCTCGGCATCGGGGGCGGGGGGACGGGCAGCCGGCCCAGCAGATCGTCGGCATAACTGGTCGCGGCGCGGCGTTCGGTGATCGGGCCTTCCGCGTCGCCGCGCAGGAACTGCCGGATCAGCCGCCGATCGGTGTCCAGGTCCGCCGCCTCGTCCGTCGGCACCTTCCGCAGGGCGTCGAACCACTCCCGCGTGTCGATCCGCAACATCCGCCCCCGGTCCAGCATCGCCATGCGGTCGGCGATCGTGAACGCCGAGTCCATCTCGTGCGTCACCACCACCGACGTCACCCCCGCCTTGGTGGTCAGATCCACGATCAGCCGATCGATCTCGGCGCTCGTCACCGGGTCTAGGCCCGCGCTCGGCTCGTCATAGAACAGAATCCGCGGGTCGAGGGCCAGGGCCCGGGCCAGCCCGGCCCGCTTTTTCATCCCGCCCGAGAGCTGCCCGGGGGCCTTGTCCGCGTGCTCACGCAGGCCCACCAGTTCCAGCTTGATCTTGACCATGATCTCGATGGTGGTCGGGTCAAGGTCGGTGTGCTCGTGCAGCGGGAGGGCCACGTTCTCCGCGACGGACATCGAGTTGAACAGCGCGCCGGACTGGAACAGGATCCCGAACTTCTTGCGGACGCTGTCCATGTCCTCGTCGCACAGGCCACACACGCTCTGCCCGAAAAGGCGGACGTCGCCGCCGTCGGGCTTGATCGAACCGATCATGCACCTCAGCAGCGTGCTCTTGCCGGAGCCGGAGCCGCCCATGATGACCATCGTCTCGCCGGGATAGACGTCGAGATTGACGCCGTCGAGCACGGGGCGCCCGTCATAGACCTTCTTCAGGTCGCGCACGGAGATGATCGGCTCGCGCGTGGTCATGGCGGCTGCCAAGTCCTCAGGGGTTCGATGGAGCCGGGGCCGGGGTAGGAGCCGGGGCGGGGGTAGGAGCCGGCGCGGGGGCTTCGCCCGGTTCGTCCGATCCATCCGGGACTTCCGGGGTTTCGGGCTTCTCGGGGGTCGCCGGCGGCGCCGACGAACTTGACCCGCTCCCGCTCGTTCCGAGCGGCTGCTTGAGCTTGTCGCCCTCCTCCGGCGGGATCAGCCAGATCTGCTTGATGTTCTGCGGCGTGCCCGTCACCACCGCGAAGTTCACCACCGGGAACTGCACGTTCGCCCCGCCGCCCGCGTTGCCCGACTGCATCGCCCGCGGATCCACCTGCAGCACGATCAGGGCCGTCCCCTTGTCAAACTTCGCCGGGAACGGGATGAACTCGTTCTGTCCGCCCTGGAACGGCTGCAGCAGCGGGCCCACCTCGCCATACCCGGCGAAGAACTCCAGGATGCTCTTGGGCGTGCCCTGATACGCGCCCAGCTCCGCCGTCACGCGCTGCGCGAAGTCGTCGAGCTGCGCGTTGGTGATCCCGTCCGACGCCCGCTTGGTCAGCAGCGTCCGCCCGCCGGTGTGGTCGCCCGTGAGGGCCGACTTCACCATCGCGTCCGCGGGCCCGATGATCCGCCCGGTGAAGACGTTCAGGGCGTTGCTCGCCCCGACGACGATGAGAATCTGCACGAGCGTGAACACCAGCCCGAGCACGATCCCCGTAATCGCGAGCCCGAGCCCGCCCAAGCGCCCGCGGGATTGGCTGATGAAGATCACCGCCGCCCCGCCGAAGATCGTCGCCAAAGCCCCCGCGCCGGGGATGAAGCACAAAAGCCCCGCGATCAGGGAGAGAATCGCCAGCACGCTGGTGCGTCGCTGGGCGGGTTCGAACATCTCGCCGGCGGCCCCGCCTGGGGCCCCGAACGTCGCGTAGGGGTTCTGCGTCATGGCCAACAGTATCGCGCCCAGCGCCGAAGCCGAGCCGGGCCTCAGCGCTCCGCCGGTCCGCCCACGCCGGGCGTGATCCCGCGCATGGACCCGCGCAGTCGCTCGGCACACTGCACCACCACCCGGGCCGCCTCGTTCACCTCGTCCGGCGTCGTCTCGCGCGACAGGCTGAACCGCAGCGAGCCGTGGGCCAGTTCCGGCTCAACGCCCATCGCCAGCAGCACCGGCGAAGGATCAAGCGAGCCGGACGAACACGCCGCCCCGGCGCTGGCGCACACGCCGCGTTCCGAGAGCAGCAGCAGCAGCGCCTCGGCCTCCAGCCTCGGGAACGCGATGCTGCTGGTGTTCCACAGCCGCCGCGTCCCCACCGGCTCGCCGGGCCGATCGACGGCCCCGTTGACCCGGGCCTCCGGATACCCGGCGAGCACCAGCCGCTCGAACCGGTCACGCAAACCGCCCAGCCGCTCGCGCTCCGCGCCGTCCTGCACCCACGCCGCGGCGAGCCGCGCCGCCACACCCGCCCCGACAATCCCCGGCACGTTCTCCGTCCCCCCACGCCGCCCCAGTTCCTGCTCACCATGAATCAGCGGGCTCGTCGGCACGCCCGCCCGCGCGTACAGCACGCCCACCCCTTTTGGCCCATGGAACTTGTGCGGCGAGTACGTCAACAGATCAAACGCATCCGCCCCGCCCCCACCGCTCCCCCCTCCACCCCCACCACCCCCACCAGCCGCCCCCCCCAGCACCGGCTGTTTCCCGACCCACTGTGTCGCGTCGCAGTGCATGAGCACCCCGCGGGCCCGGCACAGCCGCGCGATCTCGAACACCGGCTGCACCGCCCCGGTCTCGTTGTTGGCCCACTGGACACTGACCAGGGTCACGCCGGACACGCTTTCGATCAGCCGGGCCACGTCGTCGATGTCAACGGTCCCGCTGTCCTTGTCGACCCGGGCCCAGTGCACCGTGACGCCCTGCTCCCGCTCGAGCGCCTCGGCGAGTTGCCGCACCGCCGAGTGCTCCACGCGGCTGGTGACAATCGCCGCCCCCCCCGCCGATTCCCCGGTCCCCCGCCGCGCCGCACCCCCGATACCCCGGGCCAGCAAGGCCCCGCGGACGGCCAGGTCGATCGCCTCGGTCCCCGACCCGGTAAAGGTGATGAACCGGGGTTTGACGCCGATCAGCTCCGCGCACGCCCGCCGGGCCAGTTCGATCTGCTGCCGGGCCACCTGCCCGGCCCGGTGCACGCTCGAGGGGTTGGCCCAGCACTCGCGGACAGCCCGGTCCATGGCGTCGGCCACTTCGGGGGCCGGGCGCGTGGTCGCGTTGTTGTCCAGGTAGATCACGCCAAGGACACTCTACCGCCGGAAGGTGGCACTTCCCCCTTGCCCGCCGCGGAAAAGCGCGGTATTCTGTTTACTGAACGCGTGCCGAACGCCCCGCCGGGGCGGTTCGCGCCGGTTCTGGCTCACTGGCCACCCGGCGGCAGAACCGGCTTCCCGCCTGATCCGCCCGCCCGCTCTGTCCGATCGTTGCATCAGATGACGCTGACGCATCCCGATCCATCCGCCCGCCTCGTCGAACGGTCTCCGGGCCAAGCGCCCGGCCTGCGTTCATGACGGCGCGGGCGAGCCAACACTCGATCCAGGTCCACCGCGGCCATGTCCGGGTCGTGGCGGTCGCACACGTGCGTGCGACGGCGAACCCCGGTCAACGCCTGTTGCTCACCCGCGCGCCCGGCCCCCGCCGCGCCCGCCCCCAAGGAGTCTGAACCATCCCCCCGCCCCGCCCCTCGTTCTCGCGCGACCCTCGTGACCAGGTCAAGCGCACCCGCGTCAATCACATGATCCGCTTCAGCCCGATCCGCGTCATCGGGCCCAACGACGAGCAGATCGGCGTCGTCGAGACGCCCGATGCGCTGCGCATGGCCGACCAGGCCGGGCTTGATCTTGTCGAGATCTCGCCCGAAGCGCGCCCGCCCGTCTGCAAGATCATGGACTATGGGAAGTACAAGTACGAACTTTCCAAGCGTGAGCAGAAGAACCGGGCCGCCAGCCGCCAGGCGGAAATGAAGCAGATCCGCCTCGGGCGGTCGGTGAAGATCGACAAGCACGACGTGATGATCCGCGTGGACCAGTCCCGCAAGTTCCTCATGGCCGGGCACAAGGTGATGATCATCCAGCGCTTCCGCGGGCGCGAGATCGCGCACCGCGACATCGGGCTGACGCGCCTGAAGGAAGTCGCCGACGCGCTGGGCGACGTGGGCAAGGTCGAGCAGACCCCGCGCTGGCAGATGAAGGAAGCGGCGATCATCATCGCGCCCGACAAGGTCAAGATCGAAGCGATCAAGCGCAAGCTCGCCAAGGAAGAAGCCCAGAAGAAGGGCATCACCGAAGAGCAGGCGATGAAGGCCCAGGAAGAGGCCGCCAAGAAGGCCCTCGCCGAGGCCGAAGCCGCCGCCGAAGCGCACGACGATGATGACGATGACGACGACGACCACGAGGGCGGACCGGCGAAGACCTGATCTTCGCCCCCCGCCTCTCCGTCGCTTCAGTCGGGTTCTTCAGGGGGCAACGGCCAGTCCGCGCAGGCAGCTTCCAGCTGGCGGATGAGTTCGGGCGCATCCTCGACCGCTGTCTTCCACAGCCGGTCGAGGTCAACGCCCCAATACACGTGCACCAGAACGTGCCGCATCGCCACGATCTGACCCCACGGCACGCCCGGCGCCCGCGCCCGTCCCTCGTCCGAGACGTGGGCCGCTGCGTCGCCGATCTGCTGGGCCGCGTGCGTGATCGCGCGGGTGAGCATTGCGTCCGCTTCCAGATCGCTCCGGCGGCGCCCGGCCACGAACGCCGCGATGTCGCGGGCCGCCTCCAGCATGTGCTCGACCCGAACCCGATCCTCAACTGCCGACTCCCGGCGTTTACGCCGCATGCAACACCCGCGCGTCGCGCTGCACCCGCGATCGGAAGTGCGGCGACAAATCAAACGGCGTACGCAGATCCACCCGCCTCCCCACCAGCGCCGTCAGTTCCAAAATCATCTGCCCGAACCCCACCATCCCCGGCGTACGCCCCGGCAGAAACTCCACCAGCATGTCCACGTCGCTCTCGGGCGAAAAATCTTCGCCGAGAATGCTCCCGAACACGCTCAGGCGGCTCACGCCGTGCCGCGCGCAGAACTCGGTGATCTCGCGCTCGGGAATGTTCACGCCGTTGATGATCACGCCGGAAGTTTACCCGCACCCCTCAAACCACGCCCCCAGAAAATCGAACACGTCCTGCACGCTCACGCCCGCCGCGTGATTCACGTCCGCCGCCGGCGCCCCGGCGAAGTACGCCGCCAGGAAATCAAACAGGTCCTGCACGCTCGCCGCGCCCGAGCGGTTGAAGTCCGCCCCGCACCGCCTGGTCAGCACCCACAGCATCGGCGACGACGGGCTCGCCGTCCCCAGGTTGGTCTCGCTCACCATGTACACCGTGCCGTCCGGCCCGACGCACACGCCCTCCATCGTCGTCGCCAGCGCACTGACATCGAACTGGCTCAGCACCGTCCCCGCCCGCGTCGCGGTCACCAGCCGGCGCGACGCCGCGCTCAAGATCAGCACGTCATCCCGACCCGCGCCCGCCGCGACCGACGCCACCACCGCCGGGCTGGCGATCTCCGACAACGTCTGCAAACCGAGGAGCCCCGGCGCGAACAGGTCCTGCGTCACCGCCGTGCCCGCCGCGAAGTTCAGCGTCGCCCCATACACCCGCTGCGGCAGGTTCTGCTTCACCACCAGGAACGCGCCCGTCGTCGGATCGGCGCACAGCCCCTCGACGCCGACGTTGTCCGAAAACGTCGGATCCAGCACGACCGACGGCATGCTCGACCGCGCCCGCGTCGCGCCCGGCGTATACGTGAACCGGTACGTCGTCTGCAGCCGCTCTTCCGCGATCACGAACATCCCGCCGCCGACATACGCCAGCGCCTCGGTATCCGCGAACCCCGAGAAGGCCATCTGATCGATCAGCACGCCCGCCGTCGTGAACTGGGCCACCGCCCGCCCCGCGTCGCCGATGATGAACAGCGTCCCCGTGTCCGTGTTGAACGCGACTGCGGACGCCTCGTTCACCACACTCGGCAGCAGCACCTGCCGCGTCAGTTGGTAATCCGCCAGGTGCAGCCGCCCGAACGGCGCGCCGAAACTCGCCATCGCGACAACGCCGACCGCGCCCGCGCCGGCAATCGCCCCGCACACCCGCCCACGCTGGGCCCTTTGCTCCATCCCACGCTGCATCCGCGAGTGTAGGAATCGCCGCACGCCGCCCCGTCTATTTCCCTACCCTGTCGCCATGCCCCCCGCCTTCCAGACCTCTCGCCCGTTCGAGGTCGTCAGCCCCTTCAAGCCGACGGGCGACCAGCCGCAGGCGATCGAGCAGCTCACCGAACGCCTCCGCTCGAGCGCCCCGGCCGCGGTGCTGCTCGGCGCCACCGGCACCGGCAAGACGTTCACGATGGCGAACGTCATCGCGCGCCTGAACAAGCCGACGCTGATCATCAGCCACAACAAGACCCTCGCCGCCCAGCTCTACGAAGAGATGCGCGAGATCTTCCCCAACAACAGCGTCAACTACTTCGTCTCCTACTACGACTACTACCAGCCCGAGGCCTACATCCCCCAGCGCGACATCTACATCGAGAAAGACTCCTCCAAGAACGACGAGCTCGACCAGCTCCGCCTCGCCGCCACCAGCAACATCCTCTCCCGGCGCGACACCATCGTCGTCGCCAGCGTCTCGTGCATCTTCGGGCTCGGCTCCCCGCAGGCTTACTCCGAGCGCGTCCTCACCATCACCCGCGGCTCCATCATCAACCGGCGCGAGTTCCTGCTCGGCATGTCCGCCATGCAGTACCAGCGCACCGACATCGAGTTCACCCGCGGCAAGTTCCGCGTCCGCGGCGATGTCATCGAGGTCTGGCCCGCGTACGAGAAATACGCCGTCCGCGTCCAGCTCGGCGGCGACACCGGCGATGAGATCACCCGCATCGAGCTCATCAACCCCACCAGCGCCGAACTGCTCGCCGAGGAGAAACAGTTCTTCCTCTTCCCCGCCGTGCACTACGTCATCAGCGACGACGGCCTGCAGGAGATCATCGCCCGCATCCGCAAGGAACTCGACGAACGCGTCATGGCCCTCCGCTCCGAGGGCAAACTCCTCGAAGCCCAGCGCCTCCTCGCCCGCACCAAGTACGACCTCGAGATGATCGAAGAAGTCGGCTACTGCAACGGCATCGAGAACTACTCCCGCTTCTTCGACGGCCGCACGCCCGGCGAACGCCCCTACACCCTCCTCGACTACTTCGATTTCGCCCCGCCCGCACCGGCATCCTCCGCTCCCCTAGTGCCTAGTGCCCAGTGCCCAGTGCCTGATCGTCCCAACTTCCGCGACTGGCTCCTCATCATCGACGAGTCCCACGTCACCGTCCCGCAGGTGCACGCCATGTTCAACGGCGACCGCAACCGCAAGATGGTCCTCGTCGATCACGGCTTCCGCCTCCCCAGCGCCCTCGACAACCGCCCGCTCCGCTTCGAAGAGTTCGAGGCCATCGTCCCGCAAACGCTCTACGTCTCCGCCACGCCCGCCGAATACGAACTCAAACGCACCGAGGGCGTCGTCGCCGAGCAGGTCATCCGCCCCACCGGCCTGCTGGACCCGATCATCGAGGTCAAGCCCGCACAGGGCCAGGTGGCCGACCTCCTGGCCCGCTGCCGCGAGCGCGTCGAGAAGGGCGAGCGCGTCCTCGTCACCGCGCTCACCAAGCGTTTGTGCGAGGACCTGGCCGTCTACCTCGACCAGCAGGGCCTCCGCGTCCGCTACCTGCACAGCGACATCGAGACGCTCGAACGCATGGAGATCCTGACCGACCTGCGCACGGGCGAGTACGACGTGCTCGTCGGCGTCAACCTGCTGCGCGAAGGGCTCGACCTGCCCGAGGTCTCGCTGGTCTGCATCCTCGACGCCGACAAGCAGGGCTTCCTCCGCTCGCCCACCAGCCTCATCCAGCAGATGGGCCGCGCCGCCCGCAACGTCAACGCGTACGTCGTCATGTACGCCGACCAGATGACGCCCGCGATGGACGCGGCGATGAAAGAGACCGAGCGCCGCCGCGCCAAGCAGATCGCCTACAACGCCGCCCACGGCATCACCCCGCAGACCATCGTCAAGGCCATCCGGCGCGGGCTCGAGCTCGAACTCAAAGCCCGGCGCACCGCCCAGACCGCGATCGCCGGCGGCGACAAGGAATACGAGATCGCCGAACTCATCCGCGAACTCGAGGCCGACATGCTCGCCGCCGCACAGAACCTCGAGTTCGAGAAAGCCGCCAAACTCCGCGACCAGGTCAAGAGCCTCAAAGCCAAAGCCGCCTCCGGCGCCACCAAGGCACGCCGCGCCGAAGCCGGCGGCTCCGGCAAGGGCGCTTCCGGCAACCGCGCCGACCGCGGCGACCGCAAGGCCGGCATGCCCGGCGTCCGCGCCGGCAAAAATCCCTCCAAACGCTCCCGCCCCCAATCGTGACCCACGCCGCGGCCAAAGCCCCTTCGACCACTCCGCCACTTCGCCACTCCGCCACTTCCCCCCCACATCCCAGCGTGCACCAACCACACACCTACTCTTGCCCGCCTTGATCCGTCCGGAGCCTTACCGGTGCGCATTGCGCTCGTCACCATGTCCGCACCGTCCGACGCCAGCCCGTTCAGCGGGCAGTACAACCTGCACCAGGGCCGCGCACTGAAAGACCTCGGCGTCGACGTCCACATCGTCGTCCCCGCGCTCTGGTTCCCGCGCCTCGCCGCCGCCGCCCACGCCGGCATCCGCCGCCTGCTCAGCGTCCCGCGCACCTGGACCCGCGACGGCGTGCCGTGCACGCTCGTTCGCGCACCGATGCTGCACCCCAACCTGCTGCGCGAGCGCCTGGCCCTTCGCGCCCCGGGCCTGGTCGGCGCGAGCGTCAAAGCCGCCCTCGCCCGCCCGCTCGAACGCGTCCTGCGCTCCCTCAAACCCGACGTGCTACTGGTGCACGACGCGATCGTGCTGGGGCAGACCGCCGCCGCCATCGCCCCGCGTCTCAACGCGCGCCTCGCGTTCATCGAGCACGAGGGGATCGATTGGCCCCCGACCGCGCCGATCGCGCGGGCCTATGCCAAGATCTCCCGCTCCGCCGCCGCCGTCTTCGCCGTCGCGCCGCCCAGCCTCGACCGTCTGCGGTCCTACGGCCTCAGCAACGTCCACCTCGCGCCCGACGGCATCCACGCCGCGACCGACGCGCAGCTCGCCACGCCGCGCCCGCCCGAACTGGCCCCGTTCCGCCTGATTCTCTCCGCCGGCTCACCGATCCCCGCGAAGGGCCAGGCCGAACTCATCCGCGCGTTCGCCGCCGCCGCTCTTGACCAGCCCGATACGCGCTTGGTCCTCGTGGGCCCGCTCGCGCCGGGGTGCGACGACCTGATCGGCACGCTCAACCTGCGCCCGCACGTCCTGCGACCGGACCGCATGCCCGCCGCCGAGTTCCAGCAGTGGCTCGCCTGGGCCGACCTGTTCGCGCTCCCGTCCCACCGCGAGAGTTTCGGCATGGTCTTCGCCGAAGCGCTCGCCGCCGGTACGCCGGTGATCTGCACCGACGCCTGCGGCATCGCCCCGTTGCTGCGTCACGGTCAGCACGGCTGGATCGTCCCCGTGCGCGATCACGCCGCCCTCACCGCCGCCCTGCGCGAAGCCCTCACCACCGCCGACCTCCCCGCCATGGGCCGCGCCGGCCAAGCCCTCGTCCGCGGGCGCTTCACCTGGGCCAACAGCGCCCGCGCCATCCTCGACGCGCTCACCCCACAACCCTCCCCCGGCACAACGCCGCCCCACGGAACGCCCCGCTGATGCGCATCGCCCTGCTCACCATGTCCGCCCCGTGGTCCGGCAACACGCTGTCCGGACCGTACAACAACACGCAGGCCCGCGCGCTCAACGCCGCCACCGTCGACGGCCGCCCCGTCGTCTGCGAGATCTTCTCACCCACCCTCGGCGGGCCACGCCTCCTCGAACCCCTGCTCCCCAAACTCCGCGCCTTCAACGCCCGCCCCGCCATCGACACCTACCTCGGCGTGCGCACGCACACCTTCAAAGGCCTGTTCCCGAAGCCGCCCACCGTCCGCTGGAAACTCACGCCCATCCACCCCGCGCTCGCCGCTTGGACCATCGCCCGCCCCGTCGAACGCGCGCTCCTCCGCTCGCTCAAGCAGTTCGCCCCCGACGCCCTGCTCACGCACGACGGCCTCATGCTCGGCGGCATGACCGCGCGCCTCGCCCGCGCCCTGAGCCGCCCCTTCGCCATCATCGAGCACGACCCTATCGACTTCCCCGCCGACTCCACCATCGGCCGCTACTACCGCCGCACGCTCGCCCCCGCACGCGCCATCTTTAGCGTCGGCGTCCCGTGGTATCTCTACCTGCGCGACACGCTCAAATTGCCGCAGGCCCGCCTTATCGTCAACGGCACCACCGTCGCATCGCCCGAGCAGATCGCCGCCCCGCGTCCGGATCGCTGGCAGAATAAGCGTCTCATCCTCACCGTCGGCTCCTACATCGAACGCAAGGGCCACGCCGTCCTGCTCGACGCGTTCGCGAAGGCCAACATCGCCGGCGCCCACCTGATCATCGTCGGCCCGCCGCCCGATCACATCCGCGCCCAGGTCGACCGCCTGAACCTCGCGGACCGCGTCGAGTTCCTCCCCAGCCTCCCGCACACCGACGTACTGCAGCACATGGCCTGGGCCGACCTGTTCTGCCTCCCGTCCTGGTGGGAGAGCTTCGGCCTGGTCTACGCCGAGGCCCTGTCCGCGTGCACGCCCGTCATCATGACCACCGACTCGGGCATGTCGTACCACATCACGCCCGGCACCCACGGCTGGGTGATCCCGCCCAAGGACGTCCCCGCCCTCACCGCCGCTCTCACCGACGCCCTCTCCCGCCCCAATCTCCGCGATATGGGCCGCGCCGGACGCGACCTGGTCCTGCGTAAACTTACCTGGCAGCGCAACGCCGAGATCGTCCTCGCCGCCCTCCGCGGCGAGCCCGACCCCGACGCCCACCGCCCCCCGCTCGATCGCCCCATCACCCAGCAAACCTTCTCGCGCTAATGAACCCTCCCCGCGTACCAGAGTCCGACCCGCTGCTCGCCGCCCCTCGCGCCAAGCGCAAGAGCGATTCCTTCCTCTCGCGCCTGGGCATCTACCTCATCGGCGTGGCCCTCGGGCTCATGATCGTCGGGCTCATCTACCAGAAGCGTCAGGCGGAGATGAAGATGCGCAACCTGCAGCGCGACTCCGCCCCCGCCGCGACCGCCCCCGCCCCACCCGCCGCACCCGCAATCGCCGAGCCACGAACACCCTGACCCTCCCGCGGCATCCGCCGCGCCCGTCCCGGCGAACTCGGGACGCTCCGCGTCCCGCACTCCGTTCTCTCGCCGCCATACACCATGCCCGACCTGCACTCGCCGTCTTCACCCGCCGCTCCGCCGCGGGCCCGCTCCCCGATCGCCGTCGCACCGATCACCGCGGCCCCCCCGCTCCCCGCCGCCGCCCCCGCGCAGCCGGACCCGGCCCGCTGCATCCGCGTGCGCGGCGCCCGCGAGCACAACCTCAAGAACATCGACGTCAGCATCCCACGCGATCGCCTGGTCGTCATCACCGGGCTCTCCGGCTCCGGCAAGTCTTCCCTCGCCTTCGACACCATCTTCGCCGAGGGCCAGCGCAAGTACATGGAGTCCCTCTCCGCGTACGCGCGCCAGTTCCTCGACCAGCTCAAAAAGCCCGACGTCGACGACATCGAAGGCCTCCCCCCCACCATCGCCATCGAGCAGCGCTCCGGCACCGCCAGCCCGCGCTCCACCGTCGCCACCACCACCGAAATCCTCGACTACCTCCGCCTGCTGTACGCCCGCTGCGGCTCGCCGCGCTGCTGGTGCCCCACCAAGACCAAGAAAGACGGCACCATCACCGAACGCTGCGGCCGCCCCATCACCGCCACCAGCGCTTCGCAGATCGTCGACGCCGTCATGGCCCTCGCTCTGGGTACCCCCTCGCTCCGCGAGGGGCGTGAGTCGGGTGGGTCGCCGCTCCGCGGCGAGTCGGGTGGATCGTCTCCCGCCTCCGATCCCAAACTCCTCATCCTCGCCCCCGTCGTGCGCCTGCAAAAAGGCTTCCACAAGGACGTCCTGGAAGACATCCAGTCCAAGGGCTGGGGCCGCATCCGCGCCACCGCCGGCTCCGGCGCCGCCGCCAAGGCCCCCGTCATCCTCGAGATCCGCGACGCCCTCGCCAAAGGCGGCGAGAACCCGCTGAGCTTCGGCCGCTACGAGAAAAACTCCGTCGACGTCGTCATCGACCGCATCGTCCTCCGCCCCGACGCCCGCCAGCGCATCGCCGAGGCCGTCGAAGCCGCCCTCAAACTCGCCGGCGGCTCCGTCATCGTCAGCGTCGAAACCCCGTCCGCCCCCACCGGCTGGACCGACCGCATCTACTCCGACAAGTTCGCCTGCCCCGAACACCCCGAGTGCGCCCTCGAAGAACTCGCCCCGCGACTGTTCAGCTTCAACGCGCCCACCGGCGCCTGCCCCGAGTGTCACGGCCTCGGCTCCGTCCAGCACTTCCAGGCCGAACTCTGCATCCCCGACCGCACCCTCTCCATCGCCGACGGCGCCGTCAAGCCCTGGAAAGTCCCGCCCCCGATGGGCCGGTATTACCGCAAACTGCTCCGCCAGTTCTGCGTCTCCTTTAAGGTCGATCCCGACCTGCCCATCAGCGTCCTGCCCGACTGGGCCGTCCGCATCCTCATCGACGGCACCACGCCCGAAGACGAGAAGAAGCACCGCGCCAAGTTCACCGGCGTCGCGCCCTCCCTCCGCGCGTGGTACGAAAAGACCGAGTCCTCCTTCATCCGCGAGTGGCTCGCCCAGTTCATGCAGGAGGTCGACTGCCCCACCTGCCGCGGCGACCGCCTCAAGATCGAAGCCCTCCACGTCCTGCTCGAGAGCGATCACCACGCCGACCAGCGCCGCCTCGCACAGCGCCAAGTCGTCGGCCGCCCCGCCGACGCCGCCCGCTCCACCATCAACATCGCCGAACTCTCCCGCCTCACCATCACCGACGCCGCCGACTTCGTCCGCCACCTCAAACTCTCCGCCGAGCACCGCCTCATCGCCGAGCCCATCCTCAAGGAAGTCCTGGGCCGCCTCGGCTTCCTCGCCTCCGTCGGGCTTGATTACCTCTCGCTCGACCGCAAGACCGGCACGCTCTCCGGCGGCGAGGCCCAGCGCATCCGACTCGCCACCCAGGTCGGCTCCAAACTCGTCGGCGCTTGCTACGTGCTCGACGAGCCCACCATCGGCCTGCACCAGCGCGACAACACCCGCCTCATCAACACCCTCCGCCACCTCGCCGACATCGGCAACACCGTCCTAGTGGTCGAGCACGACGAGGACATGATCCGCGCCGCCGACTGGGTCCTCGACGTCGGCCCCGGCCCGGGAGTTCACGGCGGGCGCGTCGTCGCCCAGGGCACCGTCCCCGACATCATCGCCTCCCCCGCCTCCCTCACCGGGCAATACCTCTCCGGCCTCAAACGCATCGACACCCCGCGCCGCCGCCGACCGCTCGACCCCGCCGCCGCCGTCGTCGTCAAAGGCGCCAAAGAAAACAACCTCAAAGCCGTCGACGTCGCCTTCCCATTGGGCGGGCTCATCTGCGTTACCGGCGTCTCCGGCTCCGGCAAGTCCACGCTCGTCAACGACATCCTTCTTCAGGCCGCCAAGAAAGACCTCCTCGGCTCGCGGGTCCGCGTCGGCGCCCACGCCCGCATCACCGGCCTGAAGAAAGTCGACCGCATCATCGAGGTCGACCAGTCCCCCATCGGGCGCACGCCCCGCTCCAACCCCGCCACCTACACCGGCATCTTCGACGAGATCCGCCGCATCTTCGCCGCCACGAAGGAAGCGAAGATCCGCGGCTACCAGCCCGGCCGCTTCTCCTTCAACGTCCGCGCTCAAAAAGGCGGCGGCCGCTGCGAAGCCTGCGAAGGCCAGGGCCTCAAGAAGATCGAGATGCACTTCCTGCCGGACGTCTACGTCAACTGCGAAGTCTGCCGCGGCGCCCGCTACAACCGCGAAACCCTCGAAGTCCTCTACCGCGGCAAGTCCATCGCCGACGTCCTCAACCTCACCGTCGAAGCCTCCTGCGCCTTCTTCGAGAACCATCCCAAGATCGCCCGCTTCGTCGAATGCCTCCGCGACGTCGGGCTCGGCTACATCACCCTCGGCCAGCCCTCCACCACCCTCTCCGGCGGCGAGGCCCAACGCATCAAACTCGCCACCGAACTCGGCAAGGTCGGCTCCGCCGCCATGCCCTCCCAGTTCGGCGTCCGCACCGAAGACTCCGCCGAGGCCGACACCATCCCCGACCCCGATCTCGACACCGACATCGAGTCCGACGACGAACAGGACGACGCCGTCGCCGAGTCGTCACTCCGCCACTCGACCACGACAACTCCCCCACTCCGCCACTCCGGCACTTCCGCCAAGACCCTCTACATCCTCGACGAACCCACCACCGGCCTGCACTTCGACGACGTCGCCCGCTTGGTCCAGGTCCTCAACCGCCTCGCCGACGCCGGCAACACGCTCGTCGTCATCGAGCACAATCTCGATGTCATCAAGTGCGCCGACTGGATCATCGACCTCGGCCCCGAAGGCGGCGACCGCGGCGGCTCCATCGTCGTCGCCGGCACGCCCGAAGACGTCATGCGCACCCCCGCCTCCTACACCGGCACCTACCTCAAACTCCACCTCGAAGCCGAACGCGCCCGCACCGCTTAGGGTCGCGCGCCGCTCCGCGGCGTGACAACTCATCTTCTTCTCTTCCCACTTCCCGTTTCCCGCCTCCCGCTTCCCGAATCCCGAATCCCGTTCCCCCCCTTCGAGCCCTTCGCGCCTTCGCGTTCAACCTCCCCCGCCCCCTCACCACTCCCGCATCCGCTCATCAAGGTCCCGCACCCACCGCCGCGCCGTTGACGCATCGAACTGTTCCGGCAGCACGCGTTCCGGCTGGCTCTCCAGCACCGACCGCACCACCGCCTCCGCGATGCTCGCCGGGCTCTTCTGCCCGTGGCTCCAATACTCGTAATCCACCCACGACAGCAGCACGGTGATCTCCGTCGGCCCGCCGCCCTCCCCCGTCGGCACGGCCATCGTGAACCGCCACGCGCGCGGCGCGTCCGTCTCCGTCAACACCCGCACGTTCTCGTCATCCTGCCGCGATCGCAACGCCATGGTCCGTCCTGCTTCCATCACCCCTCGGCCCTCGGCCCCAAGGCCCTCGGCCCTTTCCCTCCCCTCATCGTCCCCTCTCCCCCGCCATTTCAACCAAAGTTGCCCCCACAAATCGCCGAGTGCCGCGGGCACGTCACCAGATGATCGTTCACCATCCCCACGGCTTGCATGAACGCGTAACAGATCGTCGTCCCCACAAACCGAAACCCGCGTCGTTTCAACTCCTTGCTCATCGCGTCCGAAATCGGCGTGAACGCCGGCACCTGCCGCATCGCGCTCCACCGGTTCACCATCGGCCGCCCGTCCACAAACCGCCACAGATACGCCCCGAGCGACCCGAACTCCTGCACCACCTCGATCGTCGCCCGCGCATTGTCGATCGACGCCGCGACCTTCAGCCGATTCCGCACGATCCCTTCGTCGCCCAGCAGCGCCTTGACCTTCCGCTGGTCATACCGCGCGATCCGTGTCCAGTCGAAGCCGTCGTACACCGCCTGGTACCGCTCGCGCTTGCGCAGGATGGTGTCCCAGCTCAGCCCGGCCTGCGCGCCCTCCAGGATGAGAAACTCGAACAGCCGCCGCTCACTCTCCGGCGTCGCCACCACGCCGCCCGACGGCGACCACCCCACCGGCACGCCCCACTCTCGGTCGTGATACGCGATCGATCGCTCATTTGTCGCCCAAGGACACCGCATTCCCAAGCCTACCCACCACCCACCAGACCCCGTCCGAGCGGCCGCGCGCGCCCACCGCCCGTGCGCGCGCCGCGGCGAACCACCCGCCGGCACAAGTTTGTAACTCCAGCGGCGGCCTGACCTTGGCACCGCCGATCCGCCACCGGCCCCCGGCCGCGCGCACACGCCCGCGCCGCGCCGCCCAAGGGTGAAGCCCGCACAACCCCCACGCCCACCCGCCTTCCCCGCCAACCACACACCAAACAAACGTGAAACTCACCACCGCCGACCCTACCCTTGCCCCTTCACCTTCTTTTCCGACCTCTCCCTGGCCTCTCACCTCTGACCTCTGTCCCCTGTCGCCTGACCTCTGACCTCTCGCCCCTGCCCGCTGTCCCCTGCCCCCCGGAGATCCGCATGCTCGGCAAAGTCTTCAAGGCGTACGACATCCGCGGCACCGTGCCCGACCTGCTCGACGAGAAGATGGCCTGGCAGATCGGCTTCGGCGCCTCCAAGTTCCTCCTCGCCGACGCCGCCGCCGCCGGCGAGACCTCCCCGATGATGAAGAACATCGTCGTCGGGCGCGACATGCGCAAGACCTCCCCCGCGCTCTCCAAGGCCCTCATCCAGGGCATCAACGACCACGGCGGCAACGTCATCGACCTCGGCCTCTGCGACACGTCGATGATCTACTTCGCCGTCAATCACCTCGACTGCGCCGGCGGCATCATGACCACCGCCAGCCACAACCCGCCGCAGTACAACGGCTTCAAGATCTCTAAGCGCAAGGCCAAGCCCGTGGGCGAAGCCACCGGCCTCGCCGAAGTCCGCAAGCACGCCGCCATGGTCGACAAGCAGACCATGCAGCCCGCCGGCGGGCGCGTCGAGCAGCGCTCCCTCTGGGACGCCTACACCAAGCACGTCCGCGCCTTCCTCGACCTCTCCGGCGCCGGCAAGCTCAAGTGCGTCATCGACGCCTCCAACGGCATGGCCGGCACGATGATCCCGATGGTCTTCGGCAAGAAGTCCGCGCTCGGCCCCGACACCCACCTCGACATCATCGAACTCAACTTCGACAACTCCAAGGGCGAGTTCGTTCACGAGCCCAACCCCCTCGTCGCCGCCAACCTCGCCCAGATCCGCGAGCGCGTCGTCAAGGAAAAGGCCGACGTCGGCTTCTGCTACGACGGCGACGCCGACCGCTGCGTCGTCATCGACGAGACCGGCACGCCCGTCGGGTGCGACCAGCTCACCGCCATCCTCGCCCCCTACTTCCTCAAGAAGGCCAAGGCCGCGGGCCTCGGCGGGGGCAACGCCCCCGGCGTCTGCTACGACCTCCGCTCCACCAAGGCCGTCGCCGAAGAAATCACCAAGGCCGGCGGCGTCCCCATCCGCTCCCGCGTCGGGCACGTGTTCATGAAGGCCGCCATGGCCGAGAAGAACTGCGTCTTCGGCGGCGAGCTCTCCGGGCACTTCTACTTCGCGCAGAACTTCAACGCCGACTCCGGCGCCATCGCCATGTGCGCCGTGCTCAGCCTCCTCAAGCAGTCCGGCAAGAAGATGTCCCAGCTCATCGCCCCCGTGCAGCGCTACGTCCAGTCCGGCGAGATCAACTTCACCATCGAAGACAAGGACGGCGCCCTCGCCAACCTCAAGCGCGAGTTCGGCCCCGCCGGCACCGTCGACGAACTCGACGGCGTCACCATCGACTGCTTCGACAAACCCGCCCAGGCCCCCGCCGGCGGCTGGTGGTGCAACGTCCGCAAGTCCAACACCGAACCCCTCCTCCGCCTCAACCTCGAAGCCCGCGACCGCAAATCCCTCGACACCATGCTCGCCCGCATCGCCCCCATGCTCGGCGTCCGCGTCGATCACTGAGAAGACGGGAATCGGGATTCGGGATTCGGGAAACGGGAAACGGCGAACACTCGCCCGTTCCCCTCCCCTCCCCTCCCCCACTGGTGCCCGGTGCCTGGTCCCCGGTGCCTGTCTCTCCCCACCAGTGCCCAGTGCCTAGTGCCCAGTGCCTTCCTTATGAATCTCCAGCAGTTCCTCGACCACTGGCAGATCATCGAGAACCCCTTCCGGGGCGAGGAGGCGCGTCAGGATCCGGTGTTTCTGCGCCTTGAGGCCAAGCACCACGCCGGGGGCGGGCCGGAACTCCGCACCGCGTCCGGCGACCCGGCCCAGCCCGGCATCGGCTACACCGGGCCCGGGCTCGGGGCCGCCACCGCGCACAGCGAGTTCGAGAAGATCGCCGGCGACTTCGAGCGCCCGTCCACCGCGATCGTCTTCGGCGAGAAAGGCAGCGGCAAGACCGCCATCCGCCTGCAACTCGCCGACCGCGTCGCCGCGTTCAACCAGACGCACCCCAAGGCCAAGTGCCTGTGGATCGCATACGACGATCTCAACCCGTTCCTGACGCGCTTCATTGAGCGCGTCGGCATCGAGAAGAAGCAGACGCTCACCGACAGCCTGGCCAAGTACCGCCTGGTCGATCACATCGACGCGGTGCTGACGCTCGCCGTGCCCCCGATCGTGGACGCGATCCTGGACAACGCGGGCGAAGTGCGCGGGCAGGCGGTCACCTTCGCCCCCGGGCCCGAGCCGCGCAAGGCCGCCCGCAAGTGGGACAAACGCGTCCGCCAAGACCTGCTGGTCCTGCAATCCGTCTACGACCGGCACGCCACCGGCGACTCGGCGGAGCACCGCACGCGCCGCCTGCGGCGTGCGCTGCGATTGTCCGCGCCGATCGGGCACGTGGTGTGGACGGCCCTCGCGTACCTGGGCTGGATCCCGGTCGCCGCCACCGCGTACTACGCCTTCTCGACCGGGCAACTCACCTTCGAACCGGCCCAGCTCACGCGGCCGGACTCGCTGGTGTGGGTCATCGCCGGGCTGCTGCTGGTGTACCTGGTCATCCTGTTCAAGCGGTCGGTGTACGACCGGCTGCGCCTGGTGACGCTCGCGCACCGCGTTCGACGGCAGGTGCGCGTGCTCAGCCGCTCCGACCTGTCGATGGGCCGCTCGATCCGCCAGATCGACCCCGACCTGGTCGACCCGTCGGTGCTGCCGATGTCGTCGTCGGACGAGACGCGGTACGCGATGCTCGAGCGCCTGCTGAACGTGCTGCGCCCGTTCGGCTATTCCAGCGTGATGGTCGTGATCGACCGTGTCGACGAGCCGACGCAGATCGCCGGCGACCCGGACCGCATGCGGGCCGTCGTGTGGCCCATGCTCACCAGCAAGTTCCTGCAGTTGCCGGACGTTGCGGTGAAGATGCTGCTGCCGATGGAACTGCGGCACGCGCTGTTCCGCGAGTCGGCCGCGTTCTTCCAGGAAGCCCGCCTCGACAAGCAGAACCTGATCGAGCGTCTGAGCTGGACGGGCGCGACGCTGTACGACCTGTGCAACGCGCGCTTGCAGACCTGCCGCCCGGACGGAGCGGGCGCGCTCGGGCTCTTGGACCTGTTCGCGGAGGACGTGACGCGTCAGGACCTGATCGACGCGCTGGACCAGATGCACCAGCCGCGCGACGCGTTCAAGATGCTGTACCAGTGCATGACCGAGCACTGCGCGAGCGTGCCGAGCGACCAGGCATCATGGCGCATCCCGCGCGTGATCCTCGACATCGTCCGCAAGCAGCAGGTCGAACGCGTGAAGCAGCTCCACCGCGGCGTCCGGCCGGCGTGATCGCTACGCCCCGCCGCGACGCCGCTTGCCCGAGGTCGCCTTCTTGCTGCGTGCCGCGCGAGTGCGCTGCGGCCCCCGCGGATAGATCGCCGTGCCGGTGCGGAGCAGGGCGAGAGCCTCGTCGAGTCGTTTGCGCAGCGTCGGTTCGGTCTTGGCGCTGCCCACGCGGTGGGCCATGGCCCGCTGCTGGCCGGGGGTGGCGGCGGTCCATGTTGCGCGGGCGCGGCGGTCGGCGGCGAGGGCGGCCTGAAGCGCGGGCGGGACGGTGACCGCGGTGTCCGGCTCGACACGGAATCGCACCGGCACGCTGTCGCCGAGCGCCCAGCCGCCGTCTTTCAGCATCGAGCGGGACAGCATCATGTACCAGCGTCCCTTGCTCGGCTGCCAGGCCGCCTCGAACGGGATGTCGCCGACCTCGCCGCTGATGCGGAGGCGGCATGCGCCGGTGAACGGGAGCGTGCGCGCGAGCGGCGGCGGCAGGAAGATGACGGTGTAGGTGTACGTGCCGAGGCGGTGGTGAACGATCTCGCCGCGGAATTCGTGCGGGAAGAAGTCGGCGGCGTTGTTGTCGGCACGGTGGTCGGCGTCGGCGGGGTGCACGGCCACGGTTTCGACGCGGACGCGGCGTGGATTCCGCTCGGCGGTCGCGGTCAATCGTGCCTGAGCGCCACGATCGGGTCCTTCTTCGAAGCCTGGATCGCCGGATAAATGCCGAAGACCAGGCCGGTCGCCGCGGCGACGCAGAAGGCCAGGACGATGGACCACGGCGTGACTTTGGTCGCCAGGTCGAGCTCGGCGCGGAACTGTTCGGCGAGGATCGGAGCGAGGCGGCCCAGGCCCAGCGAGAGCCCGATGCCCGCCGCGACGCCCACCAGCCCGCCGATCAGCGACAGCACGCCCGTCTCGATCAGGAACTGGATGATGATGTGCCGACGTGTAGCGCCAAGAGCGCGGCGGATGCCGATCTCGCGCGTCCGCTCCGTCACGCTCGCCAGCATGATGTTCATGATCCCGATCCCGCCCACCAGCAGCGAGATGCCCGCGACGGCCGACAGCACGACCGTCCATGTCAGCGCGTCGCGACGGGCTTTCTCCAGCAGTTCGTACGGCACGATCATCGCGACGTCCGGCATGCCGGGGCGCCGGGTTTCGACGATGCGCCGGGCCAGGTCGGCGTAGAGCATCACGTCGTCGCGCGACGGCGCGGTCAGGTAGATCTCGCTGACCTGCACGCTGACGAGCGACGACTGCCCGGCGGAGCGCCGGAAGACGTTGTCGCCGAAGGCGCTCCGCGCGGTCGAGATGGGGATGTGCACGTCGAGGTTGAGGTCGCGCCCGACCAGTGCGCCGCCGGCGCCGCCCGCGAGCCCGACGGGCGCGAGCACGCCGATGATGCGCAGCGTTTTGGAATCGATCCGCAGCGTGTTCTCGAGCGGGTCATCGAACGGGAACAGCGTGCGGGCAACTTCGGAGCCGATGACGGCGACGTTGGCGGTCTCGTCGATGTCGGCCTGCGTGATGTAGCGTCCGCGGCCGACACGGATGTTGGCGACGGTGAGCAGTTCGGGCGTCACGCCGAAGGCCTGGCTGGTCTGGCGCTTCTCGTTCTTGAGAATCTGCGAGCCGACTTCCTTCAGCGGGACGCACGCTTCGGCGCCGGGGAAGCTGTCGGCGAGGACCTGAAAGTCGGCCCAGGTCAGGCCGTAGCGTGTGAGGAAGGAGCGCTGCGTGTTCTGCTGGCCTTCGGGCGGTCGCTGGGAGCGGATGATGATGTTCTTGGCGCCGAGGCGTTCGATCTGGTCCAAAGCGCGCTGCTTGGAGCCTTCGCCGATGGAGACCATGATGATGACCGCGGCGACGCCGAAGATGATGCCAAGCGCGGTCAGCAGCGACCGAAGCCTGTGCAGCCACAGGTTGGTCAGGCCGAGTTTGATCATCGAGATGAAGAAGGCCATGGGAGTAGGGGTCAGAGGTCAGAGGTCAGGGGCGAGGGCCGGGGGGGCGAGGGAGCGGAACAGAAAGCGATAGTGTGGGGGGCTTGGGCGGTTGCGGGGTGTTTGGGGTTGGTGCGGCTCAGGGCGAAAAATCTTGTGGCGGCGTGTCGAAATGGGGTGGGCGGGGACGTCAGTGTGGCGAGCGGCGGCGTGGCCCGGGTGTGTGAGCATCCGGCACGCGGCCGACGAGCAGAGCATACGGAGTGATGGGCATGCAGTACGCGATCATGGTTCTCGAGCGGGACGCCGACTTTGAATCCCGGAACGACCCGAGCCGCATGGGGGCCTACTGGGGCGCGTACGCGGCGTACGCGGCGGCGCTCAAGGAGGCCGGCGTCGCCGCGGGCGGGCAGGCGCTGCAGCCGCCCCACACCGGAACCACCGTCCGCGTCCGCGACGGCAAGCGCACGGTGCAGGACGGGCCGTTCGCCGACACCAAGGAAAAACTCGGCGGGGTGTTCGTCATCGACGTGCCGGACCTGGACACGGCGCTGACATGGGCGGCCCGGTGCCCGGCGGCGGGCTGGGGTGCGGTCGAAGTGCGCCCGATCCTGTCCATGCCGGGCTGACGAGGTTCAATCCAGCGACCATGGGACGCGACGCGGTGGAACGTGCGGCGAGGGCGAGTTATGGGCGACTGGTCGCCCACCTCGCCGTGCGCACCCGCGACATGGCGGCGGCGGAAGACGCGCTCGGCGAGGCGCTCGTCGCGGCGCTCGAGCGGTGGCCGCAGGACGGCGTGCCGGAGAATCCGGAAGCGTGGCTCGCCGTCGTCGCGCGGCGGTCGCTCATCGATGGCTCGCGCCGGGCCCGCGTCGCGAAAGCCGCCGGGCACGAGGTGTGGAACGCGGTGCTGGAACGGATGGAGCGCGGCGTGGTAGCGCAGCGGGATAACGGGCACACGTTCGACGATGAGCGCCTGGGCGTGATGTTCGCGTGCTGCCATCCCGCCGTCGGCGAGGAGGTGCGGGCCCCGCTGATGTTGCAGGTGGTGCTTGGCGTTGACGCGGCGGCGATCGCGTCGGCGTTTCTCGTGCCGCCGGCGACGATGAGCCAGCGCCTGGTGCGCGCGAAGGAGAAGATCCGCGACGCGGGCATCGCGCTCAGCCTGCCGGAGACGGCGAACCTGCGGGCGAGGCTGCCGAGCGTGCTCGACGCGGTGTACGCGGCGTACGGGCTTGGGTGGGAGGCGTCGGTGGAGTCGGCCGCGGGCACGCCGGCGGCGGGGCACGCGGAACTTGCGGACGACGCGGTCTGGCTGGCGACGCACATCGCCGAGCGCCTGCCGGACGAGCCGGAGGCGTGGGGGCTGCTCGCGCTGCTGCTGTACTGCGAAAGTCGGCGGGGCGCGCGGCGTGGGCCGGGCGGCGCGTTCATCCCGCTTGACGAGCAGGACACGCGCCGGTGGGACGCGGGCATGATCGATCGCGCCGAGCGTCTGGTGCACCGAGCCGCGGCCCGCGCCGAGCCGGGCCGATATCAGATCGAGGCGGCGATTCAATCGGCGCACGCGCATCGGCGCATCTCCGGACGGACGGACTGGGACGCGATCGACGGGCTGTATGCGGCGCTGATGGCGGTGCATCCGAGCGTGGGCGCGGCGGTCGGCTGGGCGGCGGCGCGGGCGCACGCCGCCAGCGCGGACGCGGCGCTCGCGCTGTTGAACAGCCTCGCGGACGAGGACGTGCGGGCGTATCAGCCGTACTGGGCCGTGCGGGCGCACGTGCTGGAGCAGCTGGGCCGCACCGGCGAAGCGGCGGCGGCACGGACGCGGGCGATCGGGCTGAGCGAAGACCCGGCCGTGCGGGCGTTTCTTTCGCGCGGGCGTGGCGGCGATGGTGCGAGCGGTTAAGACGCCCACTCGTCGCGGAAGACTTCGTCGCCGATGTCTTCATCGCGGACTTCGTGGATCGGCACGCCCGGCGGGAGCGCGTCAAGGAACAGGCGCCCGTACCGCGCGGTGCGCACGCGCGGGTCGAGAATGACGACCTGCCCGGCGTCGGTGGCGGAGCGGATGAGGCGGCCGAAGCCCTGCTTGAAGCGGATGACGGCCCGCGGAAGCGCATCCGTCATGAACGGGTTGGCGCCGGTCTGCTCGATGCGTTCGGTGCGGGCTTGCGTGAGCGGGCGGTCGGGCGGTTCGAAGGGCAGGCGGGTGATGATGACGTTGCGGAGATTCTCGCCGCGAACGTCGACGCCTTGCCAGAAGCTCGCCGCACCGAAGAGCACGGCGGATCCGGACTCGATGAACTTCTGCAAGATCGCGGGGCGCGAGCCGTCGCGCCCTTGCGCGAGCACCGGGAGATCAAGCCGCTCGAGCGCGGGGCGGCAGGCGTCGGCGCAGGCGTTGAGCGTGTTGAACGAGGTGAACAGCACGAAGGCCCCGCCGCGGGTTGAGCGGACGTGATGGACCACGCGGGCGGCGAGGGCGCGAATGTACGCCGCGTCGCTCGGGCGCTGGGCGGGGGTGAAGCCGCTCGGTGCGCCGGCGGAAGCCGGGCGGGACCGCTGCGCATCCGCGCGCGGGTCGGGCACGGAGAGGTCCACGATCACCTTCGCCTGGCGCGCGTAGTCGAACGGCGAGCCGAGTTGCAGCGTGCGAGCGGCCGAGATGCCGAGGTTCGACATCACGTGCGCGAAGGCGGTTTCGGCCCGCTCGGCGTGCTCGCCGGGGCGGATGGTGCGCGTCGCGAGCGTCGCGCTGGTGAGGACGAACGTCTTGGGCCGCGGCGCGGGGCGTGCGGGTGAATCAGCCGGGGCGGCGGGCGTTTCGGCGTCGTGGTCGTTGAACGGCGAGGGTTCGCCATACTCCGGCGGTGGATCGGCCAGCGCGGCTTCGAAGTCGTCGCCCGCGTCGGGCGGCGGGACGGGCGAGCCGGCGGCCCGCTCGTGCTCGTGCGCGTCCCACAGGTACCGCTTCAGCAGTTCGCCCGGCGTCACCGGGCCGCAGGCGATCGAGACGCGCGGGCCGAAACGCGTCGGCACCGCGTCGTCGGTCGCGAACGTGGACCGCTCGCGATCGACGTCGATCCAGTACGCGTAGTTCGGCATGATCTGCTCGACCATCGCCTCGGCGGAGTCGGCGATATCCGCGGCGCGACGAGCGAAGGCTGTCAGTTCGAATCGGTCCGCCTCGCTCTCGATCGACGCCTTGATCTTCAAAAGCCGCAGCGAGAGTTCCCGCATCACCGGCGTCAGCGGGTTGTCGATCATGCCCGGGCGGCGGAGGCGGTTGCCGCTGGCTTCGGCGCGACGCGAGACTTCGTGGAGTTCGTCGAAGAACGCGTTGCTGGCGGTTTCGGCCTGCAGGACGAGCGTCATGGCCCGCTCGATGGACTCGGTGTCGTCGAGCATCAGCCCGTTGTCGAGCAGGTAGCCCTTGCGGCGCTTCGGGTTGAACAGCGTGCGGAGCAATCGCGAGACGCGCGGCTGGGCCAGCGAGAGCCCGAAGTGATCGCACGCCGCGTCTTCGAGGTTGTGGGCCTCGTCGAAGATGACATGGTCGTACATCGGCAGGATGGCCGAGCCGGCGCTGGTGGCGGCGGACGTGGACGCGCCGCGGACGCGGAGCGCGAGATCGCTGAAGAACAGCGCGTGGTTGCAGATGATGAGGTTGGCCTGCTCCAGTTCACGCCGCGCGACTTGGTAGAAGCAGTTCTTGTAGTTCGGGCACTTGCGGCCCATGCAGTTGTCGGAGTCTGACCGGGCGTGATCCCAGACGTCGGCCCGTTCGAGCGCGGGGAGCGTCGACAGCGTGCCGTCACGCGTGGTGTAGGCCCAGTCTTCGATGACGTGCAGCGAGCGGCGTGCCGCGTCGTCGTGCAGCAGCGAATCCTGGCGCTGGCTGGCCAGTTGCAGACGCCGGAGCGAGAGATAGTTGCCGCGGCCTTTGGCGAGCACGGGCCGCAGCGGGAACTGAGCGACCTGGTCGCTCGCGGGCGATGGCGGCGATGACGGCGCGGACGCCGGGGACGGAGTGCCGGGCGAAGCGGTCGGCGCGGGCGGGTCCGCCGCGCCCTCGCGCGGCGGCGTGCCCAGCAGCGGGGCCAGCGCGCTCAGCAGCAGCGGGATGTCCTTGGTGATGAGCTGTTCCTGAAGGCTGATCGTCGCGGTGGCGACGACGGTGCGCTCGTTGCGCGTCACGGCCCGCAGGATCGCCGGCACCAGGTACGCGAACGACTTGCCCACGCCCGTGCCCGCTTCGACAAGCAGACGCTCACGCGACGCCATCGCGTGCTCAACGGCGGCGGCCATGTCGAGCTGCTGCGCCCGGGCCTCGTACGACGGGCCCAACAGGCGCGCGATCGGGCCGGCATCGGCAAGGAACTCGCGAGCAGTGGTCGGCACGTGTCAGGGTATGCGGCGCGCGTCGGCGTCCGTCACACCAAGCGGCCTTCGGGCCGGCTCGCCGTCGCGCCGTGGGTACAGGCGTGGCGTGCGGATGGTCTTTTCCAGCACCACCAGCCGCCCCGTCGGCGTCGGGATGGTTTCAACATGGCGCAGGCCGATGGCGCCGAGGGCGGTCTTGGCTTCGGCGAGTTCTTCCTCGGCCTTCGCGCCTTTGACGGCGATGACCAGCCCGCCCGGCTTGACCAGCGGGCCGCAGAGTTCGACCACCACAGCGAGCCGCCCGAGCGCGCGGGCCGTGGAGAGGTCGTACGACTCGCGGTGGGTCTTATGTTCCTGTCCGAGTGTCTCGGCCCGGCCTTGCAGCACGCGGCAGTTGGGAAGTTTCAGGCGCGCGATCGCGTCACGCAGGAACTCGACCTTCTTGCCGGTGGCCTCGACGAGCGTGAAGCGGACGTCGGGCATGACGATCGCGAGCGGGATCGCGGGCACGCCGCCGCCGGAGCCAATGTCGATGATGGAAGGGCCGCGGGCGGGAGCGGCGCGGGCGGGGGGCGCGGCGGCCGGGTCGGGCGCGGGCGTCTGATCGTCGGACGCCTCGCCCGCGGCCTGCGCGGCGCCGTGGCTGGCGATGACGGGCACGAGCGTGAGCGCGTCGAAGATGTGCTTCATCCACGCCTGGGCCGGGTCGGTGATCGCCGTCAGGTTCGTGATGCGGTTGGCTTCGAGCAGCAGTTGCAGGAACAGCCCGAGCCGTTCGACGTCGGTGGGTTCGAACTCGATGCCCAGATCCGCCGCGGCCGCGACAAACTCGGCGGGCGGCGGGAGGGTCACGATCGGGCCCTGCTCGGGCGGGGGCGGAGACGACGGCGAATCGGGCGGCGGAGTGGGCACGGGCGAGTGTACGGACGACGCGGTTGTGGCCGCGTTTAGTCCGCGTCGCCCGGCGGGTTCACCGGCTCGATCTCGCCGACCTCCGACGCCGACCGCTGCCCGTGTCGCACCTGGAACACCATCCACTCCCGCATGAGCACGCGGTACTCCTCGTCGAGCGCGGCGGTACGGTGTTCAAGATCGCGCTTGCTCACACCCGGGTCCTTGCGCTCGTACGCCGCCGCCGCGTCGTCAAGACTCGCGGCCTGCGCGGCGAGGATCTGAGCGCGGGCGCGAAGGTCGGCCTTGTCGGCGTCGCTGATCTTGGTGTCGGCGGCGAGGTCTTTCTCGAGCCAGTGGGCGAGGTGACGCGCGGCGCCGATGGTGGTCGCCGCAGGCATGGTGTCGAACACGCGGCGGCTGTCCGCGTCGCGCGACGCCGGGCTGCACGCGCTCACGCCGACGACGGCGAGGGCCATCGCGATCGCGGGGACGCCGCGGCGGGCCGAGTGACGGTGCGATGACATGGGCATGGTCGACTCCTCCGGGGAAACTCCCGCGTGGGTGAGTGTACCGGGGCGGCGGCGTGGTCCTGCCAAATCGGCAGGCTTCGGCGGATTGATGAGTGGACCGGCCGCGTGGGGGAGGGGCGGAAGGGGACGGGCACGCAATCGCGGCCCGGGCGCGGGGTGGTTTTGGCGTGCGCGAGCGTTGGCATCCCGCTTGCCTCATGTCGGGTGCGTCCCGGACTCACAGCCGGGACGGACCCGAACGCGAATCGAATCCGGCCTGGCCGGATCTGGAGCCTTGTATGAGCAAGATCATCGGCATCGACCTGGGCACCACGAACTCCTGCGTCGCCATCATGGAGGGCGGGCAGCCCAAGGTGCTCATCAACTCGTCCGGCTCGCGCACGACCCCCTCGGTGGTCGGCTTTACGGACAAGGGCGAGCGCCTCATCGGCCAGCCCGCCAAGCACCAGCAGGTCACCAACCCGAAGAACACGATCTTCTCGATCAAGCGATTCATGGGGCGGCGCAAGAGCGAAGTCTCCGCCGCCGGCGAGAGCGGCTACGGCAAGAGCGGGAACGAAGAGAGCAAGGTGCCCTACGCGATCACGGGGTCGGCGGACGATTTCGTGAAGGTGAAGGTCAACCAGGGCGACTTCACGCCGCAGCAGATCAGCGCGTTCATCCTCCAGGACCTGAAAAAGACCGCCGAGGATTACCTGGGCGAGAAGGTCGAGCGGGCCGTCATCACCGTCCCGGCGTATTTCAACGACGCGCAGCGTCAGGCGACCAAGGACGCCGGAGAGATCGCGGGGCTGAAGGTCGAGCGCATCATCAACGAGCCCACCGCCGCCGCCCTCGCGTACGGGCTTGACAAGAAGAAGAATGAGAAGATCGCCGTGTTCGACCTGGGCGGCGGAACGTTCGACGTCTCGATCCTCGACATCGGCGACGGGGTGTTCGAGGTGCTCGCGACCAACGGCGACACGCACCTGGGCGGCGACGACTGGGACCAGCGCCTGATCGACTTCCTGGCGGAAGACTTCCGCAAGAAGGAAGGCATCGATCTCAAGAAGGACCCGATGGCGCTGCAGCGCCTGAAGGAAGCCGCGGAAAAGGCGAAGATCGAACTCTCCACCATGCAGGAGACGTCGGTCAACCTGCCGTTCATCTCGGCGGATCAGAGCGGGCCCAAGCACCTGCAGATCAGCATCACGCGGGCGAAGTTCGAATCGCTGACGGCGGACCTGTTCGAGCGGCTCAAGGCGCCCTGCCTGCAGGCCCTCTCGGACGCGCGACTGGACGCGAGCAAGATCGACGAGGTCGTGCTCGTCGGCGGGTCGACGCGCATGCCCAAGGCCCAGCAGATCGCCAAGGAGCTCTTCGGCAAGGAGCCCAACCGCAGCGTGAACCCGGACGAAGTCGTCGCCGTCGGCGCGGCGATCCAGGGCGGCGTGCTGCAGGGCGACGTCAAGAACATCCTCCTGCTCGACGTCACCCCGCTCAGCCTGGGCGTTGAAACGCTCGGCGGCGTGATGACCAAGCTCATCGAACGCAACACCACGATCCCGTCGAGCAAGAAGGAAGTCTTCTCGACGGCGGCCGACGGGCAGACCAGCGTGCAGATCCGCGTCCTTCAGGGCGAGCGCGAGTTCGCGAAGGACAACCGGCTGCTGGGCGAGTTCGAGCTGTCGGGGATCGCGCCGGCGCCGCGCGGCATGCCGCAGATCGAGGTTGAGTTCGCCATCGACGCCAACGGCATCCTGACCGTGACCGCGACCGACAAGGGCACGGGCAAGAAGGCCGACATCAAGATCAGCAACTCGGGCGGGCTCGACAAGAACGAGATCGAGCGCATGAAGCGCGACGCCGAGGCTCACGCCGCGGACGACAAGAAGCGCCGCGAGGTCGTCGACCTCAAGAACCGCGCCGACGCGTTCGTCATCCAGACCCGCAAGAGCCTGGAAGAGCACGGCGGGAAGGTCTCGCCCGAGACGCGCGGGCAGATCGAGACGGCCCTGTCCGGCCTCGAGTCGGCCCTGAAGGGCGACGACAAGGACGCCATCGAGCGGGCCATGAAGGAACTCGAGAAGGCGTCGTACGAACTCGGCAAGGCCGTCTACGAGGCCAACGCCAAGGCCGCCGGCGGCGGCGCGCCGGGCGCGACCGCCGAGCCCAAGCCGGAAGGCGCGGCGGGCAAGGACGACGTCATCGACGCCGAGTACACGGTGAAGGACGATAAGAAGTAAGAAGGGCCGAGGGCCAAGGGCCAAGGGCCGAGACAGATGTAGACGCCCGCGGAACGCCGCGGGCGTTTTTCATTTTCGCGGCGGAAATGAAAACACCCCGCGTGACGCGGGGTGTGGGACGAGTGCCGGTGTAAAGCGTTGTTGCCGCGGCTGAGCAAATCAGCGGCGACGGCGACGGGCCAGCAGGCCCGCGGCGGCGAGCCCCAGGCCGGCGGCGGGGGCCGGGACGTACTGCACTTGGAAGCGGACGTCGTAGCCGACGATCCCGAAGTTGCCGAGGTCGGCCCCGCCGGCGTTGATGAACACCGAGCCGTCGACGCCCGTGCCGTCGATGCTCGCGAAGAACCCGAGGCTCTGCGTGGAGTTGTCGTCGAAGAGGATGGTGGTGATGCCGTTGCCAGCCGCGGCGCCGTTGAGGTCCGGGATGGAGAGGGCCGCCCCGAGGATGCTGTCGATGTTGTCGTTGAAGGCGTCGAGCGTGCCGATGACGATGGCGTGCTCGGTGACTTCCGACGCGGCCCCGCCGCCGATGGAGACGGGCCCGCCGGGCGTGAACTCGGCGAGCAGGCCGGTGGCCGAGCTGGAGTTGCGGTACGAGAAGCGGTACTCGAAGAGCCCGCCGCCGAGGTCGATCTGCGTCGCGTCGATGGCGATCTCGTCGCTGGTGACGGAGTTGGTGGCGAAGCTGGCGCCGGCGCCGACGATCCCGATGCCCGACCAGTTGGTGAGGAACCCGCCGGAGGTGCTGTTGAAGATGACGATGTCGGTCCCGACGGTGTCGCCGGACGCGTTGCGATCGGCGCGGCGCTCGTTGACGGGGCCGGCGACGGGGTTCATCGACGTAGGGCTGGTGACGATGCTCGCCAGCAGGCCCGACACGGGCACGCAGGCGGCGACAAGTGCGACGATCGTGGTACGCATGCTCTCTCTCTCCTCTGTGGGCGCTTTCGCGCCCGAGGGCGAGCGTACTGGACGCTGGGCACACCGTCAAGGACGATGGACCGTTCCCGCGCCGCACGCGGGATCGCCCGCAGGAAAGCCCCCGGATTCTGGGACGCGCGGCCCCATCTGATGACTGTTGCCACAGGCGTATCGGCGGCGCAGCGCGCTCAGTGAGCCGCGGCGGTCCGCAGGCCGGTCAACGCGGCCAGCGCCGGAATCGGCAGGTCATCGCCGACGCCGTCGGGCTCGGTGACGATCGGGTCCAGGTGCTCGCGGGCCGTGGCCGGGGTGATTTCGATACCCGCGTCGGCGAGCAGGCGTTCGACATCGACGACTTCGAGGCGCCCGTCGGCGTGCTCGACGAGGGCGGTGGCCCGCTCGATCCAATCGCCGCAGTTGGCGTAGATCAGCCCGTCGGACGCTTCGCCCGCGCCCGCGCGGAGGGCGGGCTGGTGGATGTGCCCGCACACCACGCCGTCGAGCCCGCGCCGGCGCGCTTCGGACTCCAGGTGGGCCTCGAAGTTCGAGACGAACGTGCACGCGGACTTGACCTTGAGCTTGACGGCCTGCGAGAAGCTCCAGCGGCGCAGGCCGAACAGCCCGCGCACGGCGTTGACGGCCCGGTTCAAGCGCACCAGCCGCTCGTACGCCCACCCGCCCAAGACCGACAGAAACCGCGAGTGCTGCACGACCAGGTCGTACTCGTCGCCGTGCGTGACCAGCAGGCTCTTGCCGTCGGCGGTGCGGTGGACGGCCTGGTGCGCCAGACGCACGCCGCCGAGGTCGATGCCGACATACTGCCGCAGGGCGTCGTCGTGGTTGCCGGGGATATAGACGACGTGGGTGCCGCGCTTGGCGAGCTTCAGGATGCGCCGCACAACCTGGTTGTGCATAATGGGCCAGTACCAGCGCGAGCGCAGAGCCCAAAGGTCGATGATGTCACCCACGAGATAAAGCCGCTCGCAGGAGAGGTTCTTGAGAAACGCGGCCAGCTCGTCAGTCCGCGCGCCGCGGAAGCCCAGGTGCACGTCCGAGATAAAGACGGTGCGGTACGCGAACGGCTTGGCGTGCTGGGTGTTCTCCGTGCTGGTGGGGAGCATTCCGGGCACTCCGTGCGGGGTGCGGGCGAGCGGGACAGGCGCGGGGGGGCGCTGGGAGAACAGATACCCAGTGATCGGACGTGGTCCGGCGCGTGGGCGAGTTTGCACCGCGCGGCCCGCAAGCGGGCGCGATGCGCGTTACGCACGGAGTGTGCGCGACTTACATACGCGCGTCACCCTGCGCTATGCAGGTCTCACCAAACCTTCATGAAATGCTTGCGCGTTCTTTGCGCGCTGGAGGTGATAAGCAGCGATGAACCCGCTCACTTCGGCGGGGTGAACGGCATCGCCTCCGGCAGCACCACCGGCACCGACGTGACCGTCAGCGGCAACTCCCCCGCCGGGTGGGCGAAGCGGGCCTCAACAAAGAACGCCCGGTAGCCCGGCGCGGGGGTGGGGACGGTGAACTCCGCCGCGTATGCGTCGCCGCTGTCGGACGAAGCGCCGGGTGCCGGGGGCGTTGGGCGAAGGGGAGCGACGGCGACGGGCGTGAGTTCCTCCCACGCCGCCGCACCCTCGTCCTTGCGGAAGTCGCGGGCGTTGGGGTTGATCGTCGACCACACGCGCACGGCGAGCGGGCGCGTCCGCGCGTCGGGCACACGGATGGTCGCGCGATACCGGCGTGACCCGTCCGCGTCCGCCGCACCCGCCGGCTCGACGCCGATCGTCGGCGGGCGGATGCCCGCTTCCGTCGCCGCCTTGAACGCCAGCACGTCCGCCCCCACGCTGGACCCGCGGATGTCGTGCCCTGTGTTGGGAATCACGCGGACCCGCCCGGCGGGGCCCAGCTTGTCGGCGTAGAAGCGGCTCGAATCGGTCGGGAAGAACTCGTCGCTGGAGGCGATCACGCTCAGCGTCGGCAGATCGCGGACGCGGTCGAGGTAGTTGATCGGGTCGACGTGGGCCACGACGCCCTGGATGCCTTTGTCGTTGAGCCGCGCGATGACGCGGGCGTTCTCGTAATCGCGGAGCGCCGGCGCGTAGAACCCGTAGCCGGCGTAGTGATGGCGGATCTGCGCGTTGAAGTCGAGGATGTCGATGACCAGCGGGGCCATGCCGCGGACGCGCTTGTCGACCGACGCCGCCAGCCACGTCGTCCACCCGCGCTTCGACGCTCCGGTGAGGAAAACGCCCGAGGGCGTCAGCCCGCCCGTCAGCGGGCGCCCGTTGAACGTCGCCGGCGACAGGTCGCGCCCATTCAGGAACGCGTACAGCGCGTCAGTCGCCTTGACGGCGGCCTTGACCATCGGGAACAGCACCACGCGCGAGGCGTCGTTGCGACCCGCCGCCCGCGACCACGACTCGGCGACGATCGCGTCCTCGAAGCGGTCGTCCGAATCGCCCTTGAATCGCAGCGGCTGGTTGGGCACGTTCGAGACATACGCCACCACCGCGCCCGACCCGCGGGCCAGTTGGATCAGTTCGCCCGGCGCACGCTCCGGCGGCGTGTCGCGCCGACGCCCGCCCCCAACCATCACGATCGGCACGTCCGAGCGGATCTCATCCGGCACGGCGATCAGCAGCCAGTGCGTCCACAGCGGAACGTCAACATCCGCGTCCGTCAGCCAGCGCTGCGACGTGAGCGCGATGGCGTGCAGGCTGAGCGCCGGCGCGCCGCGGCTGGCGTCGCCGTCGACACGCACCGTCCGCACCAACTCCCACTTGAACGCCCCGTCGTCCGCCGCGACGTATTGCGCGAGCGCCGTCATCTCGCCCGTCGCCGGGTCGGCCGGGCGGGCCCGATCGAGCGGATAGGCCGAGCGCTGCGCCCCGCCACTCGCGGGCGCCGCGGCCCGCTCGCCGCCCGTCGCGGGGGAGCACGCCGGCAGCGTCCCAGAGAGCAGCACGGCACCAACAAAGGCGAGGAGGCGGGCGGCGGAGATCGAACCGAGCCCGCCGCGGAAACGTTGAATGTGGGCACCCATGACCGCAGGTTATCACAGACGCACAGCCGGCCTGACGAACCCAACCCGAACCGGTCACGGGAATCGCCGGCCGGGTTTCACCTGAAGACGATGGCGGCGGGTTGTACCATCCGATCCGCCGTCGGCATCGAACTCATGCCGGCGTCGGGCGACCGCTACAGGGCCCGATCGACACGCGGCGGGGCGGAATCGGGGGAACCGGGGCGGGGACTGTGGGACGGGGACTGGAGCACGACGGATGAAATGGTGGACAGCAGCCGCGGTGTTCGCGGCAAGTGCGGCAATCGGGGTGGCGGGGCTCCTCTACATCGTTCGACCGGCCCTCGCCGGCGGCGGTGGACCGGGGGCGGGGACCAAGTCGGACGGCAAGACGTCCGACAGCAAGGAGACGGGTGTGAACGCGGCGACGACCAAGGCGGGGCAGGCGGGGGACACGAGCAAGTACTCCAAATCGGGGTTCGACATCACCCCGCTCAGCAAGGGCCAGGTCGACGAACTGGCGAAGAAACTCACCCCGGCGGAGGCCGAGGTCATCCTGGCCAAGGGCACGGAGCGCCCGTTCTGCGGCACGCTCCTCGATAACAAGAAGGAAGGCGTGTACCACTGCCGCCTGTGCGCGCTGCCGCTGTTCAGTTCGAACGCCAAGTTCAACTCCGGCACCGGCTGGCCCAGCTTCTTCCAGCCCTTCGACGACGCGCACATCAAGGAGATCTCCGACCGCTCGCACGGCATGGTGCGGACCGAGATTCTCTGCCAGCGCTGCGACGCCCACCTGGGCCACGTCTTCCCCGACGGCCCGGCGCCGACGGGCCTGCGCTACTGCCTCAACAGCGTCTCGCTCGAGTTCGTCGACAAGGGCGCTCAGCCCCCGGCCGGCGGCACGCCGCTTAAGACCGAGACCGCCTACTTCGCCGGCGGGTGCTTCTGGGGCGTTGAAGACCGCTTCCAGCACTCCACGGGCGTGATCGACGCCGTCAGCGGGTACATGGGCGGCAAGAAGTCGAACCCGACGTACAAGGAAGTCTGCTACACCGACACCGGGCACGCCGAGGCCGTCCGCGTCGTCTACGACCCCGCGAAGGTGACGTACCGCGAACTGCTGGAACGCTTCTTCAAGTTCCACAACCCGACGCAGCTCAACCGTCAGGGCCCGGACATCGGCACGCAGTACCGCTCGGCGATCTTCACCACCAGCGAAGATCAAGCCCGCCAGGCCCGCGCGTTCATCGAAGAACAGCAGAAGGCCGACCGCTTCAAGGACCGCAAGATCGTCACCCAGGTCCTCGCCGCCGAGAGCAGCGGGCCCGCACAGTTCTGGGCCGCCGAGGACTACCACCAGGACTACCACCTGAAGCACGGCGGGAGCTGCGCGATCCCGGATTGAACCGCACACTGTTTCGTCGCGCCGGCCCGGGCTTCACCCGGGTCGATCGAACCCCTCACTCAACGCGTTGATCGTGAGAACGCCCCCGGGCCACGACGCCCGGGGGCGGTTTTTTTCGGGGCAGCGCCCGCTATGCTCAGCCATGAAGATGACTGCACCGGTTCGGCTTCTCGCCGCGGCCTTGGCCACGGCGATCGCCCTGTCCGCCCCGCGCTCGACGTCCGCCGACGAGGGCATGTGGCTGCTCAACAACGCCCCCATCGAACGCATCGAATCGAAGTACGGCATCAAGCTCACGCCGGGCTTCATGCTCAAGATGCAGCGCTCCGCCCTCGACTTCGGTGGCGGCTCGGGCAGCTTCATCTCCCCCGACGGGCTGGTGCTCACCAATCACCACGTCGGCAGCGACCAGATCCAGAACCTCTCCACCAAGGAACGCAACCTAATGGATGATGGCTTCCTCGCCCGCACGCGCGAGGAAGAGCTCAAGGCCCCGGGCCTGCGCCTGCGCATGCTGCTCGAGATCACCGACGTCACGGAGCGCATCAACGGGGCCGTGCAGCGCGGCATGACCGACGCCCAGGCCGGGGCCGCACGCCGCGGCGCCATGAGCTCCATTGAAAAGGAAAACTCCACGCCCGGTAGCAACATCGAGGCCGAGGTCGTGACGCTCTACGGCGGCGGGCTGTACCACCTGTACACGTTCAAGGTCTTCACCGACGTCCGCCTGGTGTTTGCGCCGGAGAAGACCATCGGCTTCTTCGGCGGCGACGCGGACAACTTCGAGTTCCCGCGGTTCAACCTCGACATGTGCCTGTTCCGCGTGTACGAGAACGGCCAGCCGTACAAGCCCGAGCATCACCTCACGTGGTCCATCGACGGGAGCAAGGAGGGCGACCTGGCCCTGGTCTTCGGGCACCCGGGCCGCACGCAGCGCCTGTACACGATGGACCACCTGCGCCTCGAGCGCGACTTCCGCCTGCCGATGACGCTCCGCCGCCTGTGGCGCAGCGAGATCAAGTTCCAGACCTTCAGCGGGCGCAGCAAGGAGCACGCGCGCGTCATCGAGGACAACCTCTTCGGCGTCGCCAACGGGCGCAAGGCGCTCACGGGCCAGCTCGACGGGCTGCTCGACCCGCGCGCCATGGCCGCCAAGCAGGCCGACGAAGACCGCATCCGCGCCCAGGTCAATGACAACGCCGAGTGGCGCGGCAAGTGGGGCGACGCGTGGGACCGCATCGCCGAGTCGTGCGCGGCGTTCCGCGACATCGCTACGCAGCAGGCCGCGTGGCGCGGCAGGGGGATTCTGCTCGACCGCGCCCTCACCCTCGCCGCCCTCGCCGAGGAACTGCCCAAGCCCAACGAGCAGCGCCTCCGCGAGTACCGCGACGCCGCCCTCCCGGCCGTCTACGCCGGGCTGACGGCGGACGTGCCGGTATATGACATCGCCGAGAAGCACGCCGTGCGCCAACTCATCACCCAGGCAGCCGAGCACGTGGGCGGCGACGACGCCACCGTGCTCGCCATGCTGGGGGGCGTCGGCCCCGCCGAGGCCGGCGAACGCGTCATCGCGGAAACCAAACTCAACTCGACCGCCGCGGTGCGGGCGCTGATCGACGGCGGGCCGCAGGCCATCGCCGCCTCCAACGATCCGCTGCTGGTCATGGCCCGCACCATCTACGCTCGCACCCGCCCGCTCGAAGAGCGCATGCTCAACGAGGTCGAGGCGGTGCAGCGCGACAACTACGCCAAGATCGCCGCGGCCCGATTCGCCATCGACGGGCAGAGCGTCTACCCCGACGCCACCGGCACGCTGCGACTCGCCTTCGGCCCCATCCGCGGGCTGACGGACGACGGCCGCACCATCCCCGCGTACACCACCATCGCCGGCACCTTCGAGCGCTACAACGAACGCAAGGGCGAGCCCGGCTTCGAACTGCCCGAGTCATGGCTGAAGAACAAGGACCGCCTCAACGGCTCCACGCCCTTCAACTTCATCGCCGAGATCGACATCATCGGCGGCAACTCCGGCAGCCCGGTGGTCAACAGCAAGGGCGAACTGATCGGCCTGATCTTCGACGGCAACATCCAGTCACTGCCCGGCGCGTACTACTTCGACCCCGCGGTGAACCGCTCCGTCGCCGTTGATGTGCGGGCGATGCTCGAAGCGATGCGCGTGGTGTACGGGGCGGATCACCTGGTGAAGGAGATCACGGGAAAGTGAGGCTGTAATCTGCCCGGCCTCGCCGGATTTCATCCGCCGTCGCCGGCCGACCAACAACCTAAACACGTACCGTCTAGCGCCAAGCAGCCGGTGTCTATGCAGAGCTTGCTTAAAAATACGCGTGCATGGCCCTAACGGCCAGCGGGGCGATCGTGGTACGTGCAGTCATGACAGATAGTCGAGCAAATTGATCATGCGGACGCACGGCGTTTGCGGCGGCCGGCCGTGACGGTGCACAACACCGCGAGCGGGCCCATGCTGGCGGGCGTAGGAACGAAGGAAATCGTGCCCGGCGTGAACTGGCGATCTGTTTGAATGCTCAGACGGTTCCCAAAGGGGTAATGGCCGAACGAGTTAAGCGTGGTCGGGTCAACTTCCGGTTGAACGGACAGATTGACCGATCCTGATCCGTAGACCACGTCGAAGGTGTAAAGAGCCCATCGGGTCAAATTCGCGTTCGTGTTGGCTGGGGAAGGGGCCGGGATGGGGCCGGAAGTAACTGAGGTCCAACTGCGATGGTTGGGCACGGCGAGGGTCAGCGGAATGATGGTAACACCTGGCGGCGTAGAGATACCGTCGGGGCTGTTGTTGCCTGCCGCAGCGTCTTCGGCCAGTCCATCTCGATACGGACCGATGATTCCCGTCGCTGGCCCGTCGGCGGCAGTCGTGATTCCAGAAACATCTGGATTGAGAACGTTCGCTGATTGCTGCTGATGAAAAGTGAGAAAGCCGCGGCTTGTCGTTCCGACACCGTTGCCCGAACGGGTGAATAGCAAACTAGTCGCTGCCAGTCCGCGAGAGCCAACGTTGTCCGAAACCAGGTCTGCGATGCGATATCGCACTTCCACCCGGTATCTCGTCCCGGGCGTCGCCTGAACGACCCCGCCCTCCTGAATATCCGTCACGATCTCCGCGCCCACTGACCCCGATATGGAGCGGGCGACAAGGAAGAGGTCCAAACGGAACTGATTCTGCTGGGCGAAGGCAGACAACGCACTCGCGGAGACGGCCAAGCCGGCAACGATGGACTTCGGGGTACGCATCTCTCTCTCCTCTGCGTGCTTCCGCACGCGAAACTGCTCTGATATTACCCCATTCAAGTACGCGGCGTTGGCCCCGGGTGTTGCCAACGCCGGCCGGTTTGCATCCAGTTCCAGGAGCCGCGCTGAATCCGGTCGGTTGCTCCTCAACACGTCCGCGCGTGCCGGCCGCCCGCTCTTGGTGGAGTTCGAGCGCGGTCGGGGGTCGACCGTGGGCTAAGGAAGGCCCAAGTTCGGTACACATCGCCGTGAGGCCGGCCGCGCGCGGCTCACTCGCACGGCTTGGTCGGATAGAAGAACTTCGCCTCGCTGATCTTCCCGTCGCGCACGGTGTACAGGCACTGCTCGGCCATCTGCATCCGCTGCCCCGCCATCGGTCCGGCGTTCATCGTGCAATCCATTGTCATCTCGATCAGAAACTGATCGCCGTTGACCAGCGGACGCCCGACGCTCTGGCTGTGCACGGTCACATTGTCCATCCACCACTCGCCCTTCTGCACGAGCGACCGCTTGCCGCGCGTCACGCGCTGGAACGGGCTGCCCGGCACCTCCATGACTTCGACATGGGCCGCGTCGTCGGCGTACAGCTCTTGCATCGCGTCCATGTACCGCCCTGCCGAGCACAGCTCGACGAGTCGGGCGGCGACCTTCTCGGTCGCGCTCGGCGTGCCGGGGCCGGGCTGAGCGGATGCGGGCGACTGGGATGAACCGGGCGTGGGCGTGCTCATGACGCTCACTATCCCGCCAGACCCGCCGCGCGGCCAGCGATCACCCGCACGCCCCCCACTCTCTCGCGGGTGAAACCCCGCGCCGACAACGCCTGCACATACGGCAAACCCCGGGATTGTTTCGGGGTCTTGACGCGCAACCCCGGCATTTGCCAGAATGTCGTCAAAGGAGAGCCGCGCTCGATGAAATCCGAACGTATCCGGCACGCCGACGCCAAAGCGATGCTCACGGTCGCGCACGCGTTCATGGAGACGCGGCACCAGCCGCAGGAAGCGTCGCGCGTGCTCGTGCACGGGCTGGCCCGCCTGATCGACGCCGACCAGTGCAAGCTGGGCACGCGCCGGGTGCACAAGCACGACGGGGACTACGGCTGGCGGTTCATCGACTGGTCGAACACCGATCTCATGAACCGGTGTATCCACGCGGGCCCGCTGATGGCGCACCCGCGGTTCCGCTGGCCGTTCCACGACACGCTCGCCGCCGACCCGCGCCGGTGCCACACGGGGTGCCGCTCGCGCCTGCTGCCGGAGCGCGACGAGCGGCGCTTCCCGGTCTACATGGACCTGGTCGACGTGCTGAAGATGGGCGACACGATCGACTCGAAGTTCACGCCGCGCCGTCGCGGCGTCGGCCTGCGCCCGCGCGAGCGCCGGCACGAACGCGTCGGCTGGATGTTCCTCGGACGCGAGCGCGGGCGCCCCGCCTTCACCGAGCGCGAACTCGCCATCGTCGCGCACTTTCACGCGTCGATCGGGGCGACCGTGTGGTCGAGCCTGGGCGACGAGTCGGAGTGACCCGCCCCCGGCCCGCCCGCGTCGGGCACGACGACACCGCTACTGGCGCACGTTCTTGAGCACGGCGGGCATCATCCCCTTGGACTTGAACCACTTCCGCACCTCCGCGTGCGGGACCGGACGCTTGGTCGTGCAGTCCACCACGGCGAAGTCGATCGACTCATCGGGGCGCGCGATGCGCCAGTTGTTCGTGTTCAACGTCGCGTCATCAAGGTACGCGTCGTACGACATGAGCTTGACAAGCTCCCAATCCGTCTTGCCGTCGAGCTTCCGGGCGCTCAGGAACGCTGCCGGGTTGGGATACCACTTGACCTGCCGCCCGATCAGCGTGCCGACGCGGTAGTGCGGTCGCACCTGCCGCTTTTCCAGCATCGCCATCACCTGCAGCAGATGGATCTCGCTGGGCCAGTAGTGCCCGCTCTTGTTGGTGATGGCGTCCAGGCGTCCCTTGACGATCTTGATCTCGCCGGCACACGCCACCGGGCGCGCGCACTTGAGCGAACTGTGATGGTGCTTCCCGACGATGTGCGAACCGATGTACAGGCTGCCCTTGGCCGACATCACGAACGCGCCGTACCCGGGCCCGGAGAAGTGCGTCACCATGTCGTCCGTGCTCGCGGGCTGCGTGCACGCGTCGTCCGAGTACAGCATCCCGCCGCTGAAGCGGATCTTGTTCGCCTTGCGCAGCATCGAGTCTTCGTCGTAGACGACCGTACCGGGCGACACGGCGGAGTTCTTCACATCGCCGAACAGGTCGCGGATATTGCCGTCCGCGTCGGGCGTGACGCCCTCGCGCGCCAGCCACTCGCGCAGTTCCTGGATCTTCGCCTTGCACTTGGCGACAGCGGCGGTGGTGCCAACGTTGAGCTGATGCTGGTTGTGAATGGCCTTGAGCTCGGCCACCGTCATGCCAGGCTTGAACGTCTTGGGCTCAAGGCTGCGCAGACGCGTGATCTCGGCCTTGAGCTTCGATTCCAGCCCCGCCCACGTGTTGCCCTCGAACCGGTGCCCCGAGGTGCCTTTCTCCGTCTTGTACCCGTCCAGCATTTCGAGAATGTGATAGAACTGCATGGTCAAGCCTCCGCGTCGCCCGAGGCGCGACCATGTCCCTCCGCCGTGCATGCAACGGGCTATCACGGAGCGCGAAGATCCAGCGCTGTTTTCTCAAGCGGTGCCGCAGCAATCGAAGTCTGGGGACAAAACCGCCCGCCTTAAGTGGTGGGGTTCCGCCGCTCCCCGCCCAGCGACGTCGCCAGCGAGGCCACGCCGTTCGGGCGCTGCACGGCCGGTCCGGATTCGCCGTTGACCGCATCCGCCGGCATCTGGGCCGCACCCGTCTCGCGTGCGGTTTCCGGCTGAGATCGTGACGCCGGCACGGGCGCGGGCGCCGCTGCCGGTGCCGCCGCCGCCCCCCCACCGCCGCCGCGGGCGCCGTCGCTCGTCCCCGCGCTGGGGTACACGATGCGTCCGTGATAGATGCTCGTCAGCGTGCGGCTGACCGCTTCGACCACCATGTTCAGTTCGCGCAGCGTCAGGTCGCAATCGTCGAACTGCCCGTCCATCAACCGCCGACTCGCGATCGCGCGCACCGTCGCGTCCAGGCGGGCCGCCGTCGGGTCCGGCAGCGCCCGCGTCGCGCTCTCCACCGCGTCGCACAGCAGCACGATCGCCGCTTCCTTCGTCCGCGGCTTGGGCCCCGCGTAGCGATACTCCAGTTCATCCGGCGGCTCGACGTCGTCGCCCTTGGCGATCGCCGCCTCCGCGTTCTTGCGGGCCCGGTGATAGAAGTACTCCACCAGCGTCGTGCCGTGGTGGCTCTCGATGAAGTGCCACAGCGGCCGCGGCAGGTTGAACTCCCGCGCCAGTTCCATCCCGTCCTTCACGTGCCCCACGATCACCAAGAGGCTCATCGCCGGGCTGAGTTTGTCGTGCTTGTTCACGCCCGGCGACTGGTTCTCCACGAAGTAGTCGGGCTTGTTCATCTTCCCGATGTCGTGGTACAGCGCCCCGACGTACGCGAGCAGCCCGTTGGCCCCGATCGATTCCGACGCCGCCTCCGCCAGGCTCGCCAGGTTCAGCGAGTGGTTGTACGTGCCTGGGGCGCGCTGCTGCAACTGCCGAAGCAGCGGCTGCTTAGGGTCGCGCAGTTCGACGAGCGTCATGCCCGTGGTGATGTCGAACGCACGTTCGAGCAGCGGGAGCACGAACAGCGTGACGCCCGCGACCAGCAGCCCGCCGAAGCCCGCCAAGGCCGCGTCCCACGCCACCTGGCGCAGCGCCCGGGCCGATTCCATCGGGAGCGTCAACAGCCCGGCCAGGAACACGCCCGCCGTGAGCGCCAGCCCGGACCACAGCCCCATCTTGATGAGCGCATCGCGGTCGCGCACCTCGCGCAATCGCCACACCGCGACGCCGACGCCCAGGATCATCGCCGCGATCATCGGCGCGCCGAGGTCGAGGCTCACGCCCACCAGCAGCGCGTGCAGCACGGCGTACGCGAGCGCAACCCGCTGGTCATACGCGACGCACAGCACCACCGCGACCAGCAGCGACGGCACCACGCACGTCAGCGCGATCAGGCCCGGCTGCGACACCGTCGCCGACATCATCGCGATCGCCATCCCGCCCAGCAGCGCCGCGATCGCCGCCATCCGCGTCGGGTTCCGCCGGATGCGCGGCACGAACAGCACGGCATACCCGAGCATCGCCGCGGCGAACCCGCTCGTCACCCCGACCACGCCCAGCGCCTCGATCCACCGCTCCCGCTTCGGGGCCGCGTCGCGCTCGTGCTGCAGCGCGAACCGCAGCACGTTCAACTGCTGCGTCGTCAGCACCTTCCCGCGGGTGTACAGCACGTCCCCCTCGGGGAACGACAGCGTCTTGGGCTCGATCTTCGCCGCCGCCTCGCTCTGCCGGGCCAGCGTGCGGTCCTTGTCGAACGTGTACGTCGGCCTGGGCTGGAACGCCAGCCGCGCGCTCACGACATCGAGCGCGGGACCCGAGAACCCGGCCCGCTCCGCCAGCCTTCGAAGATCGTCCGTCAGCGTCGGGCTCTCGACGCTCAGGGGGTTGGCCCGCGTCTGCGGGCCCGCGGCGGACTTGGCGACAAACTGCGTGCTCGCCGCCCCCGGTGATTGCAGTTCCATCTGCGCGCTCGCGCCGGTCTGCTCAACCTGGAACGTCGCCGCCTCAAGGATCGGCGTGCGCGCGAGCTGGTCGGCCAGCCGCGCCACCCGCTCGCCCCACGCCTTCGAGATCTCGCCGTCGCCCTCGATGAACTGGCGGATCGCCGGCAGGTTCTCCGCCGTCAGCCCGAACTGGCGCTGCAGCGTCGGCTCGACCTTGTCCAGCGCGTCGGCGTCGCGCAGCGCCGAGGGCAGACCCTCCAGGCTCGTGCGCAGGCCGCTCAACGCCTCCTCGATCGCGACATACACCCGCGGCGTCTGCAACCGGGCGGCGGACCGCGCCTGCTCCGTCGCCGGCTCGTCCGGCAACCGGAACTCCCGCTCCACCACCCGCGTCTGGCTCATCACGCGGTTGTGATCCACCAGCGGCTGGCGACGGGCCCACAGCGCCGTCATGCTCACCGCCGCCACGAACACGCCCCAGATCACCAGCGCCAGCAGAAAGTTCTTCGACTGCAGCGGCTTGCGCCACCCCGACGCCGACGCCTCGATCTCGCGGCGCAGCTCCTCCGTTCGGGAGCGCTGTCCGGGCTTGACGAGGTCTCGGGCCATAGGTGCGGGTTCTTCGGCAGGGATTCGTGAGGATTCGACGCGTGCGGGTCAGTCGGCTTCAGCAGGAAGATCGTCCGGCGGCGCGCCGGACTCGTCGCCCTTGCCGCGGTTGGAACCATGACGGCTGCGCGAGCCGCGCTGTCCACGCGGCCCGCTCCGACCCTCCGCCACATCGGGGGAGTCGCCCGCATACGCCTCAACAATGCGCTGCACCAGCGCATGCCGCACGATGTCCGCCTTGTCGAGGTGGATGAACTCAACCCCGCGGACGCGGCTCAATCGCCGGGCGGCGTCGATCAGCCCGCTCTGCGTCGGGTCGGGCAGGTCGATCTGCGTCACATCGCCCGTGACGATCATCTTCGAGCCGTGCCCCATGCGCGTCAGGAACATCTGCATCTGCCCGCGCGTGGTGTTCTGCGCCTCATCAAGAATGATGATCGAACGGTTCAGCGTGCGCCCGCGCATGTACGCCAGCGGGCAGATCTCCACCACGTCGCTGGCGACGAACCGCTTCATGGTGGTGTAGTCCATCATGTCGTGCAGCGCGTCCAGCAGCGGGCGCAGGTACGGGTTGACCTTCGCCTGCAAATCCCCCGGCAGGAAGCCCAGCCGCTCCCCCGCTTCGACCGCCGGGCGGACCAGGATCACCTTGCGAGCACGCTCATGCTTGAGCAGGTGCACCGCCGCGGCGACCGCGAGGTACGTCTTGCCCGTGCCCGCGGGCCCGATGCCGAACACCAGATCGTGATCGCGGATCGCTTCCAGATACCGCTGCTGATTGGGCGTCTTGGCACGGACAGGGCGTCCGTCGGCGTAGACATCCAGATGATCCTGCCACGCCGGGCCCATGCGCCGATCGGTGCCCTCGTCCTGCGCATCGTCCCCCTCCGCACCCTCGAGCACGCCCGAGGCGGCTTGGCCCACCAGGTCGACGACCTGCTGACGCGACAGCGACTCATCACGCCGCGACGCCGCGTGCAACCGCTCAAGAACCCCGCGCGCCGCCAGCACCGCCGGCCGCTCGCCCGAGACGTGCACCGCGCCCTCCCGGGCCAGCACCTTGACGCCCAGGGCCTCGCGGATGATCTTGAGATTGCGGTCGCCCGCGCCGAGCATGACGACGCGTTCGGCGCCCTGAGGGACTTTGATCGTGTACTCCAAGGGGTACGCTTGCTCGCACGCCGCGGCCCGCACGCGCACGCGGCTGGCGGACCGGCAGCGACCAGGATCGGTCGGGTCTGTCAGTGTATTCGCCCGCCAGACTCGAACAGGGTGAGCCCGCCGTGACCCCCCGCATGAACCCCCACAGGCCCCCCGTCATCGCCGCCCTGATCGCACTTTGTTCGGTGCTTTCGCCCGGTCGCCGACCGCACGCGACGCCCGCGCGGCGAAGTGATGCCCTTCTGGCCCCCCTGCTCTTCACCCTCGTCGGCTGCGCCGGCACGCCCGCGCCGCTGCCCGACGTGCCCGTCCAGCGTGTCGGCGGGTGGACCACCGGCGCCGTCGTCGGCGATTGGAACGACGTCGAACCCGCCGTCCGCGTCGGTGTTGAGCAGGGCGAGGCCGCCATCGAGCGCATCACGCCCGCCGCCGACGCGACGACGCTCACGTTCGATCTCCGCACCCATCTCGACGAGGACGCCCGCGTCCGCGTCACGCGCGAACTCGGCGGGCACGCCGACGGCGAACGCATCACACTCCGCATCGCCTGCCGCATCGAGCCCTTCGGCGACGCGGCCCGCGAAGAACGCCTCATCGAACTCATCGCCCGCCGCCTGACGCAGCTCACCGGCGTTGAGTTTGCGCCCATCGAGTAACACGCCGCGGCGCCCCGATCGGGTTCTGATCGCACATACTGATCACTGATCTCATGTTCCGCGGCACAGATCGCCGCGCATGTACGTTCATTGCTGGCACACGCCGCGATCTCGGTTCATGCTTTTGATGTCGTTCGTGGATCACCTCGGAACTCTCCACGCAGGAGTGCTCGCAATGTCCGCGCGGTATCAACGCACGCTGATCGCATTCGGCCTCTTGGCTCTCTCCACCGGCGCAAACGCCCAGTCCCTCGCGACCGACCCTCTGGCCACGGCCCGCGGCCTGGCTCAGTTCCCCTTCCCCAGCGCGCGGCTGGAATCCGCCGCGTACGCCCCCGGCACCGTCGGCGGCCCCGGCTTCTCCGCTGATCGCTGGGTGTACGCCTACCAGCTCTTCTCCTCGTCGTCCATCTCGCGCCTCGACGTCCACTTCGTCCTCGGCGGCGGCGGATCCGATGTCGCCTTCAACCCGCTCTACGGCGTTCCCGGCGGCGCCACACCCTCCGTCACCAACCCCTTCGGACTCCCCGGTGTCGACGGCGGCCTCCGCGCCCTGTTCGCTCCCCCACTCGCCGCGGACCAACGCTCCGTCGTCTTCTGGTTCACGTCCGTGTCGTCGCCCTTTCCGGGCATCGCCGGGCTCAACGGCGACCAGTTCTCCGCGTGGGAAGGCACGATCCTCTCGCCCATCCCCGCGCCGGGCGCGCTGACCCTGCTCACGATGGGCGGCGTGTTCGCCATTCCGCGGCGTCGCCGCTGATCGGGCTTACCGAGCGCCGACGTACATCGCCTTGGCGTGATGGGCCGCGTCGGCGATCGCACGCCCGTATGCGCCCACGCACTTCTCCGCCGCCCCGTCCCACGTCAGCTTGCGCAGTTCGAACGCGCCGTGCTCGCGCAGCGTCGCGCCCAGCGGCGCATGCCGCAGCACGGCGACGATCTTGTTCGCCATCTCGTCGATGTCCCAGAAATCGACCTTCAGCGCGTGCGTCAGCACCTCGCTCACGCCCGACTGCTTGGAGATGATCACCGGCACGTCGTTCCGCATCGCCTCCAGCGGCGCGATCCCGAACGGCTCCGACACGCTCGGCATCACGTAGCAGTCCGCCATGCGGAACACCTCGTCCACCTGCTTCCCGCGCAGGAAGCCCGTGAACAGCACGCGGTGCCCGATCCCGTAATGGGCCGCCTCTTCGATCACGCGCGTCGTCATGTCGCCCGAGCCGGCGACGACGAACTTCACGTTCGGCACCACCTCCAGCACGCGCTTCGCCGCCCGGATGAAGTACTCCGGCCCCTTCTGCATCGTGATCCGCCCGAGGAACAGCACGATGCGGTCCGACGACTCGATCCGGTCGCCCTCGTGCGGCTGCAAGTACTCGTGATCGATGCCGTTGTACACCACGTCGGTCTTGCCAACATCCACGCCGTAGCGCCGCACGCAGATCGACTGCGTCAGGTTGGAGACGCACACCACGCGGGCCGCGCCGTGCATCCCGCGCCGCTCGATGTCGTACACGCGCTGGTTGATGTTGTCGCCGGAGCGGTCGAACTCCGTCGAGTGCACGTGCACGACCAGCGGGCGCCCCGTCACCGCCGACAGCGCCAGCCCCGCCGGGAACGTCATCCAGTCGTGCGCGTGGATGACATCGAACCGCTCCCCGCGTGAAATCGAAACCACCAGCCGCGCATACCGCTCGGCGTTCGCGACCATGTCGCCCTGATACGCAACACCCGCCCCGCCGCCGAAACCCGGCGAGCCGGGCGGCCCGAGGTCGCGCAGCGACACGCCGGCCTCGTAATCCATCGCCCGGGCCACGGCCCGCGCCGACCGCGCGTCCAGGTCGGGGAACATCGAGTGCCCGTGCTCATGCCCGTCGCCGGCGTGCGCCGCGGCCTCCGCGTCGTCGTCGACGTCGATCTCCGCGCCGTCCGGGCCGGCCACCTTGCGAGCCGGTCGGAACGACTGATACGGCGAGCCGAACGGCGACGGGATCGCCCGGAAGATCGTGTGGCTGAACCCCTCCATCGTGTACGACGTCGCGCCGAGCAGCGCCGCGTTCCCGGCCGACTCGGCCGGTATCTCGCCCACGCGCCCGGGCCCCTGCCCGCCACCGCCCGCCGCCCCCGGCGCCGGCGGCGTCCACGCCAGCGAGCGGATCTCCGCCGGCGACAGCAGCCGGATGTGCGAGGCCTGCGTGCGGTCCACCGGCCGTGGCAGCACGAACACCACTTCATGACCCAGGCGGTCCAGCGCCTTGGTCAATCCATAGCAGGCGGTGCCCAGACCGCCCGCGATGAAGGGGGGGAACTCCCAACCGAGCATCATGATCCGCATGGCGTGCGAGGGTAGGCGCACGCGCACGTCGCCCCGCGCCGGCCACGCGCTATCCGCGCCGCACCCACGACCGCACCGCATCCACCACCATCCGCAGCAGACTCCGGACAGGGAACGGCGCGTACCCCGAGATCACCATCGCCACGCACCCGTTCTTCGACGTCGGCACGCCGTGCGTCACGCCCGGCTGCACGCGGAAGTAATCCCCCGCCACCAGCCGCTCATCCCCGATCGAGAGGTCGCCCTCGATCACGTACACCTCTTCCAGCCCCGCGTGCCCGTGATCCGGCAAGGCCGTGCCCGCGTCCATCTTGAGCAGGATCGTCCGCCGATTGTGCCGGCGATCGGCGACCAGCGTGCGATACCGCACGCCCTTCACACCGGTGAGCTTCCACCGCTGCTCGCGCGCCCGCAGAACCACCAGCCCACCCGGCCCGGCGCCGCTCGCACCCTCGCCCGACCCAACCCAGGCCCCGACGGGCACGCCGCGACCATCGTCCGCGCCCTCCTCTTCAACCTCGCCCTCAGCGAAGCGGCGATACTCCTCGGCGTCGCGGGCGGCGAGGTCCCCATCCACACGCGCCATCACCGCCGCTTTCAGCACCGGCGCCGGGCTCACCGGCTCGTTCAGCAGCGCCTCCGCCGCCGGGCTCAGGTCGCGCACCGCCGCCATCAGCCGCTCGTCGCCCGCGTCCAACTGAGCCTGCACAAACACCCCCTCTTCTGCCGACAGCGCCCCAGCGATCAGCAGCGCCGCGAGTTCCTCCGGCGTCGTCCCGGCCAACGTTGCCGGCAGCCCGGCCGGCGGCCAGGGCCCGGGTTCGGGAGAAGG
>CAZTQN010000010.1:0-119346 GCA_964615765.1 uncultured Phycisphaeraceae bacterium
CCCCCCCCCCCCCCCCCCCCCCCCCCCCCCCCCCCCCCCCCCCCCCCCCCGCCGGACATCCCTTCGCCCCGGAACGGTCGGCGAACCGATAACGCCGCTCAGTATGGATGCGAAAGACAAGGACATCGTCCGGGTTCGTGTCGCGCGCACCCCCCCCACGTCTCTCGCCGCCGGCACGGGTGGGGCGTCGGGGAAGAAACGGGGTCAGGCCATGAGCAATGATGACGCGGCGCGTTCGGGGGGTGGGGGTGGCTCGCGCGCTGAGTCGACGGGGGAAGACGGTGGGCGGGGGGGCGGCAAGCCGCGGGTGCGGTCGCGCCGCACCTCGGCCCGGGCCGTGTCGGGTGGCTCGACCCGCAGCCGATCGAGGACCCGCGATGATGACGGCGACGACGCTGGAGGGGAGATGATGACGCCCGAGGCGTATCGCCGCCTGATGTGGTCGCGGATCGCGTGGCTCGCGTTTGCGATGGCGTGGGCGTTTTTGGCGGTGAGCCTGGTGTCGTATCACCCGGCCGACCCGCCCGCGGCCAACGTCGCGCCGCACAACAACCCGCCCATGAACTGGTGCGGGCTGGTGGGCGCGATCCTGGCCCACCTGGCGTTCTCGGCGATGGGCTGGGGGGCGTACGTGGTCATGGCGCTGGCGCTGCTCGCGCTCGGCGTCGTCGGTGCCGGGCGCGCGATCTCGCACGTTGCGGTGCGGGCGATCGGCACGGTCCTGCTCGGGGCGACGGCCGCCGTCATGCAGTCGCTGGCCTTCCCCGACACCGGGCCGGTCGCGGCGTTGCCGGGCGGGGTGATCGGGACCGTCGGCGAGCACTTCCTCACGTCCAAGTTCGGGCAGGTTGGGACGGTGATCTGGTCGGTGCTGGCGTTCGCCGTCGGCGCGACGGTGGCGCTGGACATCTGGGCGTGGCTGGTCGCCGCGTGGACGGGTCGCGTGATCGTGGCGGGCGCGAAGTCGGGCGGGCGGCTGGCCGTGCGCGCGGGCTCGGCGATCAAGCGCCGCGCCGACGCGGCCCGCACCGCCGGCGCGGACGACACCGTTCGACCCGACGATGTCTCCGACGACAGCGACCTGACGGCCCTGCGCACCACTTCGCCGACCGGCGCGGGCAAGAAGACCCGCAAAGCCGGCGCGAAGGCCGCGGGCGCGACGGAGACCATCGACGAGACCCTTGGCGGGCTGGGCGCGACCGAGTCCTTCGACCCGGACAACGCCGGTGCGTCGACCAAGAAGAGCCGCAAGAAGGCCCCCACTGCTCCCGCGGCGCCCGAGATGGACGCCGACGATTCCGACGAGGACGACACCGACCTCGACGACGGCGACACCGAACCCACGCCCGGGCCCACGCCCAGCGCGGGCGAAGCCGTCGTGGCGGCCGCGGCGGGCACGACATCGGCGGCGGCGGCACCGGCGGCTGCCGCGACTCCGGCTTCGTTCGACCCCGACACGCTCCGCGCCAAGATCGCCAAGCTGCCCGTGCGGTTCGCTGCGACGACGACGCGCTCAGCGACCGAGGAGGACCTCCGCGACATCCAGAACGCGGGCGAGCAGAACCTGGAGGGCTACCGCTTCCCGGGGCTGGATCAACTGGAAGAACCGGAGCACAACTTCTCGCAGACGATGGAGAAGTTCGTGCGCGAGCAGGCCGAGGCCCTGGAGCGGGCCCTGCGCGAGTACAAGATCGAGGGCGAAGTCGTCGGCGTCGAATCGGGCCCGGTGATCACGCTGTACGAACTGCGTCTCGCTCCGGGGACGAAGGTCGCGGCGCTGAACGCGATCTCGAGCGACCTGGCCCGCTCGATGAAGGCGATCAACATCCGCATCGTGTCCAACATGGCCGGGCGCGACACGGTGGGCGTGGAAGTGCCCAACGCGCAGAAGGAGAAGGTTCGCCTCAAGGAACTGATGACCAAGGGCGACGTGTACGCGAGCATGCGTCTGCCGATGTTCCTGGGCAAGGACGCCTCGGGCGAGCCCTTGATCTGCGACCTGGCGAGCATGCCGCACCTGCTGATCGCGGGTACGACGGGCTCGGGCAAGTCGGTGTGCATGAACTCGATCCTGATGAGCTTCCTGTACACGAAGAAGCCGAACGAACTGAAGCTGGTGCTGGTCGATCCGAAGATGGTCGAGCTGAGCCAGTTCAAGGACATCCCGCACCTGATGTGCCCGGTGGTGACGGAGATGGGCAAGGCGACGGCGATCCTGGAGTGGGCCGTCAACAAGATGGACGAGCGGTACGAACTGCTCGCCGAGGCCGGCTGCCGCGACATCAGCGGGTACAACGAGCTGGAGTGGGACGAGCTGAAGGAGCGGCTGGGCGTGACGACGCCGGAGCAGGAGGCGCAGGTCCCGCGGAAGCTGCCGTACATGGTGTTCGTGATCGACGAGCTGGCCGACCTGATGATGACCAACAAGGAGGTCGAGCACTCGATCGTGCGCATCGCGCAGAAGGCGCGAGCCGTGGGGATGCACCTGATCCTGGCGACGCAGCGCCCGCAGGCGAACGTGGTGACGGGCCTGATCAAGAGCAACATGCCGGCCCGCATCGCGTTCAAGGTGGCCAGCAGCATGGACTCGCGCATCGTGCTGGACCAGAAGGGCGGCGAGCTGCTGCTGGGCCAGGGCGACATGCTGTACCTCTCGCCGCGGAGCAGCAAGCTCACCCGCGCGCAGGGCACGCTCGTCGACGACCGGGAGATCCGGCGCGTCGTCAAGTTCATGCGCGACGTCGCCGAGCCGAACTTCGAGCGGCAGCTGCTGCAGATCCGCTCCGTCAACGCGGCGGGCGGCGAGGAGGACGCGCACGACCCGGCGGAGATCGACCGCAACGGGCTGCTCGCGGCCCAGGAAGACCCGCTGTTCGACAAGGCCGTCGAAATCGTGCTGGAGACCAAGCGCGGCAGCGTGAGCATGCTGCAGCGGCACCTGGCGATCGGCTACACGCGTGCGGCCCGTCTGATCGAGATGATGGGCGAGGCCGGGATCCTCGGCCAGCACAAGGGCACCGTCGCGCGCGAAGTGGCGATGACCATCGAGGAATGGCGCGCGATCAAGGCCCAGGCCGAGGCCGACGCCAAGGCCGCGGAAGAAGCCGAGAAGCGCAACCACCTGGCCCCCAAGCCGGTGGCGGCGACGCTGGAGCAGGCGCAGTCGATCGTCAACGACGGCAACCTGCGCGAGCAGCTCGAATCGGCCCCGAAGGCGACCGACGAGTTCGACGACGACCTCGAACCGGCGGAGGAGATCGACGAGGACGAGCTCGACGACGCCGACGAGGACATCGGGGGCGAGGAAGAAGAAGATGTGGGCGAGACGGAAGATGCCGACCATGAGACGAAGTCGAGTGCGTCCAAGCCACCGTTCGACGTGGTTCTGCGCATAAACTCGAACAGCAACAAGTCGCCCCGGAAGGGCTAGGGAGTCGTGAGTCCAGGAGCGGCGCGTGGAAGTTCCGTCAAGCGGTGCGCCGGGTTGGGCTGACGTGCGAGCGCGTCGGGGGCGAACGCTGTGGTGGGTGATGGTTGCCGGGATCGGCGTGCTCGGCGCGCAGGCAGCGCGGACCTATCTGAACGGGTACATCGGCGACTTCTCACACTTCTACTACGCGGCGAAGGCGGTGCGCGAGGGGGTTGATCCCTACAGCGTTCACGAGCGGGGGTACTTGTACCTGCCTCTGCTCGCGATCCTGATGGTGCCCTTGACGGTCCTGCCCATCGGCTGGGCGGGCGCGGTGTGGGCGATGGTGAACGCGTTCATGCTCGGCGCCGTGCTGGTGCTGGGAGCGCGCGAGTTTGCAAGGCGACTGGGAAGCGAGCAGGATCGTCTGGCGATCAGCGTTGCGGCGTTGGTGACGCTCGGCGTCCTGCTCGACAAGACTCGGACGGAGCTGCGCCTCGGGCAGACGGACGTGCTCATCGCCCTCGGGTTGGTCGTCGCGCTGAGGGCGATCGGCAAGCGCCCGGCTCTGTGCGGCGCGTGCGTGGCGATCGTGACCTGCGTCAAGTTCCAGGGAGTGCTCTTCCTGATCTACCTGTTGGTTCGGCGGCGGTATCAGGAAGCGGTGTGGGCGTGCGTCGGGATCGTGGCGCTCACGCTGAGCGGGGCGCTGGTATTCGGGTGGTCGAGGAACCTTGAGTATCTCGGGTTATCGCTGCGCGGCGTGAGCGAACTGGTCGGCCAAGCCGAAGGCTCGGAGCGCAGCACGTTGGTCTTCCCACTTGAATGGATCCGGAGTGTCTCGGTGCCGAGTGTGCTGGCACGGCTGGAAGCGGGCACGGGCGGCGGGCCGGCCGTGATCTTCGGCGGCAGCGGGGCGGTGGCGCTGGCGATGCTCGTGATTGGGTGGTGGATGTACGCTCGCCACCGGTGTGCCCTTCTGACAGGGCGGGGCGGCGACGGGGATGATCGGGACGGCCCGCCGCGCGGGCTGGTGGCGCTGGAGTGGGCAGGCCTGGTGGTGGCGGCGCTGGCTTTCAGCCCGCAGACGACGAGCCGACATCTGTTCCTGTTGGTGGTGCCGGTGATGCTCGGATCAATTCTGTTGGTGGAGCGTCGTGAGGGTGTCAAACGATGGGCGCTGTTGATCGCAACGGTGGTGCTGACCCTGGGCTTGGTGCTTCCCCCTGGTCAGGAGGAACGTTCGAACGCCGCGGACGCGTGGCGGCGAATCGGCGGGGCGATGTGGTGCGTGATCGCCTATTGGTTCGTCGTGCTTTGGACGGGCCTGGGTTGGATCCGGCAACTGCGAACGCCGACCCGGTGATAGGACTGTCGCTCTGCCGGCATGGTCCGGCTCCTACCGGGTGTTCGCCATCTGCATTTCGAGGCAGAGAGCGTGACGCTCAGTTGTGCATCGGGTTGTCGACTGCGGATGCAGCGGCCTGACCGTCCGCAGTGCGGCCGCACTCCGGGCATGGACGATCGGGCGGCGAGCCTCGCAGGTCGTAGCCGCAGTGCGGGCAGCGGCTGGCGCGGCGGCGCGAGCGGCGGATGAGAGAGAGCGTGCCGCGTGCGAGCGTGATCAGCACGAATGCGCCGGCCCCGAACGCGGCGGTGTTGACGGCGAAGCCGGGCCACAGTGGGATGAGGGGGATGCGACCACGCTCTGGGTCGGCGCCGGAGATCGGCGAGTAGCTCCCCGGCGTAAAGAGTTGGATCGACCCGATGAACCGCGTCTCGCCGCCGACGGGACGTGAGGAACGCGAGAACATCGCGAGCATCGGCCAGCCGGAGGCGCGTGCGCTCCACAGCTCATGATCCCCGTCGCTCGGCTCTGGAATCGCGAACCACTCCGGAAACACGGCGGCAGTGCCGGGGTGCATGCCGACATTCCCCTTCGAGGGGTTGGTTCGGATCTCGTGGCGAGCACGCTGCGCGGTCAACTGGTTCACCGTCCCCGGTGCTCCGATCGAGCGCAGCGCGTACGCGCGCACGCCGTCTCGCGCGGTGACGACGAAGTCAAGTGCGCCGGTAAATGTCGGCTCTCCGTCAGGGCGTATGTTGATGAAAACAGAGTAGCTGAACCGCTGCGTCAACACATCCCGGGTGGACAACCACCACGCAACGCTGACGGTGAGCGTCATCCCCGCCAACATTGCGAGAATGACATCGGCCCATCGGAGGCGGAATCGACGCTCATGAGTTCGTGGCGTGCCTGATTGCATGAACACCTCCCCCGGGGCCGAGCGCGAATGTCGTCCGCTATCGACCGGATGCTAGCCGTCGTCAGCATGAAGGACCGGTTCTCATGTTGGGACCGCGCTCTTCGACTCCGCACCGTGGTGCCTGGCGTGCTCCGAGCGGAGGCGGGCGAAGAGAAACTCACGCCGCTCATCGGAGAGCAGACGACCGACGGCGAGCGGCTCGCGGCCGTCGAGAACGATCTCCATGTCGTAATAGGGGCGAGGCTTCCACGCTTGACGAACGCTGCTGATATCGCTCCACGACCGCTCACGCCAACGCCGAAGCCCGCGGATGCCGCTGGCGATGCGGACGCCTGACGGCGAAAGATCGACCAGTATCGCGCCGAACGCAAGGTTCGCTGTTCGTGACAGCAACAGGAAGCCGAACCACGCGTGGACGCCGAACAGCGGGAGCAGCAGCAGTCCATACGGGAACAGTGCGCTGCCGAAGAAGGAAACAAACTGGAGCAGAATGCTGTTCCAGATCACGGCAACGACCGCCATGGGAAAAAACATGGCACTCCGCATGGAGATAACGGCGTGCCATGAGTTCTCGCGCTGTGTCACGCGGCAGCCGCTGGGGGGCACCAAGTCACCGCCATGGGCACCGGAAGTCAACGCTGTCGTGAGCGGAACCAAGCCGCAGCGGCTGCATGTCTGGGTGCCCTCCCCCCCCTCCTGAACCGCGGCTTCGACCGGATCGAGTCGTGCGCCGCACGCCGCGCAGAAAGCTCGTGCACGGGCACGGTGCGGCGCACGGAGTGGCCAAGTTCGGCGGGCCCATGGCCATCTCCGGATTGGGACCAGCCGAGGTCGTGTTAAGCGGCGCTCGTGCCGCGGACCGCTCGCGGATTGTCCGCCGAGCCCGAGAATGACGAGACCGACCGGGGCCGTTGCGAACGCGATGAACGGATGGGAGAGCGGTAGGAGCCAGGGCCATGTCGGCACCCACTCGCCAAGATGCGGGCTCCAGCCGAACTGAGGCGTCTCACGCGGCGCCGGGCCGCTTTCGACGAGGCGACCGTCGAGATCGAACACATACCGACGGTCCAGTCGGTTGGTGATGATCTCGACCGTGCCGTCCGACAGAGCGGCGATGCTGCGGTACGGGCCGGCGCCGGCATCGGCGTACCAGCCGCGAACGAAGCGCCAGTCCGCGTCATACACCTGCACGCGGTTCGTGGGATGGTGCGCAACGACGCGGACACCACTCGGGAAGGTCGCGACATCGCCCGCCCACCCTACGGGCCATTCGATGAACGATGGCACGAACCTGGCGAGGGACAGCGCGAAGAAGCTGGCGACGCCGCAACCGATAAAGGCCGCGCCGAGGATTCCAAAGATCCTGGCGCGGCCTTGCTGCTTCCGAGCGATGCTGCTGATCAGGCCGAGTATGAGTACCCCGGCCAGAGCGAACCCGGCGATGACCAGCACGCCGACGATCGCCGAGACCCATGTCACTGACGCACCGGGGACTTCCGCTTGGAGTTTGTCGGCGCAAACGTCGGCACGCCGTCGCCCTTCTCGAACATGTCGGCGAACTTGAAGGCCTTGCGGTTCTTCCAGTTGCGCCGGTGGTAGGCGTCGCTGGCGAGCAGCGGCAGGAGGGCCGAGAGCTCGCCGAAGACCATCTGCTCGTGCACGACGTCGACCTTGCCCCACGAGCAGGCCTCGCGGAGCGTCGAGCCGGAGAGGGCGCCGTCGCGCGAGTCGGCGACGGTCATCTGCACCGCGTACTTGTGCATGCCGACCTCGTTGGCGGCGCGGAGGGCCGCGCCCTGCTTGCCGCCCTTGCGTTCGGCCAGCAGTTCCGCCGCGACGACGATGTCCTGCGCGAAGTTCTTGGGCACGCCGCCGCCCATCATCAGCAGGCCCGTGTCGCGCACGGCGAGCTTGATGTCCGTCAGTTCGCGGAAGTCCTTCCCGCTATCAAACGCGACCATCCCGCGGCCCTGCTCGATCGCCTCCGTCTGCTGGAGCACGATCCCGAAGCCCGCGCTGCAGTCGCTGAACGCCGGCACGAAGATCGGCACCCGCTTCTGGTAGCACGTTTTCACCAGGCTCCGGTTCTTGGCGAACTTCGGGTTCGACGCCAGGTAGGCGCCCATCGCCTCGATGAACTCGCGGCTGGAATACGCGCCCGGCGCGAAGGCGCTGAAGATCTCGTACGTCGCGTGGTCGCAGGCGCGGAGGTCGTCCTCGTCGATGTACGTGTCGTAGATGCGGTCGATCATCAGTGAGCGCAGCGTCAGGTCGTCCACCGGCGGGGCCTCGGGCGAGCCCGGCGCGATGTAGTGCCGGAAGCCCAGGCCTTCGAAGAAGTCCTGGTCGACGATGTTGGCCCCGGTGGAGACGATCGCGTCCACCATGTTGTTCTCGACGAGCGTGATCAGCGCGTCCTTGAGCCCCGCGGACACGAGCGAGCCGGCCAGCGTCATGATGACGGCGCAGTCGCGATCCTTGAGCATCATGCTGTAGATGTCGGCCGCGTTCGCGAGCGTGCGCGAGCTGAAGGCCATGTCGCGGTAGGCGTCGATGACGGGGCGCGCGTCGAAGGCGGTGATGTCGACGTGCTCGATCGGGCGGGAAAGAAGTTCCTTCTTGGTCCACTTGCCGCTTGGCATGGTGATGCTCCCTCGCCGCGTGCGGCGAGCGAAGGCTCCCGCGCGACGGCTTCGTTACGCGCCAGCCCCCCTGGCGGCGTTTGGACAACAAGATGCACCGTGGCCCGCGGCCGATCCGGGGGTGGCGGAGGCCGCGTGCGCAATCACTCTACGCGTCGTCCGGACGCAGCGTCCGCAGCGGCGGGGGCGAGAGTAGCCGGACTTTCCCCCGAAGGCGGGCGGCCGCACTCCGCACACTTGCCCGGCGCGTTCTGGGAGGGCCGCGGGTAACCGCACCACTCGCACAAGCCGCGTTTCTTGCGGAGCTTTCGCCGCCGACTTGGGCGAAGCCGCCAGAGCAGCGGCGCCGCAGCCAGTAGCCAGAAGAGCGGGAGCGGCACACTGAAAGTGAGACTAGTCAGTCTGCCGGCATTCGAAGCCGCTCGATAGCCGACGCCCAGTATGACCCTTTCGGGCCCGAGCACACTGTGCCAGCCCCACGGGTCGAAAAAGCCCGGGCTATCGCCGCTCATCTTCAGACCGGAGAGGACCAAGCCGTCACTCTCTATCTGCTCCAGGTACTCACCGCCAGTTTCTTCATCAATAAACTGCAGCCAAACCCGGCCATTCCAGCAGATTGCGATTGTGCCTCGCCAGGCCGCAACAGCGTTTGGGAAATAGATCGACGTGCGCGCCGCGGGCCTTGCGGGACCGAGCCATGTGTAGCCAATCGACGGCGCCCGCCAGAAGCTCACCAAAAACAGCACGAACGACACCGCGACCACAAGCAGCAACACGACGAGCCCGGCCGCGCGGACCGCGGCACGGGCTCGACCGAGCATGCCACTCCGCACGGCCTACTCCTCCAGGTACGTGTACCCGTCCAACCCGCTCTCATAGAACGCCAGCAGGCTCTTGCCCTCGGCGACGGTGAGGCGGTTGGTCTTGATGGCCCGTTCGATATCGCGGCGCATCGCCCGGCGCATGTCCTGGTCGTCGTACTGGACATAGCCCAGCACTTCCTTGACGGTGTCGCCCTCGATGACTTCGTCGATCGACCAGTTCCCGCCGTCGGGCCCGTCGTTCGAGCCGCCGTCGGAGTTGTAACTCACGTGCACGGCGTGCGTGTCGCCCAGCAGGTTGTGCAGGTCGCCCAGGATCTCCTGGTACGCGCCGAGCAGGAACACGCCGATGTAGTACGGGTCGCCGTTCTTCAGTTCGTGCAGTTCCAGCGTCTTCTTCTCGACGCGCTTGTCGACGAACTGATCGATCTTGCCGTCGGAATCGCAGGTGATGTCGGCCATGATGCCGCGGCGCGTCGGCTCCTCGTCCAGCCGGTGGATCGGCACGATCGGGAAGAGCTGGTCGATCGCCCACGAGTCGGGCATACTCTGGAACAGCGAGAAGTTGCAGAAGTAAATGTCGCTGAGGATCTCGGGCAGGGCCTCGAACTCCTCGGGAACTTCGCCCTTCTTCTGGCAGATGTCGATGACCTTGCGCCCGATGGACCAGAACAGCCGCTCGCTCGCGGCCCGCATGGGCAGGCTCATGTAGCCCAGCCCGAACAGGCTCATCGCCTCGTCGCGGGCCTGCATGGCGTCGTGATAGACCTCGCCCGCGTTCCGCTCGCCCAGGCGTTCGTAGGCGTCGATCAGGTCGAGCACCGGCTGCGGGGGCTCCTTTTCCGCCGACAGGTCCGCCTTGATGCGCGTCATGTCCGGCTCGTGCGCGAAGGCGCTCTTGCCCAGCACGTTGACGACCAGCACGCTGCCGTAGGCGACCATCGCGCGCCCGGACTCGGACATGATCGTCGGGTGCGGCACGCCGGCGTCGTCGCAGACGGTCTTGATGCGGTACACGACGTCCGCCGCGTACTCCTCGACGGTGTAGTTGATCGAGCTCGACCAGGCGCTCTGCGAGCCGTCGTAGTCGACGCCCATGCCCCCGCCGATGTCCAGGATCTTCATCCCGGCCCCGAGGCGGACGAGTTCGGCGTAGATGTGCGTCAGTTCGTTGACGGCGTTCTTGAGCTGGCGGATGTCGTAGAGCTGGCTGCCCACGTGGCAGTGCAGCATGTTCAGGCAATCCGCCATGCCGCGGGCCTTGAGATACTCGAGCGCGTCGAGCACTTCGGTCACGAACAGCCCGAACTTGCTGCGGGCGCCGGCGCTGGATTCCCACCGCCCGGCCCCGCGGCTGCTGAGCTTGGCCCGGATCCCGATCTTCGGGCGCACGCCGTACCGCTCCGCGTGCTTGACGATCAGTTCCAGTTCGCTGAACTTCTCGACGACGGGGATGATGTTCCGGCCCAGCTTGGTCGCCAGGATGACGGTCTCGATGAACTCGTCGTCCTTGAACCCGTTGCAGACGATGGGCATGTCGTCCTGCCCTTCGCTGAGGGCCAGCACGGCGAGCAGTTCCGGCTTGGAGCCGGCCTCGAGCCCGAACTTCAGCGTCTTGGCGATCGAGGCGATCTCCTCGCACACGTGCCGCTGCTGGTTGACCTTGATCGGGTACACGCAGGAGTAGCCGGCCTGATAGGCGTGCTCGGCGATGGCCTTGTCGAACGCCGAACGGAGCTCGCGCAGGCGGTGCTCAAGGATGCCCTTGAAGCGGATGAGCACGGGGGTGTGGATGCCGCGGTCGGCGAGGCCGGCGACCAGGTCCTTGAGGTCGATGGCGTGAGGGGTCTGCTTGTCGGGCATGACGGTGACATGCCCGGCGGGGTTGACGCCGAAGTAGCCCTTGCCCCAGTCGCCGAGCCCGTACAGCTTGGCCGCGTCTTCGACCGTCCAGCGTCCGTGCAGGAACGCGTTCTTAGGAACCGAGATCGTCGCCATGGTGCGCGTTGCTCCAGCCGCGACTCGCGCGGCCCGGTGCCGGCGAGGCCCGCCGCGCTTCGCGAGCGTCGGCGGCAGTGCGAGTGACACACGCCGCTCAACCCGCGGGTGGTATTGACCAGCCCGCGAGCGCACGGCGTGAACGTCCCCGACCGGTGCGACGCGCTGGTTCAGTCCGGATGAACCGGAAACGCCGACATCGCCGCGCGCTCGTGCCGAGATTGCTCCAAGTGTATCACGCCCCGCCGAACGCGGAGCGGCCGGCGAGCCCGCCCGCAGCGGGCAGCCGCGCCCGGTTCAGCCCAGCGCCCCCTTGAGCGCCGCCGGCGACCCGGTCGCGATGATCGACTGCACCTGCTTCCGCAGGCGGTGGTGCAGGTTCCAGTACAGCACCAGCGCGATCAGCGGGCCGATGAGAACGAGCGCCCCGACGGTCGCCAGCACCGGCAGCAGCCAGATGTACAGCTTGGTCTTGTCCACGATCCACCCGTCCGGGACGCGCTTGGCCATCCACCGGGTGTACTTGATCACCGCGAAGAACTGCACCGCCCACGCGACCAGGCTCAGCAGGCTCACGACCGCCAGCGCGCCGGCGAGGACCATCCCCAAGCCCGAAGCGCCGGAAGCCCCGCCGACGGCCGCGTTCCCGCCCGCGAGCAGCCCCAGTTGAAGCAGGAACTGGACCAGCGCGCACCCCGCGCCGACGAGCACCGCGATCCGGGCCAGGTTCCGAGCCGCGTCGGGCGTCTCCGTGCCGACAAACTGCGGGTCCGGCGTCGTGTACCGCAGGTAGCCCAGGACGAGCATCACCTGCGGGATCAGCCCAAGCGCGGCCCCGACAATGACAACCCACCCGCCGCCGGCGAACGCCAACAGAATGTTCACCACCACCAGCACAATCGACACGAGGATCCCGTTGAGCACCAGCCCCAGGCCGCTCTCGACGGATCGCTGATAGTCGGGCGAGGCGTACTGCAGCAGGATGCCCTGCAAAGACCGTGACACGTCGGTCCCGCACTCCGGACATTTGCCCGCCAGGGGCGAGCCGCGCAGGTTGTACCCGCACTGAATGCAGTTGCGATCGACTTCAACTACGACCATTGAGCCGTTGACGCCCATCGGCGGCGGCGGCACCGCGGCAGGAGCAACGGCCGTTCCCGATACGTCCGCGCGGGGGTCCGTCGTGTGCTGGCTCATACGTGGGGTATACCCGAACGCGGGAACCGACGCAAGCTGTCACGGGCGTATGCCGTCTGCCCCTTCGCCAACGCCGCCGCTCAAGCCGCGTTCAGCACCCCGCAAAATACGCCGACAGCAGATCGAAAATGTCCTGCACCGTCACGCCGCCGGCGCCGTTGAAGTCCGCCCGCGGATCGCCGGAGAAGTACAACCCGAGGTAGTCGAAGATGTCCTGCACCGTCAGGCTGCCGGAGCGGTTGACGTCGGCGGGGCATGTCAGGCGGACGCGCAGGAGCGCTTCGCCGGCGATAGGACCACCCAGCCCGCTGGTCAGGTCGGCCGTGAAGTAGAACCATCCGTCGTCGGTCAGGAATCCGCCGGTGACTTTGTTGTTGAGCCCGGCGTCGGTGGTGCTGGGCGCGCGCTCGAGGTTGATGTTGTCGTCCGCCGCGCCGTTGCCGTCTAGGTCGACCGCGTCGCCCCGGCGGAGGGCGACGCGCAGGTTGTTGAACACCCACACGGCGTTGCGGGCGGAGTCGGTGTTGTTCGTGAAGCCGCCGACGACAAAGTCGCCGCGGTTGTTGCCCGTGTGCTCGAAGAAGGTGTTGGCCGTGGGCGAGGTGGTGCCGATGTTCCACAGCGACGCGTCGTAGTTTTCGCCGGTCACGCCGCCGGGGACCTGCGGGTTGGTCGCGGTGCTGGCGATGACCAGCGGCGCGCCGGTCAGCCCGCCGCGCACCACCCAGCCGGCGTTGTCGGTGTTCTCGCCGCGCGCAAACCACGTCCCGTCCGAGTTCATGTTCGCCGAGATGATGCCGAACACCGGCGAGCCGAGCCCCGGCAGCACCGCGGATTCCTGCACCACCACCGCGTTGTTGACCGCGACGATCTGATTCTGCGCCGCGGCTCCGTTCAGGCTGCCCCGCGCCAGCCAGTTCGCCCCGCTCGCGTCCACCCAGAAGTTGCCGAAGTCGAACGACGCCCAGGTGTCGCTGGCGATCTGGCCCGTCGGCGCGGTCGCGGCGTTGCCCTCCTGAGCCACCAGCCCGCCCGCGTTGTTCAGCAGCAGCGCTCCGTCGGTCGCGGTGGTCAGGCCGCTCAACGACGTGCGGAACGCGACGGCCCCGGCGTTGGACATGTTGACATCGGAGATTGTGTTGATCGACGCCCCGGGAATCACGCCCGCGACGGACTGCTCCTGCCGCGCCACCACCACGAACCCCGTCGGCGTCGCCCGCACCGCGACCAGGTCGTTGCTCGTGTCGCCGGTCAGGTCGTTCTGAAACGCGTGCGTCGCGTCGTCGGCGACGGCGACGCGGCGGTCCGACATGTTCTCGGGCACGCGCCCGGGCTCGATCTCGGTCACGCCCTCGCGAACCACCACCACGCCCGACGTCCCCGAGCCGACCATGTACACCGCGTCGTTGCTCGTCGAGCCGGAGTTGATCCGGGCCAGCAGCATCCACCGCGCGCCGTTCGGGCTGCGCACGGGGCGGTCGAACGACGAGAACTTCAGCCCCGGCAGACCCGGCACGTCGGACGTCGGGCTGGCGGCGACGGTGGAATACACGACCCGCGGCGGGGCGCCGAGCTGCGCCAACACGCTCGCGGACATCGCCAGACCACAGACCGCCACACACGCCGCACCGCGCGCCAAAGACGCCATAGGACACCTCCTGAACACCAAACACATCGGGCTATTGCTGTGCCGGCCGTCGACAGCGGGCAGCCTCGGGTACGCCGCAACGACGAGCGATGTTGCACCCGACCCAGCACGGGCCCGCGAACGACCAAAACTTCACACGATCTTCGTGAAGGTCGCTTCACGTTTCCCGGGTGACGACGTCGAGCCGCGCAGCGTTGCTTTCACGCTGATCCACCTGTTCCGCCGCCCGGGCCGCCGCCGGGCTGGCCACCATCGTCCCGCCCCGGGCCGTCGCCCCGACCACGATCGCGCCCGCGATCAGCACCATGTTCTTGATGATGTACTGACCTTCGAGCGTCGGCACCAAGCCCGGCACGCGCCACGTTTCACCCGGAAAGAGCACCAGCGGCGTCAACGTGCCGCCCATCTGGGCGATGAGCAGCAGCAGCGTCCCACGCAGCACCACCGCCCGCACGCCCGGCCCGCCGGCGCCGATCAAAAGCCCCAGCCCAATCAGCGTCTCCCACGCGGCTAGCACCGGGCGCGAGACCTCCGGGCCGACGACGCCGAATGTCAACCGCGCGATCGTCCGCGTCGCCAGTTCGTCCGCCGGGCTCAGCCCCGGCACGAACTTCAGCACGCCGAACCACAAGAACGTGACCCCGAGGGCCACCCGCAGCAGCGTCGGCCCGTGCCGCGCCATCCACCGGGTGATCGTGGCATCGATAGCGGTCGAACGCGGCATGCTTCTACCGTACGGCGGCGACCCCCCACTCCGCGCCCCAACGCCCGATTCCCCCGCTTTTCGCTTTCGCACCCATGCACATCGCCCTCGTCCAGTTCAACGCCACCGTCGGCGACCTCCGCGGCAACGCCGATCGGATGATCGCGCTCGCCCTCACCGCCGCCGACGCCGACCTCATCGTCTTTCCCGAACTGGCCATCAGCGGCTACCCGCCGAAGGACCTGGTGCTGCAGCAAGGGTTTGTGGACGACTGCGAGCGGGCCGCCGACCGCGTCGCCGCCGCCCTCGCGCACAGCCCGTGCACGCTCGTCATCGGCGTGCCGCTCCGCGCGCCGGGCAGCCCCGCGAACGCCGGCGGCGTGAGCAACGCGCTGCTGGCCTACCGCGCCGGCGAGCGCATCGCCCGCTACGACAAGCGGTTGCTCCCGACGTACGACGTCTTCGACGAGAACCGCTACTTCACGCCCGGCACGCGCTCGGTCGTCATCGACGTGCCCGCCCGCGCCGGCAGCGCCCCCGCCAAAACCTGGCGCGTCGGGCTCTCCATCTGCGAGGACCTCTGGCGTGGCGAGGACGCCGGCTTCAGCCACCGCTACCTCGACGCCCCCGACCCCGTCGCCGCCCTCGTTCAGCCCCAGCCAGACGGCCGCCCGGGCGCAGAGATCATCATCAACCCCTCCGCCAGCCCGTTCGTGCTCGGCAAGGGGGCGCGGCACCGGGCCATCCTGCGCGGGCACGCGCAGCGCCACGGCGTGCACGTCGCCGCCGTCAACGTCGTCGGCGGGAACGACGAACTCGTCTTCGACGGGCACGCCGCGGTCTTCGACCCGCGCGGCCGCCTGCTCGCCGCCGGCCCCGGCTTCGCCGAGTGCGTCGTCCCCGTCCGCATCGACCCCGCGCTGGCCGAAACCGCCCCGACGGACCCGCTGCTGAGCACCGCCGACGAGCGCCTGCTCTTCGACGCGCTGGTGCTGGGCGTGCGCGATTATCTCCGCAAAACCGGCTTCAAGTCCGCCCTGCTCGGGCTCTCCGGCGGGATCGACTCGGCCGTCACCGCCGTCATCGGCGTCGCCGCTCTGGGTGCGGCGAACATCCGCGGCGTCAGCCTCCCCAGCCGCTATTCCTCCGACGGCTCCAAGACCGACGCCGGCGACCTCGCCCAGCGCCTCAGCATCCGCCTTGACACGCTCAGCGTCGAGCCCGCGTTCGTCGCCCTGCTCGACACCCTCGCCCCCGTCTTCGCGGGCCGCTCGCCCGACGTGACGGAAGAGAACCTGCAGTCCCGCGTTCGCGGCACGCTGCTCATGGCCCTGTCCAACAAGACCGGCGCGCTGCTGCTCACCACCGGCAACAAGAGCGAGCTCGCCGTCGGCTATTGCACGCTCTACGGCGACATGAACGGCGGACTCGCCGTGCTCTCCGACGTCACCAAGCAGTGGGTCTACCGCCTGGCCCGCTGGATGAACGCCCACCCGGACCAGCTCGGCATCTCGGGTCTCACCGCCCCGCCGATCCCCGAACCCAGCATCACCAAGCCCCCGAGCGCCGAACTGCGCGAGAACCAGACCGACCAGGACTCGCTCCCGCCGTATGACGTGCTGGACGAGATCATCGAGCGCTACGTCGAGCGCCGCCAGGCGTCGGAAACGATCGTTCGGGAAAGCGGCTTCGACGCCGCGCTGGTCGCCCGCGTGCTGCGCCTGATCGACCTGAGCGAGTACAAGCGCAAGCAGGCTGCCATCGGGCTGAAGGTCACGGGCGTGGCGTTCGGATCAGGCCGACGCATGCCGATCGCGGCACGGCTCAGCCGCGTCGGGCCGTAACACGGCTCACAAACTCAGTTCACACTCGGCACAGCCGCTTCGTTCAGCACGACAGGGCTGGTCGCGGGCTCGGCGCTCGCCGGAACCTCGGCCCGCTGACGGATCGGCACATTGCTGCCGACGTAGCGTCCGGCGATGCTGGCAAACTCGCCCAGCGTCGTCCCGAGCACCATCAGCCCGATGATCGCGATGATCGACGCCATGCCGGCATACCGGCGCGACTCGAACGGCGTCAGCACGACCTTGGCGGCGTTCGGGGCCGACTCCGGCTTGTCGATGAAGCCCATGTACGCCAGCCGCAGGTAGTAGTACGCCGCGATCGCGCTGTTGATCGCCAGCACGATCACCAGCGTGTACTCGCCCGCGCGAATCGCCGAGGAGAACAGCGGCAGCTTGGCGAAGAAGCCCAGCAGCGGCGGCAGGCCGAGCAGGCCCACCGCGGACATCACCAGCGTCCAGCCGACCAGCGGGTACGTGTGGATCAGCCCGCGGAAATCGTCGACGTGGTCGGCCTCGTCCATCTGCCCGTCCGGGGCCCGCTTCTCCAGCGAGGCGACCGCCGCGAACGCGCCCGCCGTCGTGATCCCGTACGACAGCAGATAGAACCACACCGCCGCCAGCCCGCTCGACGACAGATCCGACGACGGCGCCCCAGGCCCGACCAGCACCGCCACCAGCATGTACCCCGTGTGCGCGATCGACGAATACGCCAGGATCCGCTTCACGCTCGTCTGCACCAGCGCCAGCACGTTCCCGACCGACATCGTCAGGATCGCCACGATCCACAGCAGCGCGTGCAGCGCTTCCGGCAGGCGATCGCCCGTCGGCCCGAACCGCCACCCAACCAGGCTCAGCAGCAGCATGATCGCGAAGAACCCGGCCGCCTTGGGCACAAACGCCAGGAACCCGCTCACGCTCGCCGACGCGCCCTGATACACGTCCGGCGTGTAGAAGTGCATCGGGACCGCGGCGACCTTGAACAGCACGCCCACGATCGCGATGAGCAGCCCCATCATCGTCAGCGTGTTGACCCCGCCCGCCTTCACCTGGGCGTCGATCGACTTGGCGATGTCCAGGAAGTGCGTCGAACCCGTCCCGCCATAGATGAACGCGAACCCGAACAGGAAGATCGCCGCGCTCATCGCCCCGAGGAAGAAGTACTTCACCCCCGCTTCCATCGAGCGGTTGCGCTGCGTCGACAGGCTCACCATCACGTACGTCGGCAGGCTGGTGAGTTCGAGGGCCAGGAACAGGAAGATCAGGTCGTCGCTGCCGGCGCACAGCATCAGCCCCGTGAGCGAGAACAGCACGAGGGCGTAGAACTCGCCGCGGATGGCCCGGGCCGCGTCGAACGGGCGCCCGCGGTCAACGTCCGCCTCGATCTCGCGGTCCGCCACGCCCGCCATGAGCAGGATCAGCACCAGCCCGACGATGCAGACCAGGATCTTGCCGTACATCGCCAAGTACGGCAGGGGCGCCGTCGTCGCGACCGACGTCTGATGCGCCAGCGCCAGCGCGACCACCACCCCGATCAGGCTGATCGGGCGGCACAGACGCCGCGTCGCCCGCTCGCGCGATTGCCCGATGATCATCACCGCGCACGTCGTGACGAACAGCGCGATCTCCGGCCAGAGTTGGGCGAGCTTGTCGATCATGCGTGCGGAACTCGGGTCGGTCTCAAACGGGTCGGGTCAGTCTTGGTCGGGTCGGTCTTGGTCGGGTCGGTCGTAAGCGGGTCGGTCAGTCCGCATTGGTGAATCACTCAGTGTGCGGGCGCGGGCTCGGCGGGCGGCGTCGAGGTCCGCCGCGTCCCCTGCTGGGCCGGCGCCGGCTCGGGCTCCGGCGCGGGCGCGGCGATCTTGTCCTTGGGCGACGCCGGCACCAGCGCCGGCCGCACCGGATACCCCTCGGGCGGGTTGTCGCGGGCCGCCTGAACGATCGCCGCCACCTGCGCCGTCGGCGCTTCCAGAATCTTCAGCATCGGCCGGGGGAACAGCCCGAGCGCCAGGCACAGCACCGCCAGCGGCGTCAGGATCCCGATCTCGCGCCACGTCAGGTCCGTCGGCAGGTGCCCGTGGCCCGACGCGTGCGCACCGTTGTCGCCGTGCGCGTCGTGCGAGCCGTGACCGCCGTGCCCACCATGATCATGGTGCCCGGCCGGCTCGCGCAGCGGCCCGAAGCACACCTTGCCCAGCATGAACAGGATGTACATCGCCGTGATGATCATCCCGACGCCGGCGGCGAACGCGAACCACGGCCCGAGGTTCCCCGCCGTCGCGCCCGGATAGGCGCCCGCGCCGGAATCCCAGAACCCGTTGATGTTGACCCCGCCGGCCTGGAACGCGCCCAGGATGCACAGCACCTCGCTGACAAACCCGTTCAGACCCGGCAGCCCGACGCTGGCCATCGCGAAGAAGACCATGAACGTCGCCCACACCGGCATCTTGGCGGCCAGCCCGCCGATCTCCTTCATCGAGCGGGTGTGATACCGCTCGTACATCATCCCGATCAGGAGGAACAGGGCCCCGGTCGAGAGCCCGTGGTTGATCATGTACAGGACCGAGCCCGTCAGCCCGATCGTGTTCAGGCTGAACAGCCCCAAGACGCAGTAGCCCAGGTGGCTCACGCTCGAGTACGCCACCAGCTTCTTCACGTCCGTCTGCACCCAGCAGATCAGCCCGGCGTACAGGATCCCGATGATGCTGAGCACCGCCAGCGTCGGGGCGTAGAACACCGCCGCCGCCGGCGTCATCTGCACGGCGAACTTGTACATCCCGTACGTGCCCAGCTTCAGCAGCACGCCCGCCAGGATCACCGAGCCCGCCGTCGGCGCTTCCGTGTGCGCGAGGGGCAGCCACGTGTGCACAGGGAACAGTGGGACCTTGATCGCGAACCCGGCCAGCAGAGCCCAGAAGACCCACGCCTGCTGCGAGAACGACATCCCGTGGGCCGTGGTGCTCAGGTGCTCGAACGCGAACGACCACTCGCCCGCCTGCTTCGCGTGCACGAAGGCGACGTACACCAGCCCCGCCAACGTCAGCAGCGAGCCGGTAAAGGTGTACAGGAAGAACTTGGTCGCCGCGGCTTTGCGGTTGGTCGACCCGTACAGGTTGATCAGGATGTACAACGGGACCAGCGTGAACTCGAAGAACGTGTAGAACAGGATCAGGTCGCGCGCGACGAACACGCCCGCCATCGCCCCCTGCAGGATCAGCAGCCACGCGTAGTACGTCCGCACGCGCTCGGTGATCGCCGTGAACGACGCCAGCACGCAGATCGGGCCCAAGAGCGCCGTCAGCCCGAGCATCAGCATGCTGACGGTGTCGGCCCCCATCCGCAGCGTGATCCCGAACTGCTCCAGCACCACCGGCACGCCGGAGGACGTCGTGAACTCCATGAAGTCCGACCGGCCCTCGTTCCAGGGGAACAGCACGGCCAGGTACACGAACCACCCGAACTGCGCCAGCGCCCCCACCAGCGCCAGGTGCTTGGCCCGCTGCTCCGGCAGGAGCGCGATCAGCCCCGCGAAGATCAGCGGCGCGAGAATCAACAGCGGAAGGCTCATCGCCACAGCCCTCCAACGCCGCCCGACCCGCCGCCGAGCCACCCGGACCGCACGGCGAGAATGACGATCACGATCAGCGCCAGCCCGCCCGCCATCCGCAGGGCATAGTCGTGCAGCACGCCGCTCTGCGTTTTCTTGGTCATCCGCCCCACGCCCCGCGGGATCCACCCCGCCGCGTTCACCACGCCGTCCACCAGCAGCTTGTCGATCAGGTGCAGCACGTGCGACAACACCCACAGCGGCTTGACGATCAGGAAGTCGTAGATCTCATCCACGTAGTACTTGTTGCGGGCGGCCTTGGTGAGCGGCCCGAACAGGTTGGCCAGGGCGTCGGCCCGCGGAGCCACCTCAGCCCGTGTGCGATTGCCGATGAACAGGCCCCAGATCCCCTTCGGCCCGTGCAGGAACGCGGCGATCAGGATCCCCAGCGCCCCAACGCCCGCCGAGACGTAGTACATGATCTTGTGCGGGTCCTGACCGAACAGCAGCCCGCCCTCCGGGCTGTGCAGGGCCGCGCCGGAGGCATCGACCACCTTCGCCACCCACCCGCCGTGCGGGCCCAGGAAGTACAGCACCGACGCCGCCACCGCCAGGGTCGCGGCGATCGCGATCGCCGCCTTCATCGCCAGGCCCGGCGGGTGCGGGTCAAACTCTTCCGTCGTCGGGTCAAAGTCCTGCCGGGCCTGCAGTCGGCGATCCGCCACCGAGCCGTGCCCGTGCCCATGGTCATGCCCATGACCATGACCGTGATCATGCCCGTGGCCGTGTCCGTGACCGTGACCGTGCCCATGCCCGTGCTGGGCGTGCCATTCTTCGAGCGAGGTGCCCTTGGGGTGCCGGCCCAGGTCGATCAGCTCGGCGTCATCGCCCGGCACGAACTCGCGCGGGCCGACGTACACCCGCAGGTAGGTGCGGAAGGTGTAGTACGCCGTCATCCCCGCGGTGATCAGCAGGATCCACGCGATGATCGTCGACCCGGCCACCATGCCGTGCGGCACGGCAAAGGCCTGGGCCAGGATCATGTCCTTCGAGAAGAACCCGGCGGTGAACGGCACCCCGCTCAGGTTGATCGAACCGATCAGCATCGCGATCCCGACCAGCCCGAACCCCTTCATCCACATCACGCCGCTCAGCCGGCGCAGGTCCAGCTGACCGCCGAAGCCGTGCATCACGGCCCCGACGCCCAGGAACAGCGTCGCCTTGAAGAACGCGTGCGTGAAGGTGTGGAACGCGGCCCCGGTGGGGGTCAGCACGCCCACGCCCGCGAACATGAACCCGAGCTGCGAGATGGTGGAATACCCCATCACGCGCTTGATGTCGAAGATCGCCATCTCGATCGTCGCCGCCCAGAACGCCGTGATCGCACCCGCCCACGCCACCAGGCTCAGGATCGCCAGCTCCGGGTCGGCGGTGAACAGCGGGTACATCCGCAGGATCAGGAACACCCCGGCCGTCACCATCGTCGCCGCGTGGATCAGCGCGCTCACCGGCGTCGGGCCTTCCATCGCGTCCGGCAGCCAGACGTAGAAGAACAGTTGGGCCGACTTCCCGAACGCCCCCACCGTCAGCAGCAGCGGGATCACCCACACCGACCAGTGCGACGCCAGGTCCTGCCCCGTCGGCAGTTTGCCCGTGTCGATCTGCCGGAAGATCTCGGTGTACTCGACCGACCCGAAGACCACGAACGTCAGCATGATCCCCATCGACAGACCGAGGTCGCCGATGCGGTTGACGATGAACGCCTTCTTCGCCGCCGCCACCGCCACGGGCTTCTTGTAGAAGTACCCGATCAGCAGGTACGAGCACAGCCCGACGCCTTCCCACCCCAGGAACAGCAGCAGCAGGTTGTCGCCCATCACCAGGCACGACATGCTGAACACGAACAGGTTGAACGCGACGAAGAACCGGCAATAGCCAAGCCCGACGTCGTGGCTCATGTACTCGCTGGCATACAGCGCAATCACGCTGGCCAGGCCCGTCACGAACAGCATCCACAGGCACGTGAGCGAGTCGACGTAGAACGAGAAGTTCGCCACCAGCGCCTTCGCCGGGGCCGTCCCTTCCGACGGCTGGAACACGAACGTGATCCAGTCCCACGCCTTGATGACCCCGAACTTCGCCGGCCCCCCGCCGCCCGGCCCCCCGGCCAGTTCCAGGAACATCCCCACCGCCGCGGCGAACGCGGCCCCAAGGCACGCCACCGTCAGAAACGCCGGCAGCTTGTTCTTCACCCCCAGGATCGCGCACAGCCCCACCAGCACCACGCCCACCAGGGGCAGGAACGGCACCAGCAAAAACCACTGCGGCAGCACCACCTGGGCCATCTCAGCGCCCGCGTGCAGCGTGTGCCCCGCCCCGCCGTGCCCCGCGTGACCCACATGCCCCGCCGCCGGCGCGTGCTCCGGCGCCAGCAGGGCCAGCGTCGTCAGGATGTTCGTTCCCACTGCGCTCACGCGGTCTCCTGCCTGCTCGTCACACACTCATGCCCAAACGCCCAACCCCCAAACGCCCCGCCTGCACCTACCCCTTGAGTTCGCTCCACGAACTGGCGTCCAGCGTCTCCTTGCGACGGAACAGCAGCACGACCAGAGCCAGCCCCAAGGCCGCCTCCGCCGCCGCCACCGTCAGGACGAAGATCACGAACGTCTCACCCGTGTGGTTCAGGTGGTAGCGGCTGAAGGCGATCAGCGCGATGCCCGCGGCTTGGAACATCAGCTCCGTGCACAGGAACATGATGATCAGGTTCCGCCGCGTCACGAACCCCAGCATCCCGATCGCGAACATCACCCCCGCCACCACGAGATAATGCAGCAGGATGGACGACGCCATCGGCGTCGGCGCCCCGGCCTGGGCCAAAACGGTGGGCAGGATGGCGGGCAGCATCGGGCTCATGAACGCCCTCCGACCAGGTCCGCCGTCGCCGCGGGCGCATCCGGCGTGCGCGGGGCCATCAGCGGGCTGTGCTCCGGCGTGAACTCTTCACCCAGCGAGCGCTGCTGCGCCGCCAGTTTCTCCCGCTCGTCCAGTTCCACCTTCTTGCGGGCCAGCACCACCGCCCCCAGCATCGCCATCAGCAGAATGACCCCGGCGACTTCGATCGCGCCCGGGTGATCCGCCAGCAGCGCAAAGCCCACACCCTCGACATTCGTCAGCCGCAGGCCTTCCGGCCACTTCGGGTTGGAGTTGTCCACCCGCTTCTGGATCCCCTCGCCATAGACGACCGTGACCGCCGTCACCAGCCCCGTGGTGGTGTCGACCTCGATCAGCGGCCGCCCGCGCGTCGCACCCTTTGACCCCGCTTCGCCAACGCCCCCACCAGCACCCCCAACCGCCCCAACCGTCCCGACCGCGATCCGCTCGTCCGCTCCAATGACTTCCGCCTCGCGGAGCGCGATTTCCACCTTGCGAGGCAGGTCGATGATCCGCTCGGCCGCCGCGTACTGCGTCGTCGGGGGCAGCTCCCCCGTCCCACGCACCAGCAACACCGACAACGCCGCCACCAGCGCGAACGCGAACACCGTCGCGACCACCGGCTCCTTGCTGTACCGGTCATACGGCCGGAGCGACTCGACCTGGTCCGCCGTCGGCGACTCGGTCGCCAGCATGATCACGAACAGATACGTAATAAGGATGGCCCCGGCGTAGACGATCACCAGGGCAAATGCCATAAACTCAGCACTGAGCAGGACATACAGCCCGCACGACGCCAGGATCGTCAGGATGAAGTACAGGGCCGCGTACACCGGGCGCGGGTGGCTGATGACCCGCAAGGCCGACCCCAACGCGATCAGGGCAAACAGGTAGAAGTTGGGATTGGGCAGCCCATCCCCCGGTTTCAGGAACCGGCTGAGCCAGATAAACAGCAGCCCCAGGCCGAGCGCCGCGACCAGCGTGCCCACGATCTGCGGGCTCAGCCCGCGACGCGGCAACGCCAGCACCACACCCAGGGCGCCGACAACGCAGGCTGCAAACAGCAGAATCGAAGTGACCGGGTCGCTGAGGCCCAAGACACGCTCCACCGACGGCCGACCCCCCCAACCCACCGCCGCTGCCTCCGCGCCGTCTCGCGCCGCCCGCATGCGCGAACGGCCCGAAGCAGTCGGGGGACACGAACCATCCCCGGACGCGAAGGGCCTGAGGATAGTGACCCGCCCCGCGCCCTTCAACCACGCGCGGAGGTTCCCTGACAACCGGTGTGGATGATCCGCCCGGCAAGTCGGTCATGCGCTCGTGTCGTACGCCCCCGGAGTGTCTCCGGGCTCGCCGCTCACTCGCGGGCCCGGCCCACCGCGTCCTGCAGCACCGGCTCCGGACGCGTCGCCGGGTCGGGGTAGAACGGCAGGGCCGGCGGCGTCGGGTCGCCGGGTGATTGCCCGCGCTGCGGGGTGAGCCCTTCGCGCGGGTCCAGCGGGGCCCAGTCGATCTTCGCCGCCCCCATCACCGTCCCGGTCGCGAACGCCAGGTCGACCTGCGCGATCTGGTAGTCGGCGATGGCGCGGATCTCCGACAACTGCGCCTCCGCGAGGCGCGTCGCCGCGTCCAGCACGTCCGTGCTCGTGCGCGCGCCGGCGTCGAACTGGCGGCGCTCGGCCTCCAGCGTTCGACCCGCGGCGAGCACCGACTGCCGCGCCGCCAGAATCCGCTGATACGCCGTCGATGTGTTCCCCACCGCGTTGAGCACCTCCGCCCGGATCGACTGGGCCCGCGCGTCTTTCGTGCTCAATCGCTGCAGCCGCCGCAGGATCGCTTCCTGCAAGCCCGCCAGGGCCGCCTCGTTGCCGAGCGGGATGTTGCCCGTCAGCCCGACGGTCCAGCGGTGAAAGTCGCCCGAGCGGATCTGGTTCACCGAACTCGCCAGGCTGCGCCCGACGCCGGGGAACGAGTATTGGTAATCCAGCGCGATGTCCGGCAGCGTCCGGTTCTTCGCCGTCTCGATCCGCGTGAAGTCCTGCGCGAGCTGGAGTTCGAGCTCGAGCATCTCCATGCGGCTGTCGACGGCGAAGTCCGCCAGGCGCGGGCCGTCGAACTCGAACTGCGTCGCGTCCGGCTCGGTCGCCTGCACGATCCGCGTGGGCGAGTCCATCGTGATGCCCGGGATGTTCATGATCCGCTTGATCTCGCGGGCCTGAACCGCGACCGCGTTCTCCGCCGTCACGATCCCCTCCAGCCGCTCCGCCAGGCCGCTCTCGGCCCGCGTGACCTCGATCGGGGCCGCGTCGCCCGCGTCGACCAGGCGCTTGGCCCGGTCGAGCTGGGCCTGGGCGAGTTCGAACTGGGTCTGCCGCACTTCGAGGGCCTTGCGGGCCGCGTACAGCTCCCAGTACGCCTTGTCCGCGTCGGTCACGCGCCGGATCAACTGCAGTTTCGCCTGCGCCTCGCTGATGCGCCGGTCGTACTCGGCGATGCGGATCGGGGCCGTGTTCACCCGCCGGCCGGCCCCTTGCAGCAGCGGCTGGCTGATCGAGAACGTCACGCCCGAGGTGTACGCGTCGGCGAGGAAGAACGGGTTGTTGGGCGTCTTCTGCCGGTTGGCGTTGAGATCAACACTGACGCGCCCGCCGGTGCGCAGCGGGATGTCGACCCCGCCGCCGAACGACGTCGTCTGCTGCTGGTTCGCCGCCGTCGCGTCGAACGTGGGCGAGTTCGAGTCCGTGTGGCGCACGCTCGGGCGGAACACGGCCTCGAACCGGGCCTCCTCGCGCCGGAGCGACTCCCCGAGGATCGTCGGCTCGATCAACTGCGTGCGGATGTCCAGGTTGTGCTCAAGCGTCGCGGCCCGGGCGGCTTCGATCGTGAGATCCAGCGATTCGGGCGGCGGCGGCACGGTCGGGGGCGTCTGCTCCGTCGTGGCGCGCTCGCCCGTCGTCGGGTCGACCGCGGTGCTGCCCGTCGGTGTCTCGGCGCGGCGGTACTGATCGCGGTCGAGGCGATCAATGCTGCGGAGCCGCTCGGCGGGCGTGCGCTCGCCGTAGTCCGCGTCGATCGGCGCCAGCGGGTTCGAGCACGCGCTGAGCACGCCCAGCCCCGCCAGCCCGCCGGCGGCGAGCGCGAGCCACGCGGCCGGGCCCGTTCGGCTTGTTCGAAGCGGACCGTGGCCCGTGCCGCGGCTCATGCGATTGTGCGTTGAATCTCGGCGGGGTGACGTTGCTGCCTGCACCGCGAACTCCTGCTCCCCGCCGCGCCCCGCCGAACTTCCATCCCGCCCCCCGCCCATCCCCCCATCCCCGCTCGCTCGATCACGACGCTCACCGCCCGTCCCACATTCGGAAAACACGATCGGCCGTCTCGCCCCGCGGGCTTGCATCGTCGCGTTACTCGTGCCGCAGCGCCTCGATCGGGTCGAGCCGGGCCGCCTTAATTGCGGGGAACATCCCGAACACGACGCCGACGCCGGCGCAGAACCCGCCCGCGACGATGACGGCCCACATGGGCACCGTCGCGTCGGGCAGGCCGGCCTGCGGGTAACTGCGCAGCCCGAACACCATCGCGCCCCCGATGGCCAGCCCGATCGCCGCCCCCACCAGGCACAGCACCACCGCCTCGACCAGGAACTGCAGCAGTACGACCGAGGGCTTGGCCCCGACGGCCTTGCGCAGGCCGATCTCGCGCGTCCGCTCGGTCACGCTCACCAATTGGATCACCATGATCCCCACGCCCCCCACCAGCAGCGCGACCATCACCAGCCCGCTGAGGAAGAACGTCATGATCGTGCCGATCCGCCGGATCTGCGCGATGTACTGCTCGATCGCCTCGACCCCGAACGTGTCCGGATCGCCCGGCTTGAGGTCGCGGGCCTTGCGCATGTAGAACGTCACCTCGGCCTTGGCGTCCTCGAACTGCTCGGCGTCGCGCGTCTGCGCGATGACGTAGATCCCCCAGTCCGGACGCATCACCTCCGCCGTGTTGAGCGGGATGTACACCTCCGTCTGGGCCGCGTTGTCGCCGAACATCGGCGAGACGGCCTTGGTCTCCACCACGCCGACGATCAGGAACCGTCGCCCGCCGACCAGGATGTGGTTCCCCGGCCCGCCGTCGGGCAGCGCCAGTTCCTGCACCGCCTTGTCGTTCACCAGGCAGACGTTGCGGACGGCTTCAAGGTCGATGTTGCTGAACGGGCGCCCCGAGATGACGCTGCGCTGCTCGATATCGTGCCACACTGGCCGAATCCCGCGGACCTGCACCACGGGCTTGTTGCGGTCGCCGTATTGCACTTCCGCCGTGAACTCCATCACCGGCGTGAGGCGCACGATCGACGGGCAGTTGGCCAGGATGCCGTCGGCTTCGGGGACCTTCATGCGGATCTGCCGCCAACTGAAGCGGTCCCGCGCCTCCGGCGGGCGGCGCGGGAAGACCCACACCTTGTTGGCCCCGACGGACTCGAACTCCTTGAGAATCGACGCCTTGAACCCCTCGCTCCCGCCGACGATCAGAATCAGGGCGGCGACCCCGATCACGATCATCAGCATCGCCAGGATCGCCCGGACCTTGTTGGTCCAGATCTGCCCGAGCGCGAGCACCACGGTCTGAAGGAGCAGGCGGATCACGTCGAGCCTCCCTGGGTCGAACCTTGCTGGGTCGAGCCTTGCTGGGTCGAGCCTCGCTGGGTCGAGCCTTGCTGGACGGCGTCGGGCTTGGCGCCCGCCGCGCTCTCCGACGCCGCGGCTTCCGCCTTCTTCACTTCCAGCGCCATCTGATTCGCCACCACGACCATGCGGTCGAGATACTCACGGTGGATCGGGTCGGCGTTGGTCGGGAAGTCCGACATGATCCGCCCGTCGCGCAGGCGCACGATCCGCTGGGCGTGCCCGGCGATGTCCTCCTCGTGCGTCACGATCACGATCGTCTGCCCGCCCGAGTGCAGCTCCTTGAACAGCGCGATGATCTCCTCGCTGGTCTTGGAGTCGAGATTGCCGGTGGGCTCGTCGGCGAGCAGGATGCTCGGCTCGTTCACCAGCGCCCGCGCGATCGCGACGCGCTGCCGCTGCCCGCCCGACAGTTGGTTGGGCCGGTGCTTCATGCGCGACGCCAGCCCAACCTTGCGGAGTGCTTCGGTGGCCCGCTTCTTGGCCCCGAACCAGTGCTTGCGCGAGTACACCAGCGGGAGCATCACGTTCCGCAGCGCGCTCGACTTGCCGAGCAGCTCGAACGACTGGAAGACGAACCCGATCTCCTGGTTGCGCACCAGCGCGAGCTGGGCGGCGTCCATGCGGTCGGTCCGCTTGCCGTTGAGGATGTACGAGCCTTTGGTCGGGCGGTCGAGACACCCCAGGATGTTCATGAGCGTGCTCTTGCCCGAGCCGGAGGAGCCCATGATGGCGACGAACTCGCCTTTTTGAATGGTGAGGTCGACGCCGCGGAGCGCGTGCACGCGCTCGACGCCCATGCGGTAGACCTTTTCGAGACCCTGGATCGCGATCGTCACGTGTGGTTCCTGCCCGTGTGCGCGGAGTCGCTCAGCGGCCCGCCGCCGGTCCCTTCGTTGACCCCGCCGATTCCGACTCGGGCGTCGCCGGCTCCTGCGGCTTGCCGGAATCCTCGCTCTGGGCCTGATCCTTGCTGGTCGCCGCGGCCCCTTCCTCCACAACTTCCGCGTCGTGCTGCAAGGTCTGCAGCACCTTGAACGGGCCGGTCACGATCCGGTCGCCCGCCTTCAGGCCCGCGATGATCACGGTGCGCGTCAGGTCGCTCGAGCCGGCCTGCACGGGCGTGGCGATCGCCTTGAGCATGGGCCGCCCGTCGCGGGACTTCTTGTCCCCCGCCGGCTCAAGCCGGAAGACGACCCGCGCGAACGTGTTGTTCTTGGGGATGTTCGGGTTGTCCTTCGTGACGGCGCTGGGCAGTTCGTCGACCTTGCGATCGACGACCGCTTGGCTGGGCACCACCAGCACGTCGCGCAGGGTCTCGACGGCGATGTCGGTGTTCGCCGTCAGCCCGGCCCGCAGCGTCTCGCCCGGCGTCGGGTCCAACGGGATCTCGACTTCGAAGTAGCCGGTGTTGTCGCGGTCGACCTTGCGCTGCAGCTCGACGCGGCTGACGCGCCCGGTGAACTCGCGCTCGCCGTAGGCGTTGATGTACACCCGGGCCGCCTGCCCTTCGTCGACGGGCACGATGTTGCTCTCGTCGACGCGGGCCTTGAGGATCATCTGCGACAGGTCGGCGATCTCCATGATCACCGAGCCCGGGTTGTTCAGCGTCCCGATCACCACCACTTCGCCGACTTCCGCGTCAAGGCGCGTGATCACCCCGTCGATCGGCGAGGTGATGATGGTGTTCTCCAGGTCCTTCTCGGTCCGCAGGATCTGGGCCCGGGCGGCGTCGATCGCCGCCTGCGCCGCCAGGAGTGTGCTCTGCGCCGACAGAAAATCGCTCTCGGCCCGCTCGACGTCGGCCGGGGTGCGGTCGCCGCTGGAGGCCAGGCGCTGCACGCGCTCGCGGTCAAGCTGGGCCCGGGTGAGCGCGGCTTGCGCGCCCTCGAGCCGGGCCTGCTCGCCCTTGAGCTGGGCCCGGGCCGACTCGCGGATGGCCTCGAACTCGCGCGCGTCCAGACGCACGATCACGTCGCCCTTCTTCACGGCGCCGTTCAACTGAAACGGCAGGGCGATGATCCGGGCCGAGACCTGCGCGCTGATCTGCACGTTCGTCAGCGCCTCGATCTGCCCCGGGGCTGAGATCGTGCGCGACAGCTCACCGATCGACGCGGCCCCGACGCGGACTTCCGTCGGCTTCGGGCGCGGGATGACCTGCTCGATCTGCGAGCGGATCTCCTTGTTGGTCGACACGAAGTACCCGCCAGCGGCGCACACCACCACGCTGACGATGAAGAGCCCGAGCAACCATTTCCACACGCTTGTGGCTCCGCGAGGGGGGACTGGGAAGAGAAAAAAGAGAGTGGTCGAGGAGGAGGAGAGGCTCGGTGGCTGGACGTCTGCGGGCCAAGACCGGCGGCGACCGGGCGACGTTGATGCGTATCTCAGCCGGCCGCTCTTGCCGAATCCACCATCCAGGTCCCCACCACCCCCCACCCCCCCACCCCCCCACCAGACGCCCATGCCGGCCCCGCCCGCCACGGACTCCATGCGGCCCCACCGGCGTTCGCGGCGATGCATGGTAGGGAAATGAACCGGCCAGATTTCATGACCCGGGCTTGCGTTTTGGCCGGGAGTGTGTAGATTGAACGATCAATCAAATGACCTCCGCCGCCGAAAAGAGCCCCGGGCCGCCGACCAAAGACCGGATCATCGAGGTCGCGTTCAGGCTTTTCCATGAACAGGGGTACCACGCCACCGGCGTGTCCACCATTCTCCGCGAGGCGGGCGTCAACAGCGGCTCGCTGTACCACCACTTCGAAGGCAAGGAGGCGCTGCTGCGGGCGGTGCTGGAGTGGATGCTCGGGGCGCTGCGACCGGCGGTGATGGGGCCGGCCGAGGCGGCGGGCGGGTCGGGGGCCATCGAGCGGGTGTTTGCAGTACTCGACCTGTACCGCACGGGGCTGACGATGACCGGCTGCCGCATGGGGTGCCCCGCGGGGAACCTGGCCCTAGAGGTCTCCGACGATCACCCCGAGGCGCGGGCGCTGATCGACGCGAACTTTCGCAACTGGGCCGACCAGGTCGCGGGGTGGTTCACGGGGCAGGACCACGGCCTGCCGTCGGACTTTGACCCGCGCCGGTTCGCCCACTTTGTCCTGACCGTCATGGAAGGCGGCATCATGCAGGCCCGGGCACGCGGGTCGCTCGAGCCGTTCGACGAATCGGTTGCGGAGCTGCGGCGGTATGTCGACCTGCTCGTCGAGCGCGGGCGGCATGAGCGGGCGGCCCGGGCGCTCGCGGGCGAGGGGCAAGGACAGAACGTGGCGGCGGGGTGACGGCATCGGGGCGGGTGGTCGCACGCCGCGGGCTTCGCGGCAGGAGGTTGGCATGCACACGGCACGCACCCGGGGAGCGCTGGCGGTGATCGGCTGCGGGATGATGCTCGCGCCCGCATGGGCGGGCGAGCCGGACAAGGCCCCGGCGGGCGACGCGCCCGCGGCGAGCGCGACGCCGAAGGTGATCGGGGCCGGCGTGCCGGTCGTGACGGAGGGCATCATCAATGCGCCGGTGAGCGCGGTGTGGTCCGCCTTTTCGACCGCCGAGGGCTTCAAGATGTGGGGCGTGGCCCAGTGCGACCTGGACCTGCGTGTGGGCGGGCTGATCCGCACGCACTACAAAGCCGACGGCGTGCTCGGCGATGAGGGCACGATCCAGAACCGGATCCTCGCGTTCGAGCCCGAGCGGATGATGGCCTTCTGCATCGACACGCCGCCCAAGGGCTTCCCGTTCAAGACCGCGTGGCGGTCGACGTGGACGGTGGCGACGCTGACGGACCTGGGCGAGGGGAAGACGCACCTGCGGCTGACGGGCCTGGGGTACGGCGACGACGAGGAGTCTCGGGCCATGCGCGAGTTCTTCAGCACGGGCAACCGGTGGTCGATGGACAAACTGCGGGCGAGCCTCGAGGACAAGCCGGCCGGGAGTGCACCCGCCGCCAAGGTGCACGAAGCCGGGCCGACGGACCCGGTGGTTGTTGAGCGCACGATCGACCTGCCGCGTGAGCAGGTGTGGGCGCGGATCAGCACGGCGGAGGGGTGGAAGGCGTTCCTGGGGGTCACGGCCCGCATCGACCCGCAGCTTCGTCCGCAGGGGCCGTTCGAGATCGAGTTCGACTCCGCCGCGGCGCCCGGGCTGCGCGGGAGCGAGGGGTGCACCGTGCTCAGCGCCTTGCCGGGACGGATGCTGTCGTTCACGTGGAACGCGCCGCCGACGATGACGTTTGCGCGGCAGAAGCACACGTGGGTCGTGATCGAACTCATGGAACCCTCGCCGGGACGCACGACGGTGCGGTTGACCCAGCAGGGCTTCAAGGAACTGGCGGCGGCCTACCCGGATCACGCGGCGGAGTTCGCGCAATGCCGCGCGTACTTCGCCAAGGCGTGGGTGGCGGTGGTTGATGCGCTGGCGGGGAAGGGATGAGGGGAGGGGGGTGAGGGGAGGGGGGTGAGGTGAGGGGTGAAGGGGTGACGCGGTGACGCGGTGAAGGTGGGACGCGGGGACGGGGGGACGGGGGGACGCGGGGATGGGCACGCGCGTGCTGCGCATCTCCTCACCACCTCACCTCCACGCCTCCACAAACGTTCACCGCCACAGTTCCAAGCAACACGCCGCTTGCGCCACGGCACCTACCCTGCGGCATGGCTCTAGCCGCGATGACGATCGAGCGATTTCTGGCGGACGTTGGCGCCAAGACGCCCGCGCCGGGCGGCGGGGCGGTGGCGGCGATGACCGGGGCGACCGCCGCGGCCTTGGCGCGGATGGTCGTGGCGTACTCGATCGGCAAGAAGTCACTGGCGGAGCACGACGGGATGCTGCGCCGGGCCGACGCGGCCCTGGCGCGGGTGGTCGACATGTTCGTCGAACTCGGCGACGAGGACGCCGCGGCGTACGCGCTGGTGAATGAGTTGTCGCGTCTGCCCGAGACCGATCCGCGGCGTGTGCGCGAGTATCCCGGCGCGGTCGAGGCGGCGGTGCAGGTTCCGCAGGCGGCGTTGGCGCTCGCCGCGGATCTGCTCCGGCTGATGGACGCGCTGCCCGGGGCGACCAACCGGCACTTGGCGAGCGACCTGGCGATCGCGGCGATGCTGGGCGAGTCCGCCGCGCGGAGCGCGTGGTGGAACGTGCGCGTGAATCTCGCGCTGCTGCCCGACGCGGGCCGGGCCGAGCAGATCCGGGCCGAGTGCGGGCGGATGCTGGCGCAAGCGGACGCGATTCGGCGGCGTGTGGAAGCGGCGTGTGAGGAGAGCACCGCCCCCCCGATCGCGCCCGCCGCCCCTTCTCCGCGGGCCGGGGCATGACGACGCCCGCGCCCGAGTGGTTCGCCGCCCCGCAGCCCGGCGAGACGGAGCCCGGCCTGCGCTTCGAGTGCACCATGTGCGGCAACTGCTGCACGGGCCCCGAGGGGTACGTGCTGCTGACCGACGCCGAGCGCGATCAACTCGCCGCCCGCATGAACCTCAGCGTCGACGAGTTCGTCGCCCGGTATACCAAGCAGGCCCCGCGCGGGCTGTCGCTCTCCGAAGTACTCACCCCCTACGGGCTGGACTGCGTGTTTCTTGATCGCACGACGATCCCGGGCAAGGCGGTGTGCGGCGTGTACGAGGACCGCCCGGCCCAGTGCCGCACGTGGCCGTTCTGGACCTCGAACCTCCGCTCGCGGGCCGACTGGGACCGGGCCAAGCGCACGTGCCCGGGGATGGACCGCGGCCCGCTGCACGATCTGGTGCAGATCCGCGTCCGGCGCGACACCATCCGGATGTGAGGCCCGCCATGGACACAGACCCGGGGCCCGAGGCGCTCGTCTTGGCGTGGATGAACGCGATCGCGCGGGCGGACATCCGCGCGGCGGTCGAGGATGTCTACCAGCAAGCCGGTCGAGAGATCGCCGAGCGCGGGCCGGCGTGCTGGGCGTCCGGACGCTGCTGCAACTTCGACGCGGCCGGGCATCGGCTGTACGTCACCGGGCTGGAGACGGCGTACCTGATCGCCGGTCTGACCGAGGCACCGAGGAACGCGCCCGCGCCAGCGCCGTTGCCGATCGGCGGCCTGTCGCTCCCGCAGATCGATCTCGCCGGCGCTCGAGCCCGCAGCGGGTGCCCGTTTCAGGAGCGGAACCTGTGCGGCGTGCACACCATCAAGCCGCTGGGTTGCCGCGTGTATTTCTGTGATCGCACCGCGCAGGCGTGGCAGAACGACCTCAGCGAGCGCCTGCTTTCGATGCTGCGCGCGGTGCATGAACAGCACGGCATCGCGTACCGCTACGGCGAGTGGCGGGCGATGCTGGCGATGTTCACGACCGCGGGCTGATGCGGCGCAACGTCGGAACGTGGGCGTCGGAGCTCCTGAATGGGTTGAGGAAAAATCCCCACGCGGAGCGTGGGGGTACCCAAGCCGCCCGAGCTTGACCGGCGATTCGTATGAGTCAGAGCGTCTGACCGTCGGTGGAACCGCTCGCCGGCTCGGCGCCGGACGGTTCTGCGCCCGCCGGCTCGGGCGGGGCTGATTCGATCGGCGCCGCATCCGCGGGCGTCTCCGGCGCGGGGCGGGTGGAGCGCATCGGCGGGCGCGGCGTGATGAAGTTCAGCGCCGGCGTGGGCAGGGCGTTGAACGACCAGGTCCGGTGGCTGGTGACACGCCACTGCTGCACCCCGCCGCGAAGGCGGACGGTGATCGCCTGCGTCGCGTCCTTCCCGCCGGCGGCGGGCAGCCCGCGGACGGGGCGGATGACGTCGACCTTCGCCTCGTCGCCCGAGATCCACACGCGCGAGACGTGGTAGATCGGCAGGTCCTGCGTCTCCGGCGTGAGCGTCTGGGCCCCGAAGCCGACGTTGATCGCGATGCGCTGCGCCAGCAGCGGCGTCGTGCCCGCCGGGAGGTTGAGCGCGAACGGGCCGTCCGGCCCGGCGGGGGCGGCGGGGGAGAACTCGGTGCTCACGTTCGGCGGATACCGGACCACGGCCCACTGCAGCGCCGCCGTCAGCACCGGCGGGAACGGGTCGCTGTTCACGTTCGTGAACCCGCGGTCGCCCGGCTCGGCCGGGTACACGTTGTGCCCGACGCAGCCGGTCGACGTCGCCAGCGCGAGCCCGAGCAACACGCCGAGCGCTCCGGCGGCGGCCCGGCGGAGCGCCGAGCCCCGGCGCGGCAAAGCGGGGGAGATAGCAAGGGTGGTCAAGGTGTGGTCCTGCCCGTGTGCGTGCGGGTCGCCGCTGCGGATCGTCCGAGTCTTGCGGATCATGGTGCCGATGCTATCGCCCCGACGGGCCTTGCCTCATGAATCCCATGAATCTCGGCGGCGGCGGGCGGCGAACGATACCGTCTCATGATGCCCACCGCTGCACCGGGCCCGGCTCACCATCCCGCTCGACCCCGGCGCTTCGTGCTGGGCATCTCGGGCGCGTCGGGGGCCGCGTACGCGCTCCGACTTCTGGAGCAGCTCCTCCTGAGCGGGGCCGAGGTGCACCTGGTCGTGTCCGACTATGGGCGGCGGCTGCTGTTCGACGAGGCCGGCATCACGCACATCGACTTCGCGAACGTCTGCCCGACGATCGCCGACGCACGCGTCGCCGATCGGCTGGTGCTGCACCCGAACAAGGACGTCGGGGCCGTCATCGCCTCGGGCAGTTTCCTGCACGACGGGATGGTCGTGCTGCCGTGCTCGAGCACGAGCCTGGGGGCGATCGCGACCAGCAGCGGCTCGAACCTGCTGACGCGGGCCGCGATGGTGACGCTGAAAGAGCGACGCCCGCTGATCATCTGCCACCGCGAGATGCCGCTGAACCACGTGGACATCGTGAACTACCACACGCTGTCCTTGGCGGGCGCGATCATCTGCCCGACCAACCCGGGGTTCTATCTGAAGCCCAAGACGGTGGAAGAGGTCATCGATTTCATCGTCGGCAAGGTGCTGGACCTGCTGCGTGTCGAGCACGGGCTGAAGACGCGGTGGGAAGCCCAGGCCTGACGGTTGGTGAGCGGGCGATGTTCCCGTGAACTGGAACAGCGCCGCCACCGGCCGCGGTATAGGGCACCGATGATCGGCACGGACAGTGAGCAGCAGCGCGACGCAGGATCCGCCGATCGGGCGGGTGAAGCGCCGCCCGCGCCGACGTCCACCGGAACCCCGGCGGCAGACCGGCAGGCGGCCGCCGAGCGGTGGGTTCGCGAGCACGGCGACATGCTCTGGCGGTTCTGCAAGGCTCGGACGGGCTCGGACGACGCCGCGGAAGAACTCGTGCAGGAGACGCTGTTTGCCGCGATGCAGGCGATGGACCGCTTCGATGGGTTGGCGTCCGAACGGACGTGGCTGATCGGGATCGCAGCCCACAAGGTATCGGACTATTTCCGCAGGATGTACCGCGACCGCGGGCTGACGGGCGGGCAACGATCGCACCGGGCTGAAGCGGACGAGGCGTGCGGGTGCACCCAGTGCGCGTCGCTGTTCTCTGACCAGGGGCAGTGGGCCCGGGTTCCCGCCGCGTGGGCCGACGCCGAGAACCCCGTTGAACAGGCGGCCCGGGCGGCGGCGCTGCGCGAATGCCTGTCGGCTCTGCCGGTTGCCCAGTCTGAGGCGGTCTGGCTCCGAGAGATCCTCGGCTTGCCGGGCGAGGAAGTCTGCAAGGCGCTCAAACTCACGCCGACCAACTTGTGGACGAGGCTGCACCGGGCCCGCTCGGCCCTGCGCACGTGTCTCGAGGGGAAACTCGTGGTGGACAAACCCAAGGAGAAGCGTCCGTGATCCGCTTCACGCGTGACGCCGCCCGCGTGCTCGGCATGCCGTGCCGCGAGCACACCGTGCTGCTGAGCCGGCAGATGGATGCCCCGCTCTCACGCGGCGAGACCTTCGGGCTGCGCGTCCACCTGGTCATCTGCGCCGGGTGCCGGCGGTTCAAGGCCCAGATGATCCAACTGCGGTCCATGTCGCGCTCGCTCGGGCAGGCGATGGATCAGGCGGGCGACATGCCCCCGGCCGTGCGGGAACGGATCACGGCCGGGATCCGCGCCGACAAGCGCGGCTGAAAAAAACTGACCGACCCGTGCAAGGTTGACCGGTCCGCCGCGACCCACCCGAGGAGGTTCGGCGGACGCATCGTCCGGCGCTCCTCTCGACGGGAGCCATCGCCGTGAGCATCAAAGTCGGACTGCTGGTCGTTGGCGGAATCGCCGCCGTCGGTCTCGGGGTGTCGAAAAGCGGGCTGCTGGGCGGGTCGTGCGAGAAGGGTTCGTGCGCCGTCAGTCTGAGCGGGTTTGAGCCGACGGCCCTCGCCGCGCCGGCCCCCGCGAAGACTCCCAATGCGGGCGCCGCCGCCCGGAGCGCCAAGGTCTACGTGCTGGCGTTCCACGCATCGTGGTGCCCCAAGTGCAAGGCGCTCGAGCCCAAGGTCGCGGAGGTCAGGTCGGCCCTTGCCGGGCAGCCGGTCTACTTCGGCGGGATCGATCGGACGGACAAGGACCCGTCTCAGGCGGAGTACGCCCTGTCGGCGCTGGGCCTGGGTTCGCTGTGGGCGGAGCACGGCAAGGGGCCGGGCTTTGCGCTGGTGATCAACGCCGAGACCAAGTCCGTCGCCGCGACGCTCACGCCGACGATGACGGTTGACCAGATGGTCGCCGCGGTGCGTGCGGCGGTGGGTGGCTGAGGCGGGGGGTCTGCGGACGGGGGGTCTGCGGGCGGGTCGCCGGGTGTGGCCGGAGGTTTTGGCCTTCGGGGTTGTTCAGCGTTGGCTCGGCGTGGCAGAGGCCGCCGCCGGGCGGGTTGTCTCTTGCTCTCTCTCTTTGGTTCACTAGGAGGACTGACATGCAGCGGTTTGTTCGCACACTCGTTCTCGCGTCGGCGGCGGGCGCGCTCGCCGCGCCCGTCTTCGCGCAGCCGGTCGCGATCCGCGTGACGGCGCGGAATCTCTCGCCCATGAACAGCCTGACGTTCGCGCCCCTGCGCGTCGGGTTCAACAACGGGACGTACGATGCGTTCAACAACGGGCAGGCCCCGACGGCGCCGATCATCTCCATCGCCGAGGGCGGCAGCGGCGCCGACTGGTTCCCCGCGTTCGCCGCGGCGGACCCGACCGCGACGCTGGGCACGGTCATCTCCAGCCCCGCCGGCCCCCTGCTTCCCGGCGCGAGCGCCACCGCGACGTTCGTCGTCGATCCGAGCGTCAACCGCTTCTTCACGTTCGGGTCGATGGTCGTCCCCAGCAACGACTACTTCATCGGGAACGACTCCCCGACGCAGTACATGCTCTTCAACATGCAGGGGCAGCTCAACATCACCACCATCATCCAGCGGGCCCGCGACATCTGGGACGCCGGTTCGGAACTCGATGACGCGTTCGGGGCCGCGTTTCTGGTCGGCTCCAACAACGACGACCGCATCCCGCAGAACGGCGTCGTCGGCTTCGACTTCGAAGGGCTCGACGTCTTCAACGGGCTGACCACCGCCGCCGGATACACCTTCCAGCGCACCGTTCAGGCCAACGACCCGGTGTACGAGATCTCGTTCGAGATCATCCCCGCGCCGGGCGCGGCCGGGCTGCTGGCGATGGGCGGGCTGCTCGCCGCCCGCCGCCGGCGCTGATCCTCTACCGCGACGACAAACGCACCGAACATCCTCATCGCACCCGGCCGGTTGTGTTCCCCGGCCGGGCGTTTTCGTTGATCGTCCGCACGCTCAGCGCGACGCGTCGACGTCCTGCTCGACGCTCCACGTCAGCCCCGGCGTGCCGTCGGCGTTCACGCCGCAATCGATGTGCAGCGCGAAGAACCCGGGGCGCGAGGTCGGGCTTTTCGGGTCGTAGCGCTTCTCCCCCTTGCGGATCATGGGCCAGATAATGCGACGGTCGGTCTCGGGCAGCGGGATCGGGCCGACCTCGCGGCAGGAGCGGTCGATGTCCTCCGGGCTGAACCATTCCAGCGTGCCCTCGGCGATCTCAGGCAGGACGCGCTCCGTCACCGGGCCCAGGACGCGGTAGTAGAACATCAGCCAGTGGCCCTTGCCCTCGAAGGCGCGCTCGCTGATGAGCCCGCCCAGGTGCAGACGCTCGATCGGGATGCGGAGGCCGGCTTCTTCCAGGATCTCGCGCTGGGCGCACTGGGCCGGGGACTCGCCGCTGGGCATGTCGAGCTTCCCGCCGATGGGCGAGCAGAGCCCGAAGTTCGGCTCGCGCCGGCGGCGGATGAGCAGCACGCGGTTGTCCGCGTCGCGGATGTCGCACAGACAAGCGAGCTTGTACGGCAGGGGTTGCGCCGGCGGGGTGGGCATCGGGCCCAGAGTAGGTCGACTGCGCGGGTTCGAGCCGCCCGGCGGGCGAGTTCCGGCGGATCAACGCCCGATATCGCGCAGGCGCTGCACGCGCTCGCGGGCGGCGAGATTGCCGGCGGCCTGCGGCTCGAACACCACGCTCAGGCTGGTTTCGTCGGTGATCGTGCTGTACCCGACCGACACGCCCAGCGTCGCTTCCGGGAAGCGGCGACGCAGCGTCGCGTCGATGGTCTGGATCTCGCCCTCGTCGGTATCCAGCACGGCGACCGCGGCGAGGCTGTACAGGCGCGTCAGGCGGTACTGCCCGCCGAAGTCCACGTACGTCGCGTTGACGGGGTTCAGATACCGCACCTGCGCGAAGGAGGAGAAGTCTTCCGAGTGCTGGATGAGACCGCCCGCCGTGCTCCGCTGCGGCTGGTGGAGGTCGAAGTCGTAAATCGTGCTGCCGGACAGGGCGACGGTGTCGGTGAGTTGCCAGGCGGCGTCGGCGGTGAAGTAGTCGCCGAGGAAGGAGTATTCCGGGCGGTAATCGAAGAAGCGCCCGATGGGGGAGCGGACGTCGGTGTCGCGGGTGGAGAAGACAAAGTCGGTGTTGAGTTTGAAGACGTCGACGCTGTGCCAGCGCCCCGGCCCGCCGCGTTTGGTCTGCCAGGTCTGGCGGACGCCGGCGCGGACGGCGGAGCCCTGGTTGATGGACTCGACGCCGCGGTCGAACTCGAAGGGGAGGGACTCGGTGCGGATGTTGGAGGCGCCGGTCCAGACGGTCATGTTGGGTTCGACGACGTGCCGAACGCGGTGCAGGTCGAAGAGCGAGCTCTCGACGCTGTCATCGACGCGGACGATCTCCGTCGACACGCGGGCCCCGGCGGCGTACCACGCGCGGTACTGGTCTTCGGAATCGAACGCCGGGCCGGGCAGCAGGTTCTGGAACCCGTAGATCTCGCCGAAGGTCTTGTCGTAGCCGGTGAAGCGCCCGGTGACGAACGGCGTGACCTTGAACGGGGCCAGGTCGAGCGTGGCGGTGAGTTCCTGGCGGGTGTCGAAGCGGAGGACGTCGGTCTCGCGCAGGCCGATAGCGCGGAAGGCGTCGCCGTAGCCGACGTCCGGGCCCAGCCCGGTGAACAGCTGCGACTGCTCGACGGTGTCGAAGCCGAGGTCCCGCAGGGAGGGCTCGATGAAGTCGAACTTCATGCGGGAGAAGCGGTAGTCGTGGTTCCAGGTGATCAGCCCGGGGGAGACGCCGCGGAACAGGTCGTCGGCCAGGCGGGTGTACGCGACCTCGGGCGCTTTCTCGACGACGTAGCCGCGGCTTTGCAGGATGTAGTGGTTCGGGACGTAGTTGTTGAGGTTGCCCTTGACCAGGACGCTGAGGAGCTGGTTGTCCTCGACGTACTTGAGGAATGCGGACGAGGCGAGCTCGCGGCCTTCCTTCGAGATGTCCTTGAAGAACGCGTCGACGAAGCGCGGGTCGGACTGGCTGGCGAGTTCGAGCTGCAGCGTCCAGTTGTCGTCGATCTCCCAGGTGTCCTCGGCGAGCAGCAGGCCGCGGAACTTGTCCTCGCCGTCGCGGCGGGCGCCGGAGGAGAGCACGTCGCGCCCCTGGTCCGAGGGCAGGCCGTAGAGGAAGAGCTGCCCGTCGTGGTCGTCGCGCTTCCAGCGGACCTTGGTCCCGCCGGCGAAGCCGCGGTCGAAGTAGCCGTCGATGAGCAGGTCGAGCTCGACGCCCTCGGGGCGTTCCACGCCGAAGAGCCCGAAGGCGTTCCAGGAGGTCTTGACGGCGCCGCCGCTGCTGGAGGAGTTCTCGACGCGGATGTCCTTGAGCGGGATGTCCTCGAGGGTGCCCTGGTAGCCGGGCAGCCACATGAACGGGAGCCCGCCGGCGCGGAGCGTGACGCCGCGGGCGGAGACGTAGGTGCTCTCGCCGGTCTGGTCGTCGGCGAGTTCGCCGGGCCCGGCCGGCCCGCGGGCGACGGGGCGCTGGTTGACCGTCACGGTCTTGGCGCCGATGGAGAGCATGGGCGTAAAGAACGACGACGTGCTGAGGCGCGCGTTCTCCGCCGCGAACTGGTTGGCCGCCTCCTGACGCAGGCTCTGGGCCCGGATGTACACCGGCACGTTCATGCGGGCGTCGAAGGTGGTGAACACGGCCTCGGCCATGACGGCCTTGTTCTGCTTGAAGTCGTAGTACACCCGCGGCCCGCGCAGCGTGTACCGACCGTCGGTCGCGACCGCGTCCCCCTCCAGATACACCCCGCGCACCTGGTCCGCCGAGAACTGGGCGAGCTGCGTCAGCGGGCCCGGCTCGAGGAAGACCACGGCCCGCTCGGCGGTGATCTGCAGGTTGCGCGAGCGGCGCACGTCGGCGTACTGCACCGCGACCCCGCCCGTCAGCACGACCGCGTTGTCGTTCTCGCCGCGGATGATCCGCACCGTGTCCGTGTCGCCCGGCGGCTCGTTGAACGCCGGGGCCGTCGGGCCCGTGGGAAGCGATGTGCCCACGGCGAAGGTGACCACGCCGTCGCGGGCGAACAGCGGCTCGACGGGCGCCTGGGCCGCCTCGGGGGCGACGGCGTCCTGCTGGGCGAAGCCCGCGTTGGGCTCGTACACGCGCGTGCGGCCGGGGAGCATCGGCGTGCCGACGACGTCGGGGATCGGGGCCCGCGGAACGGGCGCTTCCGGGGCCGACGGGTCGACCAGTTGCCGCAGGTACCCGCTCAGCCGCGCCTCGCCCTCCCGGGCAAAGCCGCTGGCCGGCTCGGCTCCCGGGCGACCGGGCGTGACCGATTCGCTCTTGAGCGCGATCTCGCCCGTAAGCACCGCCGTCACGAGCAGCCGGTCGGCGGCCTGAGCGAAGCCCGCCTCGGCGCCGGGGTCCGACACGCGGTCGAAGTAGATGGCCACCTGCCGCGTCGGCGGACCCTGCACGGCCCCCGGACCGGCGTCGGGCACGGTCTGGATCCACAGCACGGCCTGCACGGCGGTAAAGCGGTACGTCCCGGTCTCGATGCGGACATCGCCCTGCAGCGCGAGGCGCTGGGTGACGATCGGCAGCCCGTCGATGTCGACCATCCCCCCACCAGGCCCCCCACCGGGCCCGCCGCCGTCGGACCATGTCCAGGCCCGCTGGGCGACGATGCTCAGGTCACCGCGTTGCGGCGTGAGGGGGAGGCGCAGGCCGGCGAAGTCGCGCCCGGTGATGGTGTCGAGGTCGATGGAGCGGGCGAAGGGGGCCTGCTCGGCGCGTGGGGGCGTCGCGGGGCGGACGGGCTGGGCCAGGCCGTGGGCCGCGGGGTGCACGCTCATGCACGCGCCGGCGACGCACACGATCCATGCGGGCCACACGGGGCACGCCGATCGCCGAGCGCGCGAGTTGCCAGTTGGGTGGAAGCTGCGGCGGGGCCTGTCGTGTCGCTGCCAGGGCATGGTGTCGTGGCCGTCCGGCCGAAGTTCAGCGCCAACCGCTCCGCGGTCGGTCCCGGACCATCCGGGCAATGTCCCCATCGGGCCGGCGCGGGCGAATGCTAAAGAAAGTCCGCGCCGGACACAACTCGGTGTGCCCGCCGATCTTGCGGGCGGCCTCGTCCGACCCTTCCCCTTACCCCACGATCCCCGGAAGGCCCCCGGTTCGCGACCCATCCCGGCTCGCGGCCGGCCCGGAACGGACGGGCCGCCAAGCCGCCGGCGATACACTGCCCGGCTCGGTTCCCTCTCCCCGATCGCACTTCCGGAGCAGGCCCCATGTCCACCGATCCCGTCGCGGCGTTGCCGGTTCAGGTCATCGACGCCGGCCCGCACGCCGGGATCGCCGTGCTGAAACTGGAGCAGCCCGGCTCGCCGATGGTCGTGCTGGACCACGGGCTGATCCGCGCCATCGAAGCCGCGCTCAAGGCCCTGCCCGCCTCGATCCGGGGGTTTGTGCTGGCCAGCGCGTCGACGCGGGTGTTTATCGCCGGGGCCGACCTGAAGACCATCCAATCCCCCGCGACGCCCGGCAGCCAGGGGTGGAACGACGACCAGCTGGAGCGCTATCTCGCCTACGGGCAGCGCGTGTTCGGGATGATCGCCGACCTGCCGGTGCCGACGGCGGCGGCGATCAACGGCGCGGCCCTCGGCGGCGGGCTGGAGATCGCCATGCACTGCGACGCGCTCATCGGGCCGGCCCTCGGCGGGAACGGCAAGCCGTTCCCGATCGGGCTGCCCGAGGCCGGGCTGGCCATCTGTCCCGGCTGGGGCGGGACCAACCTGCTCCCGGCCCGCATGAACCCGGCGGACGCGCTGGTCCGCACGGCCCAGGGCAAGCCCATGAACTCCGAAGAAGCCGTCGCCGCGGGTCTGTTTGAACGTGTGGCGCCGAGCGCCGACGCCGTGCTGACGACGGCGCTCGACTGGGTGGCGGAGCAGCGCGGGCGCGTGCCGATCGCCGGCGGGCGTCGCGACGGGTCGCCGAGCCGCTGGATCGGGCGGCCGGAATGCGCCGCAAAAGTGCTCGCGGCCCTCGCCGAGGCGCGGGCGACGATGGGCGCGACCGACGCCGGCCGGGCCTGTCTGCAGGCCGTCGAAGCCGGGTTGGAGAAGGGCTGGACGGCGGCGCTGGAAGTCGAGCGTCTGGAACTGACGCGCCTGCGCAACACCGAGCCCGCCAAGGCCGCGATCCAGGGCTTTTTCGACAAGAGCGCGAAGAAGTAGCGCTTACTGCCCGCCGGCGGGCGCGTCCTCGCCGGGCAGGTCGCTGTTGCGCAGGAAAAACAGCACGAACATGCGTTCGTCGGCCTGAACGCGCACGGGGACCCAGGTGGTGGAACTGCCGCCCCAATCGCCGCCCGAGCCCCACTCGCCGTACCACCCGTTGCCCCAGTACCCGCGCGAGCCGCCGATCCGCGTGACGGGCTTCTCGACGATCTTGTCGGCCTTGCCGAGGTAGCGGGTGGTCCACACGACCTCGTTGGCCCCGACGTCACGCGCGAAGGACATGAGTGCCGGCTGATCGCGCGAGTCCGGGCGGAGGTCGTCGGTGGTGCGGAAGCGCGACACGCCGACGACGTCGACGCTGGCGGGGTCGGCCGTGACCTGAAGCCCGCGGAGCAGTTTCGCCTCGGCGGCCTGCTTTTTGTCGGGGGCCCACTGGGTGCGCGGGACGTCGCTGGCGGCGACCTCGGCGTCGAGCTCGTTCATGAACTGCTCGACCCGTTCGAAGGGGACGGCCCGGACGCGCACAGGCGTCTGGGCCTGCAGCGCGGCCCGAGCGCCGCCATCTTCACGGACGAAGCCCTGCTCCCACACGGACGGGTCCGCCGCGCACCCGCCCAGCAGCGCCGCCGCCCCGAACACGATCGCCGCGACGCCGCGCATTCCCAATCGGGCCCGCCCCGCCGCCATGCCGAGAGTCGTCGTCATGCGGGGATGGTACCGGAGGGCTCGGGGGCACGGGGGTCGCGGCGAGCGCCGGGGGCTACCGTCCTACCCCCGCCGGGTGCACAAAGCGACCGGCCAGCCGAGGTCCCGCCATGGTCAACATCAGCGTTCGCTACACCGGGAACAAGAAGTGCGACCTGGTCCATCCGGAAGGGCCGACGCTGCGGACCGACGCGCCTAAGGACATCGGCGGGGACGCGACGGCGTTCAGCCCGACGGACCTGGTCGCCGCGGGCCTGGCGTCGTGCATCCTGACCACCATCGCGATGTGGGGCGAGCGGCACAATCTGAAACTCGACGGCGCCTCGGCGACGATCGAGAAGCACATGACGGCCCCGCCGGGCCCGCGCCGGATCGCGCGGCTGCCGGTGGTCGTGACCATCCCCGCCGCCAGCGTCCCCGAAGACATGCGGGCCCGCTTGGAAGACATCGGGCACCGCTGCCCCGTGCACGCCAGCCTGCACCCGGAAGTCGACGCGCCGATCACGTATCGCTACGTCTAAGGGCGACGAGCCTGTGCCGCGGGTGCTGATGGCCCGCCGGCGCCGGGGGTGTCCGCGTCGTCCGGCTCGGACATCAGCGGCTGGTCCGCCGAGCCGCCCGCGCCGCCGGGGTGCAGTTCGATCTCCAGCGCCTGCACGTACGCCGGCTTGGGGCGCAGCGGCTGGACGCGGGCCAGCAGCCCGAGCGTCGTCGCCCGCGCGACGGCCGACGCGACGAACACCCACGCGAACGCGTCGGCGTCCGACCCCAGTTCGTGCAGCACCGTCGCGCCGATGAGCGAGCCCACCAGCGTGCCGCACTGGCTGACGACCTGATAGCGCGACATGACGCTGGTGCGTTCGGCGTCGTCGATGGATTCCAGCAGCATCAGGAACACGGCGAGTTCGTACGCCGCCAACGCCGCGCCCGTGATGAGCTGCACTACGGCGAGGTACCAGAGGTTCTCACCCAGCAGCCACAGCAGCGGGACGGGGACGATGAGCACGCCCGCGAGACGGAGCAGGGCGCGGTTGCCGCGGCTGTGGGCGATCCGTCCCCACAGGGGCAGCGCGATGACCTTGGCCAGGAGCACGGCCGCCGTCAGCACGCCGAACATCGTGTAGTTCTTCTCAAGCCCGATCTGCTTGAGCAGGTACGGGTTGACGAACGGGGACGAAACCTGCAGCGCGAGCTGTGCGGATACGGCGTAGGCGATCATGCGTCCGCCGCGGCCGTGCAGGTAGCGCCCGGCCAGTTCGCGCAGCGGCACCGCGCGGAAGCCCGAGGGGAGCGGGGTGATCTCGACCTGGAGCAGGGTGTAGTACCACGAGCCCAGGCGGGCCGTCGCCGCGGCGATGAACAGGGCCGCGAAGACGATCATCGCCCAGCCGGCCTGAGCCCCGGTGTGCAGCAGCCACCCGGCGGCGAGCGTCGCGACCACCAGCGAGATGTTGAGCACGCGGTTGCGGTACGCGAAGTACTTCGCGCGCGTCCGACGCGGGACCGTCAGCCCGATGTACGTGTGCCACGTGCTCCCCGCGGCGAACGTGGCGCCCCAGTACAGCACGGCGAGGATGAACAGCAGCACCGGCGGCATGACGCCGACGGCCGCTCCGACGCCCATGGGCACGAACGCCATCGCCTGCGCGAACGCGCACAGCTCGATCCACCGCTTGTGCGAGCCGATGCGCCGCACCATCGTGGGCGAGATGAGTTGCAGCAGGGCCCCGCCCAGCAGCGGCACGGCCCCGAGTAGCCCGGAGAGGACCTCGCCGTAGCCGAGCGCGACGGCGAAGACGACGATGTTGGCCTCGCCCAGGCCCATCATCGTCGTGTAACAGAGCCCGTCGCGGGTGCTGTAGGTGAGGTTGTTGCGCGTGACCGAGCCCGGGCGGAGGCCCGGGGCGGTTCGAGGATCGGCGACGGCGCTCACGGGCGCGCTCCGTTCGTGCAACCGCCCGGGCATCGACGCCCGGGCGGTGTGGGGTTGGTAGGGTTTCGAAGGCCGGGAGAGCCCGGGTTACTTCTTATCGCCGCTGCTCTGGCCCATGGCGTCGGCCGCGGTGGAGCGGGTCACGCTGGTGATGACCACGTTCTTGACGGGCCAGTCGGCCATCGGGGCCTGCGGGGTCTGCTTGGTGCCGGTCTTCTCGGCCTTGATCTTGTCGACGACGTCCTGCCCGCCGACGACGCGCCCGAACACGGCGTACGCGGCGCCGTCGCGGGGCTGGTCAAGGGCCGGGTTGTCGACGACGTTGATGAAGAACTGGGAGGTGGCCGAGTCGGCGACGGCGGTGCGGGCCATCGCGATGGTGTAGCGCTGGTTCTTCAGCCCGTTCTGCCATTCGTTGCGGATGGGCTTCTTGGTCGGCTTCTGACGGCCTTCCTGGTCGAACCCGCCGCCCTGGATCATGAACGTCCCGATGACGCGGTGGAAGACCGTGCCGTCGTAGAACTTGTCGTCGACGTAAGACAGGAAGTTCTGGACGCTGATGGGGGCCTTCTCGGCGTTGAGTTCGAGGAAGATGTCGCCGTGCGAGGTCGACATCTTGACGTAGACGAGCTTGTCCATCGGGGCGTCCTTCTTCGCCTCATCGGCGGGCTGGGCCGCGGGCTGGGCGGCGGCGGGCTTGGTTTCGGGGGCCTTGGCGGGCGCGGGCTGAGCCGCGGGCGCGGGCGCCTCCGCCGGCTTGCTCTCCTGGGCAGCCGCCACGCCGCTCATCGCGCACAGCGCGATCGCCACCGACAGCAGACTCCGTGAGATGAACTTCATCGGGAACGTTCTCCTCTGCCGCGCCGCCTCGGCGGTGGAAACCCACCAGACACCGAACCGGACGCGATGGCGGATGATAGCCGGGCCCCTTCAGGCACCCGGGCCACCGCCCGCCTGCACTCATCACGCGACACCCCGCCCCCAAGCCCGCGGACCGCGGCTCGCGGGGTCATGGGGGTCATGGGGGTCATGGGGGTCATGGGGGTCATGGGGCCCATGCCGCGTGGTTATCGGGGCTTACTCGTCGTCCTGGCGGAGTTTGGCGACCACGCTGAAATCCTCGAGCGTGGTGGTGTCCTGGGTGATTTTCTCGACGCCCGCGGCGACGTCGCGCAGCAAGCGCCGCATGATCTTGCCCGAGCGCGTCTTGGGCAGCCCCTCGGCGAAGCGGATCTGGTCGGGCTTGGCGAGGGCGCCGACTTCCTTGCCGACGTGGGCGATGAGTTCTTTCTTGAGGTCGTCGCCGGGCGTCTTGCCGGGGTTCTTGCCGTACCACGTGCCGCGGAGCGTGACGAACGCGCAGATCGCGTTGCCCTTGATGTCGTGCGGATAGCCGACGACGGCGGCTTCCGCGACAAATGGGTGGCTCACCAGCGCGCTCTCGACTTCCATCGTCCCGAGCAGGTGCCCGGAGACCTTGATGACGTCGTCGATGCGCCCCTGGATCCAGAAATAGCCGTCGGTATCACGCCGGGCCCCGTCGGCGGAGAAGTACAGCGGCTGGCCGGTCTTGGGGTCCTTCACGCGGCCGAAGTAGTTGCTGACAAACCGCTCGCGGTTGCCGTACACCCCGCGGAGCATGCTGGGCCACGGCTTGCGGATGATGAACAGCCCGCCCTGGTTGGGGCCGAGCTCTTCGCCCTGCTCGTTCACGATGGCGGCGTCGATCCCGAGCATCGGGACGGTGCACGAGCCGGGCTTGGTGGGGATGGCGCCGGGCAGGGGCGTGCACACGTGCCCGCCGGTTTCCGTCTGCCAGTACGTATCGACAATCGGGCATTTCTCGCGCCCGATGACGGTGTGGAACCACATCCAGGCCTCGGGGTTGATGGGCTCGCCGACGGTCCCGAGGATCTTGAGGCTGGAGAGGTCGTGGCGCGCGGGCAGGTCGTCGCCCCACTTCATGAACGTGCGGATGGCGGTGGGGGCGGTGTAGAAGTGGGTGACCTTGTGGCGGGCGATGATGTCCCAGAAGCGGTCGCCCCGGCCGCCGTCGAGGGTCGGGAAGTTGGGCGCGCCCTCGTACATGAGCGTGGGGACGCGGTTGGAGAGCAGGCCGTAGAGGACGTAGGAGTGCCCGGTGATCCAGCCGATGTCGGCGCTGCACCAGAAGAGTTGGGCGGTATCGGGCTGAAGGTTGAACGTGAGCCGGGCGGTCATGTGGACGTGCGTGAGGTAGCCGCCGGTGGTGTGCACGATCCCCTTGGGCTTGCCGGTCGAGCCGGAGGTGTAGAGGAGAAAGAGCATGTCCTCGCTGTCCATGCTCTCGCACGGGCAGGCGTCCGAGGCGTTGTCGACGGCGTCGTGCCACCAGTGGAAGTGCGTCGGGCCGACGACGGCGTCGCCGGTGCGGAAGCGCTGGCTGGGCGGCTGGTGGGCCGTGCGGCGCACGACCAGGACGTGGTTGACGATGTGCCCGTGGTTGGCGAGCTGGCGGCAGGCTTCCTCGACGTTGGCCTGCAGGGGGACCACGTCGCCGCGCCGGTAGCCGCCGTCGGCGGTGATGATGACCTTGCTGTGCGCGTCCATCACGCGCTCGGTGATGGCGTGCGGCGCAAAGCCGCCGAAGATCACGCTGTGCACGGCCCCGATGCGGGCGCACGCGAGCACGGCGACGGCCAGCTCGGGCACCATCGGCATGTAGATCGTGACCACGTCGCCGCGCTTGACGCCCAGGGCCCGCAGCGCGCTGGCGCAGCGGCTGGTCTCGATCTGCAGTTGCCGATAGGTGATGCGCCGGATGTCCGGCTCGCTGGCGTACTTGCTGTCGCCGGCCGGGTGGCTGGTGCGGGCGGCCCCGGCGAGGCCCAGCGGCTCACTCTCCCAGACCAGCGCGATGTCCTCGCCGTGACCGGCCTGCACGTGCCGGTCGACGCAGTTGTAGCAGGCGTTGATCTTCCCGCCGACGAACCAGCGGGCGTCGGGCGCTTCCCACTCCAGCACGTGCTTCCACGGCGTGAACCACGCGAGGGCGCGGGCCTGGTCGGCCCAGAAGTTCTCGGTGTCGGTCACGCTGAGCCGGTGCAGAGCCCGGTACTCCTCCATCGAGCCGATGTGCCAGCGGTTCATGCCCGCCGCGGCGGGCGCGGGCGGGGCGAACGTGCGGTTCTCGACCAGGACGGAGGCGATCGGCTGGGAAGCGGACACGCTTGTCATGATTGCGACTATACCACGTTCCGCCCGGCGCACAAGCCGGGCGGGCGGAGGGGGAATCGGGCGAATCCGTCGGCGTGAACCGGAAACCTCGGCCGGAGTCGATCAGTTGGCCCCGCGGCCCGTGCTGATGGCGTGAGCCTGCTCCGGGGTGAACTTGTCGCCGGGGAACTGCTTGATGCCGTCCTGGCGCGGCTTGTGGCCCTTGCCGCGCTGGCCCGTCGGCGTCTTCTCCGGGATGACGAAGTTGTTGGCCGCCAGGGTGTCGTTGTGCTTGAGAGCGGCGTCGGCGGCGGCGAGCATCGTCTCGTCCGCGTTCTCGTACAGCGCCCGCAGACGCTGGTGGATCTCGAGTTCCGCCAGATCAAAGAAGTGCATCGCCGCGGCCTTGTCGCGCTGCAGTTCCAGATCGTGCACGCCGTTGCCGCCGTGCTTGCGGATCTGCAGATCAAGCTTGGCCAGCGTGCACGCCCACGCGTGCAGCAGGATGGCGACGTCCGCGACGCGGGCCTGCACGGCCTGGCGGTCGAGGATCTTGACGTCCCACTTCTTGCTCATCACCTTGAACTGCTGGTTCATCTCGCGCGTCAGCCGCGTCAGGCGCTCGGCGACGGGCGCCAGGCTGGGCGAGACGCGCGTCAGGCGCTGCAGCCCCGGGCGGATGCCCAGGAACACCTGGAGGCCCAGCGGGATCGCGAGCTTCATGACCGCGGGGCGGAAGTAGTTCTTCAGGTTCTTGCCGAACAGGTCGCCCAGCCCGTTCTCGGGGAGCAGGGCCTGCTTGACGCCCAGCATCTGCTCGGCGAGCTGCTTGCCGCCGTAGCCGAAGACGTACGACTGCATGACCTCGTTGGCGCCTTCGACGATGAGGTTGATGCGCGAGTCGCGGAAGATGCGTTCGACCTCGTTCTCGGTCATGTACGACTCGCCGCCCATGATCTGCAGGGCGTCGTTGACGACGCGCCAGCCCATCTCGGAGCAGAAGACCTTGCAGACGGCGGTCTCGACCTGCACGTCCTCGTCCTTGCGGTCGAGCATGCCGGTGGTCATGTACAGCACCGCGTCCATCGCGTAGCACAGGGCGGCCATGTGGGCGACACGCTGGCGGACGAGTTCCTTGTGGGCCAGGGGTTGGTCGAACTGGAAGCGGGTCTGCGACCACCGCGTGGCCTGGTCGCGGGCCTTGCTGGCCCCGCCGAGCATCCCGGCGCTGAGCGTGCAGCGACCGTAGTTGAGGCACGAGAGGGCCATCTGCAGCCCGCGGCCTTCCTGCCCGAGCAGGTGGGACTTGTGCACGCGCACGGCGTTGAAGCGGATGCGGGCCTGCCACGTCCCGCGGATGCCGCACTTGCTGCGGTTTTTCTGGTAGATCTCGACGCCCTCCATGTCCGGGTGGAGGACCAGGGCGGAGATCTTGCCCTTGCCGTCGGCGCGCTTCTCGCGGGCCATCACGGTGAACAGGCCCGAGATCGCGCCGGAGGTGGCCCACTTCTTCTCGCCGGTGATGACGTAGAAGTCGCCGTCCTTGACGAAGTGGGTCTCCTGCCCGCCGGCGTCGCAGCCGACGTTCGGCTCAGACAGGCAGAAAGCGCTGACCCAGTCCTTCGCGAGGCGCGGCAGCCAGTTCTTGCGCTGCTCCTCGTTGCCGAAGAGCATGACGGCCTTGCAGCCGATGGACTGGTGAGCGGAAACGAGCACGGCGGTCGAGCCGCACGACTCGCCGATGCGCTCGAGCACGCGGTTGTACGACGTGATGCCCATGCCCAGCCCGCCGTATTCCTTCGGGATGGTCATGCCCAGCACGCCCATCTCGAACAGGCGGTCGATCACCCAGCGCGGGATCTCCTGATCCTGGTCGATCGCGATCGAGGGGTGCTCGTTCTTTAGGTACTCGTCGAGGCGGGCGAGGAGCTGGTCGCACTCGGCCTGCTCGCGCGGGTCCTGCTGCGGGTAGGGGAAGTAGAAGTCTTCCTTGATCCGACCCCAGAACAGGTTCTTCACCGGGCCCATCTTGGACGGCTCGGCCCCGAGCCACTCCTCGGCCTGCTCGATCAGCTTGCGGTCGGCGTCGGAGAGGCCCTTGAGGTTCTTCAGGTCGGCCATGGGTGAGTTCCTCGCGGTGAAGAGCGGTCGAGCGCGCCCGGGTGCTCGCAGTTTCGACCGGGACAAGATGCCCCGATCGTAGGTTCGGGGCCGCTCGACGGACCGATTCCACCCGAATCCCCGAGACTCCCCGGGTGCGGACGCGGGCGTCGTGAACGTTCAATACGGGCCGGGGCACTGGCCCCGGCGCGTGGACGGATTCTGGGACCTGGGAACGATGATCCATCATCGAACCACGCCCGGCGTGCGAACCGACCTATGAATCGCACCGGGATGGGTGAACGGAGCATTGGATCGCCGCATGCAGGCCACGGGATCGTTCACGTCGGACGTGCTGACACAGGGGACGCAGGGCCTCGCCGCCCTCGCCGCCGAGCGGCTGATCAGCGAGCACCCGGACATCGCGACGCGGTATCGCCCGGGCGCGATCGGCACGTGGCGGGAGTCGCTGTCGACGCGGCTGGGGTATCTAGCCGCGGCGATCTCGACCGGCCGCCCCGCCGTGTTCGCGGCCCAGGTGTCGTGGGCCAAGATCGCCGTGCGGGCCCGCATGGGTGAGATCGGCGTGCGCGACCTGCGTGCGGCGTTGGTCGCGCTCCGTCAGACGCTGCTGGACGAACTGCCCACCGGCCCGGCCGAGTCCGCCGTCGCGTGCCTCGACGGCGCGCTCAAGGCCTTCGACGCCCTCGGGGCCGAAGGGCCCAGCACGCTGAGCGTCGACACGCCCCGCGGCAAGCTCGCGGCGGACTACCTGCTCGCGATCCTCGAGGGCGACCGGCACCGGGCGTGCACGCTGGTGATGGACCAGGTCCGCGCCGGCGGGCTGAACGTGCGCCAGGCGTACATGGACGTCATCACGCCCGTGCAGCAGGAACTGGGGCGGATGTGGCACATGAACGAGAGCACCGTCGCGGAGGAGCACTTTTGCACCGCGACGACGCAGATGCTCATGTCGCAGCTCTACACGCACCTGCCGCGGGCCGCGCGCAACGGCCGCCGGCTGGTCGCGGCGAGCGTCGAGGGCAACGCGCACGACCTGGGCGTGCGGATGATCGCCGACGAGCTCGAGAGCATCGGGTGGAAGTCGGTGTACCTGGGCGCGAGCGTGCCGCCCGATGACCTGGCCCTCGCCGTGTCGGACTTCGGGGCCGACCTGTTGTGCCTCTCGGCGGGGATCGCGACGCAGTTGCCGACGGTGCGCAAGACGGTGCAGGCCGTGCGGGCCGGCCCGCTGGGCGTGCCCAGCGCAGTCAACACGCGCGTGAAGATCCTCGTGGGCGGCGGCGCGTTCTCGAGCGTGGGCGACGCGGCGGAGGCCGAGCGTGTCGCGCGGGAACTCGGGGCCGACGCGTACGCCCGGTCGCTGGACGACGCGGCCCTGGCCGTCAAGAAGCTGTTCGACCTCTGACCGTCGTCCGCTCCGGCTCGTGACCGCGTTCCCGCGCCCCGAAGAAAATTCTCTGACGGACGTGCGAGATTGCGCCGGCCGCCCCGGATCAGGTGTACCTGCCCAGGAGTGCACCATGACCGTCAACCCCTGCCCGTTCACATCCCGTTCGGCTCCGTCGCTCGCGCGTGCTCGGCTCGCGTGGTTCATGCTGCGCGCCAGCCTAAGAGCGTTCGCCCTTGCCGCGATGTTCGTGCTCGCGCTCGGCGGGAACCCCGCCCGGGCCCAGTGCACCGCCACCCACATCGCTCGCATCGGCGGCGACCCGCTCGCGTATTTCGCTCGCCTGACGACGCTGTACGTCGGCTATGCCGGGCGGCTGGAAATCCTCGACACCAGCGTGCCGTCCGCGCCCGTGGTGCTCGGGTCGGTGCTGCTCCCGGGGGTGCCCGAGCGCATCGATTTTCTCTCGGATCACCTGTACATCGCGATGGGCGACGGCGGGCTGGCGATTGTTGACGTGTCCAACCCCGCCGCACCCTCGGTGGCGTCCACGATCGTGCTGGACGATGTGGACGATGTCGCCGCGTCGGGCGGGCTGGCGTTCGTGATGACCACGACCGAACTGCACATCTACGACGTCGCGACGCCCTCCTCGCCGACGCTCGAGTCGACGTGGGACAGCTCGATCACCGGCGCCGTCGTCAGCAAGGGCACGACGGCGTATCTGGTCAACACGTTCGGCGATGTCGAGGTCATCGACGCCGCCAACCCCAGCGCTCCCGTTCTGACTTCGACCTACGCCGTCACCCTCTCAAGCATCGCCGACGACGCGGCCCTCCGCGGGAACCTGCTCGCCATCGCCACGTTCGACGGGACCGAACTCATCGACATCACCAACCCCGCCGCGCTGGTGTTTCGCTCCGTGATCCCGAGCGCCAGCATCGCCGATCGCGTCGCCCTCGCCCAAAGCGGCGTCACGACGCTGCTCTACTGCGAAACGGATCTGTGCACCATCTCGGCGTACGACGTGACCAACCCCGCTGCGCCGGTGTTCCGGTCCAGCGTTTCGCACTGCGCCAACACGTTCGCCGCGGCGCAGAACATGCTCTACGTCGGCGGCGATGCGCTGAACTTCTACGACTTCGCCGCGCCGGCAACCCCTGCGCTCGAACACAACAGCGACCCGCAGCCGGACCTGATCGAGAAGATCCTGTCCGTCGGCCCGCAGTACCTGTGGATGATCAAGGCGGACGATCAGCTGCGTGTCTATGACGTCAACAACCCGTTGACGCCCAGCTCGATCCACACGCGGGCGGTGGGCATATTGCCCAAGGACATGGTGCGCTCCGGCGGGCGCGTGTATATCGCCTACTTCGACAACTCCGCCCTTCCCGCCGCGACCGGTCGGATCGAAGTCTTCGACGCCCAGACCAACCCTGCGTTCCCGATCTTCCTCGGCTCGCTCGCGACCGAACGCTACTTGCTCAAGATCGCCGTCGACGGCACCCGCGCGTACACCCTCGACGGCGACGGGCGGCTTGAGATTTTCGACGTCGCCAGCCCCGGCGCGATGACCAAGATCGGCGAGCTCCCGAACGTCGGGCGCGAGGCCGTCTGTGTCAACGGCAACACGGTGTTCGTGGGCAACTTGAGCGGCGGCGTCAATGTCATTGACGTCAGCACGCCCTCGTCACCGGCGCTCATCGCCACGCACCCCCCGCGCACGAACCAGTTTCTTTATGACCTGATCGTCCGCGGCTCCACGGCGTTCGTCCTGCAATCCGACGAGCGGATCGACATCCTCGACGTCAGCGACCCCGTCAACCCCGTCTCGCTCTCGGCGCTCACCACCACCACGAACTCCTGGTCCGGCCTGGGCATGGTCGACTCCCTGCTGTTCATCAGCGTGAACGGCGTGAGCGTCCGGATCTACGACACGGCCGACCCTTCCAACCCCGTCCAACTGCCGATCGTCAAGGTCGGCGGCTTCATGGAGCACTTCGCGATCTCGGGCACCACGCTCTGGACAACGGCGCTGAACGCCGGCCTTGCGGGCGTCACACTGCCCCAGGTCCCGCGCGTGATCGAGTGGCCCGCCGACGCGATCACCTGCGCCGGCGCCGGCAACGTCCAGTTCTCGACCCGCGTTGCCAACCCGACCGACGCCGGCGGCGCGACGTACCAATGGACGCGCAACGGCGTGCCGTTAACCAACGGCGCCGTGGCGAGCGGGGCCACCTTCTCCGGCGTGACGACACGCACGATGGCCATCGCCGGCGCGACCCCCGCCGAACTCGGCGACTACGCCTGCCAGATCACCAACACCTGCGGCACGGTCACCACCGAGCCGGCCCGGCTCTCCGCGGGCCTGGCGCCGACGGTGCTGCAGCAGCCCGCCGCCGCAGTCGCCTGCTACCGCGGCTCCGCCGTGTTCGAGGTCGCCGGAGTCGGCACCTCCCCCTTCACGTTCCAGTGGCAGCGCGAGACGTCTCCCGGCTCGGGCAACTTCATCAACGTCACGGACACCGTCGCCACCGACTTCACCGTCAGCGGGGCGACGACCCGGACGCTCACGATCACGCCCGCAGCCGGGCGCTCGCTGCCCGCGTCCGTCGCGACGAACTATCGCTGCCGGATCGCCAACATCTGCGGCAACACCACCACCAACCCCGCCGCCCTGCGCGTCTGCCGCGGCGATTTCAACTGCATGAGCGGGCTCACCGTCCAGGACATCTTCGATTTCCTCGCCGCCTACTTCGCGGCGAGCCCGACGGGCGACTTCAACGGGGTCGGCGGGTTGACGGTGCAGGACATCTTCGACTTCCTTGCCGCCTACTTCGCGGGCTGCTGAGGCTCGCGCCCGCGCAGGCCCGCCTCACCGGCCCGACATCACGCGCCCATCGACGCGCGAACGACCTCCGCCGCCCGGTGCAGTTCCTCTTCGGTGTTCAGGATGTCCGGGCAGAGTCGCACATGCCCGGCCCGCGCGTCGGCGTTGACGCCGAGGGACTTCAGCCGCTCGCACCAGCCCGGCGCGTCCGCGTGCGGCACGAGCAGGAACGCCCCGCGCGAGGGCAGTTCGCGGAGGGGCACGCCCCTCTCCCGCAAAGCCGCGGCGAGCGTGCGCTGCTGCGCCATCGAGTACGCCCGCAGCCGCTCGACACCGAGCGCCAGCGTCAGGTGCAGCCCGGCCCGGGCCTGAAAGAACGGCAGCACGGGCATCGTCGATTCCAGCCACGCGTCGCCGCCGGGAGAAAGCAGCGGCTGCTCCGGACGCTGGTACTTGAACGTGTCGAGCTTGGCGAACCAGCCGGTATCGAGCGTGCGCGGCTTGCCCTCGCGCTCGGGCTCCGACGTCAGCGGGAGGTGCCTGGGATGAATCGCCAGCCAGCACGCGCCCGGCCCGCCGCGGGTGTACTTGTACGACCCGCCGATCGCGAAGTCGGCCCCGAGGCGGTCGAAGTCGACCGGCACGACGCCGGCGCTGTGGTAGGTGTCGAGCATCGACCACGCGCCCGCCGCCCGCGCCGCGGCGACGATGCGGTCGACCCCGTCCAGCACCTGCCCCGTGGCGAAGATGATCTGTGAACACACAACCAGCGACGGACGCTGGGCGTCGCGGATCGCCTCGAGGTACCCGTCGGCGTCGATCAGCCGCACGCCCTCGTGCACGCGCCCGGGGACCCAGCGGATCTGGATCCGACCCTTCAGCGCGTACGTGCGCAGGATGAAGTCGATCGAATCGAACTCGCCGGCGCTGGCGATGACCGTCGGCGGGCGGCCGCTCGCGTCGAGCGCCGGCAGCGCGTTCAGCACCGAACGCAGGCCCGCGCCGGCGCTGGGCCTGGGGACGACGGCGTCGCCGCGCGCCGCGCCGATCAGCCGGGCCACGCCGGCGCGGAACGCCGTCATCTCGTTGAGCCACAGGCCCCAGGCCCCGTCCATGTCTGCGTACCAGGCGTCGAGGGCCCGCGCGACGTCATCGGCCATCATGTCCAGCGGGCGGCCCAGCGAGTGGTTGGCGAGGTAGATCTCCCGGCGCAACAGCACGCGCGAGAACAGCGGCCAGATGTGGGCCCGCAGGCCGGCCTCCGAGAGCGGGCCCGGCCCGAGGGCGGCGGCCGCCGCGGCGATGCGGTCATCGATGCGGAACTCGGGCAAAGACGCTGCGGGCGCTTGCCCGGGGCGGGTGTCGGTCGCGCTGCTCATGCCCGAAGTGTTGGCGTGCCGAGCACGCGGACGCCGCGGACGACATACGGCACGGTGCTCCACGCCGTCACCCCGACGGTCAGCCACACCAGCCCGGCGATGACGTTCGACGCCGACGCCGCGTAGCCCAGCCCGATCAGCACCATCACGCCCGGCACGCACACGCTCTGCACGACCATCTTGGCCTTGCCGGACCAGTCGGCCGCGAACGAGACACCGCGGGATTCGGCCTCCGCCCGGATGCTGGTCACGAGCAGTTCTCGCCCCAGGATGACGGAGACCATCCAGGGCGCGACGTGCGAAACGCTCCGGGCCGCGGGTTCGTCGCCCGCCGCGGCGAGCACGAACGCCGGGCCCGCCAGGAACGCGAACGAGCCGATGACCAGCAGTTTGTCGGCGAAGGGATCCATGATGCGCCCGAGCACGCTGACCACGCGCCAGCGCCGGGCGAGGTAGCCGTCGAGCGCGTCGGTCACCGCGGCGACCACGAACAGCGCGGCGCACGCCAGCAGCCACACGTCGGGGCGGGTCGGCCCGCCGGGGCCGGGGCGCGCGGGCGAGTCGCTGATGGTCCACAGGCTGAGCCCGGCGAACAGCCCGGCCGCCATGACGACGCGCAGGGCCGTCAGGGCGTTGGGGATCCACGCTCGTGGGCCGGAGGGAGTGTTCATGCCCGCAGCACCTGCCTCCCCATGCCGAACGCCCATCACTGCAAACGGTGCGAGAGGGATTCGAACCCCCGAGGCCCTTTCAGACCTATTCGATTTCAAGTCGAACGCCTTCAGCCGCTCGGCCATCGCACCCGGACGGGCAATCGTCAGGACCGCGCCCCGGCGGGTCAACCGCGGCGTGGGGCGGGGCTAGTCTCCGGGATGAACCCTGCACCGGGGAATCTGCGCTCGTTCTGCCGGGGCTGCGGGTACGACCTGACGGGGGCGAGCGCCGGCGCCTGCCCCGAGTGCGGGCGAGCCTTCGACCCCGCCGACGCCCGCAGTGTCGACCGCCGCCGCCTGAAGTCCCGGCGTCGCCGGCAGGCGCTGCGCCTGCTCGCCGTCGGCGGGGTTGTCGCGCTCGTGCTCGCCTTCGCGCCGCGCGGGTACGTGCGTATCGACGCGACGCTGACGGACCAGGCCGGGCAGCCCATGGGCACCAGTTCGGCGTTCGCGCCGATCCCGCCGGGCTGGATCGGTCGGGGCTACGGCGTGTGGTGGACCATCGCCGACCCGAGCGCCGCCACGCCCGGCCCGCTGATGCAGGCTCACTTCAGCATCGTTGCCGTTCGGCGCGAATGGCTGAACGCCGGCACCAGCCAGTCCACCAGCACCGGCAGCATCGCGACCGACGGGCGGCGGACGGTCAACATCGCGTCGGAAACCGTCGGGCAGATCGCGCTCCGCTGCGCCCGGCCGATCGCGGGGCGGATGGCGGTCGACGCCGCGCCGGGCGGGATGATGATGTACGACATGCCCGAAGACGCAAACTGACCTGAATCAACCGCTCGACTACGTTTGTGACACCGCGAGCTGGATTAAGAGCGGAGACAGTTATGGCACAGCGTACGCGAGTTACCTTGACCAAGGCGCAAGCAGAATCGCCAACAGGGCGAGCGCTGATTCAAGCGATTCTGGACATGTGCCATGACGGCGAGTTGACGATGGAGGAGATTGAACACTTCCACATATCGCTTCGCACCGCAGACGACACGATACCGGCTGTCCAAGTCCTGCGTGCATTGACACGCGCGGTTGTGGCCGATGGGATAATCGATCCGGTTGAGGCGTACGACCTGAAATGTCACTTTGAACGCGTGCTCCCTAAAGAAATTCGCGGCATTGTCACGACGCACCTTGAGTCGATCGGAGCGCCACCGAGAGCAGAGAGGAAGCAAGACGACTGGCGATCGGACCCCGCGACAATCCGGCAGATCGAGTACATCATCGCGCTCGGCGGAAGCACCGCCGCAGGCATGTCGAAGGGGCAGGCCTCTGACCTGATCGAGGAGCTCTTGCTGGCGCGTCCGCCAACACCACGCCAGATGATGCTGATCAGATTCTTCGACCGATTGGACCTGGCTCGCTCGACCAAGGAGCAAGTCAGCCTCTGGATTGACCAGGTCTTCATCCATCAGCCGTCGCATGAACGCGCCTGGGACCGCTTCAAGATTGAAACGGGTCGCGATCCGGCGAGTCTCGACTACGAGCTTGTTCCTATCGGAGCCTATCGCCAGTATCTGCGCGAGCAATCCGCCGGAACCACGCCAACGGCCACACCACCCGTGCCGAAGGAACTCAAGCCGACTCGCCAAGTCAACTACTGGATGTTCGTTTGGATCGCCATGGGACTCATGGTGTTGGTGGTCGTGGTGCTGATCAGTTCGAGCGCGTTCCGCTGACGCTTACTGGATCGCCTCGAGGTACACCGAGATCGGCTGCGTGAACGGATTGTCAAACCCGCGGAGCGGCATGCCGGTGGTCTGGTCCATGGTCGCCGTCTCGCGCATCTCCGGATCGACCGACTCGCCGAAGGAGGCGTCGATGATCCGCTCGAACCCGCACAGCACCAGCAGCCACGTGAGCGAGTAGCGGTCCCAGAAGAACCAGTGCCCGATCTTGGAGGGCTGCTCGAAGGACTTGGGCGAGCCGCCCATGTGCCGCAGGCAGTCAAGTTCCGAGGAAAAGTGCGGCGCGAGGAAGCGGTTGCCGGCGTAGAACGCCGCGTCCCCCTCGCGCCAGGCGCGGACGAACTTCTCGCAGTCCGGCAAAACCAGGCGCAGCACCCCGCCGGGCTGCAGCACGCGCCGGCAGTCGGCGATCAGCCGCCGGGCCGCCTCGATGGGCATGTGCTCCAGGCTGTGCGAGCAGAAGGCGCGGCGGACCGATCCGTCGGCGAAGCCGCTCAGCCCCCGCGTGCTCAGGTCGTACCCGAGTTCGTACTCGAGGTTCGTCCAGCCGGGATGAGCCCACTGCACGCCCCCGCCCAGGTTCAGGCTGAGGCCGGCCGCGGGCGTTTCGGGCGTGTGCGTCATCGCGTCCGGGTTCAGAGCTCAACCACCTGCATGTCCGGCACCTGCTCGACGGGGAGGCTGGGCGTGACGACCTGGGCCACCAGCGGCGACAGCGCGGGGAACATCGCCGCCATCGCCTGGCGCGCGTGGGCCGCGTTGTACATCTCGCCCACGGGGCGGACGACCGTGGCCCCGTCGGGCACCTGGCCGGCCTTGCCGGGGTTGATCATCACCGTCTCCGCGGCGACCGGGGCCGTGCGCCCGTCCAGCAGGGCTTCGAGGTCGAGCGCGATCTGAGCCTCGGGCTTGCCCGGCTCGACGGGCGGGATCGCCTGCTCGAACGACTGCAGCATGTTCCGCGCGTTCTCGAAGGTGCCCGCCTTCTCCAGCCACGTGCACCCGGGCAGCACCACGTCCGCCTCGCGGGTCAGCACGCTCTCGAGCGTGTCGATGACCACCGTGAACGGGCGCGTCTGCCCGACCGCGCGGACGGCGTCCTTCAGCCCCTGCGGGGCCCAGTCGCCCGTGTAGTTGCCCGTCAGCACGACGGCCCCGAACTCCCCGCTGCGCACTCGGGACTCGAAGCCCGCCGCGTCGACGATCGACCCGCCGAAAGCCTCCAGCACGCGGCGGACGCCCCGCGCGTTCGGGGCCTTTTCCGCGGAGATCTTGAACCCCTTGGGGTCATTGGGCGGGAAGGTCTGATCCTGCCCGACGACCGGGACATAGCCCACGCCCAGCACGGCGTTCTTGTCGATCCGCCGGGCCAGGCGGGCCAGGTGGAACGCGTCCTCGCACGAGAGCATCGGGCTGATGAGCACGCCCAGGCGCTTCCCGCCGGAGGCCGCCGTCGTCAGACCGGCCAGCGCGTCGCGGTATGCCCGGTTCCAGTCGCTCGCGACCTGCAGCCCGAACTGGCGGCGCTGGGCGCTGCTGAGCCGCTGCTCGGAGTGCACGTGCTTCCACCCGTAGCGGACCTCGTCGGAGATCCACCACTTGTTGACGCTCATGTTCGTGCGCGGCTTGATGCGGTACACCCGACCGTCGTTGGTGTCGACGCGGATGTTGTCGCCCGAGGCCGTGATCCCGTCGATCGAGGGCGTCTCTTTCAGGAACCAGACGCGCTGGGCGAACAGGAAGTCCTTATCGAGCAGCGCGCCGACGGGGCAAAGGTCCGTCACGTTGGCGCTCAGCGGGTTGTCGAGCGCGATGCCGGGGAAGATGTCGATCTCTTCCTTGTTGCCGCGGCCTTGCACGAGCAGTTCCGCCGTGCCCGTCACTTCCCGCGTGAAGCGGACGCAGCGGGTGCACATGATGCAGCGGTCGGCGTAGAGGTAGACGTGGGGGCCGAGGTCCTTCTTGGGGTTCTTGACCTTGGTCTCCTCGAAGCGGGAGACGCCGCGGCCGTATTGGTACGAATAGTCCTGCAAGAAGCACTCGCCGGACTGGTCGCACACGGGGCAATCGAGCGGGTGGTTGATGAGCAGGTATTCCATCACCGCCTTCTGGTTGGCGATGGACTTGGGCGAGTCGGTGTACACGACCATGCCGTCGGCGCACGACGTCTGGCACGTGGGAACGAGCTTGGGGATCGGCTCGAGCGCGTTGTTGTTGCGCGGGTTGGGCTGCCAGACCTCGGCCAGGCAGATGCGGCACGAGGCGACGATCGACAGCCCGTCGTGGTAGCAGTACTGCGGGATCTCGATCCCGTGCGCGTTGGCCACCTGCAGGATCATCTGCCCGGGGGTAAAGTCGCAGCGCTGCCCGTTGATGGTGATGGAAGGCATGGGGGCCAATGGTAAGGCGGAAACCGGCGCGCGTCCGCACGCACCGGCAAACCATCGTCCGGACCGTTTCGCCCCCTGCGCGGGCGTTCCCGATCAGCCCTTTTTCTTGCTGGTGGCGACCGCGTCCCGGGCCAACATCGCCGCCCCCAGCAGCCCGGCGTCGTCTTCCAGCAGGCTCGCCACGACTTCAACCGCCCGGCACCGGGCCGGGAAGACCAGTTCCCGCACGTCCTTGCGGACCAGCTTCACCCACGGCTCGCCGAGCGCCTCGGTGAACCCGCCGCCCAGGACCACCCGCGGCAGGCTGAGCACCGTGACCATGTTGGCGATCGAGATCGCCACGTTCCTCGCGGCCTCTTCCACCACCGAGACCGTCAAGCGATCCCCGCTCGTGAACGCCTGCGCGATCGTCTTGGAGCCGACGCGCCGGAACTTCTCCTCGTCGCGGTGCTCCTTGGCGTCCTTGATCTCGACGTACTCGAGCAGGCGCGACTTGTGGTTGGATTTGATCAGCGCGATGAGCTGATCGACGATGTTGGTGCGCGAGCAGTTCTGCTCCAGCGTCCGCCGGGCCGCGGGGTTGCCGGGGAAGAGCACCGTGTGCCCGATCTCCCCGGCCGTCAGAAAGCCGCCCGCGTACAGCTGCCCGTTGAGGATCAGCCCCCCGCCGACGCCGGTGCCGATCCACACGCCCAGCACGTCCGTCGCGCCCTTGGCGCTCCCTAGGCGGAACTCGCCGTAGATCGCCGCGTTGACGTCGTTGTCGAGCACGACCGGCCCGCCGGGGCGCAGCTTGTCGCGCACGATCTTGGCCAGCGGGACGTTGGTCCACCGCAGGTTGACCGCCTCGAGCACCACGCCGCCCACCGGGTCGATCGCGCCCGGCGCCCCGATGCCCACGCCGCCCAGGTCGCCCGGCAGGACGCCCGCCTGCGTGCACGCGTGCCGGATGCCCTCGACGATGCGCCCGATCACCGCGCTCTGCCCCTCGTCGGCCCGCGTCTTGCTGCGCGAGCGCCCGATGATGTGCCCCACGGAATCGACCACGCCGATCTGCATGTTCGTCCCGCCCAGGTCGACCCCGACGAACGGCTTGTCTTTGTCTTTGGCGCGGGCCATCTCGTGCGTCTCCGGATCGGGTCGTCAACTCGGGATGTTCTCGCCCGTTCGACGCGCCGCCCGGTCACCCGGATTCGGCGCGGGGCAAGAATAGTGCCGCTCACCCGCGCGCACCGCCCGTGACATCGGCCCGTCCGATACCCGGGTTGACCCGCCGCCCCCCCCACCACCCACTCCGTCCGTTCACCCCGGCTATCCGACGGACACCGGGCACACCACCACCTCCGGCGCCCGCGCCACAACCGCCCGTACCACCCGCTCAACACCCGCCTCACCAGCGTCCGGGCCCACCAGCACGAACATCGTGCTGCCCGAGCCGGTGACATGCACCGGCCCGATGTCGCTCACGCCGCCTGCGCCATGCCCAAGCCGCTTCAGCACATCCGCCAGCGCCGGCGCCGCGTCGCACGCGGGTTGGGCCAGGTCATTGAACAGCGCCCGGGGATCGAGCCCCCCGTCCGCCGCCCGCGCAACGAGCCCGCGGACGGCCTGATCCCGGAACGCCGGCGCCGGGCGGGCGTCGAACGCCGCGTACACCGCCCCCGTCGGGCAGCCGAACGGCGGGAACAGCAGCACCGCCCGCCACCCCCGCGGCACGCCGGCGCAGCGCTCGATCCGTTCCCCAAACCCCGTAACGATCGCCGGCCTGGGCCGGGAACCGGCTCCGTCGTCATCAATGAAGAACGCCACGTCCGACCCCAAGCGCGTCGACAACTCGCGCAACGCCTCCGCCCGGAGGCCCAGCCCGAACGCGCGGTTGATCCCCACCAGCGCCGCCGCGGCGTCGCTCGACCCGCCCCCAAGCCCGCCCCCGACCGGGATCCGCTTCCGCACCGTCATCTTCAGCGGCAGCTCCCGCCCCGTCGCGCTCTCCAACAGCCGATGGGCCCGCACCGCAAGGTCTTTCTCGATGGGCCAGTCGATCGGCGTCGCCTTGGGCGCGTCCGCGTGCCACTCCACACGGTGCACGCTCGGCGTGCCGGGTGAACAACGCTCGATCTCGACATCGTCGCACAGATCCGTCGCGACGAACCACGACGCGATGGGGTGATACCCCTTCGGCGGTGCCGGCGCGCCGACGGCCAAGGCCAAGTTGAGTTTCGCCGGGGCCATGATCCGCACCCGTGCTGGGCCGTCGCTCATCGTCCGCTCTCCGCCGATGGCAGGCGCCGTCCGCGTTCGGAGGCGTCGGCCCGGCAACAATCCGGCATGAAGGTAGCCGACCTCGTCCGCGTGATGGAGTCCATTGCCCCGACACACCTGGCCGAAGACTGGGACAACGTCGGGCTGCTGGTGGGCGATCCGGAGCGGTGCATCGACGGCGGGGTGCTGCTGACGATCGACCTGACGGAAGGCGTACTCGACGAAGCCCGCAAAGCCTCCGCGCAAGCCGTGCTCGCGTATCACCCGCCGCTGTTCAAGCCCGTGCGGCGCTTGAGCACCGGCCCCGGCTCGACGGCGACCGAGCGCGTGCTGCACCGCGCCATCGAATCCGGCATGGCCGTCTACTCCGCCCACACTGCGCTCGACTCCGCCGTCGACGGCATCACCGACTGGCTCGCCGACGGGATGCTGGACGAATCCCGCGGCGGCGCGGGCAGCCGCGGCGGGGATCGCCGCGCCCTCAAGCCCATCCCGACCGACAAATCCGCCCGCGTCAAGATCGTCACCTTCATCCCCGAGACCGACCTGGAACGCGCCCGCGGCGCGCTCGCCTCCGCCGGGGCCGGCATCATCGGCGACTACGAGTCATGCTCCTTCGCCGCCTCCGGCACGGGCACGTTCCTGGGTCGCCCGGGCACCAAGCCGTCCGTCGGCCTGGCCGGGCGGCTGGAGCATGTGCCCGAAGTCCGCCTCGAGATGGTGTGCGCCCGGCGCTCCCTCGCGCTCGCGCTGCAGACGCTCCGCCAGTTTCACCCGTACCAGGAGCCGGCGATCGATGTCTACCCGCTCGACGCGCAACCCGACCGGCGCGTCGGCACCGGGCGACGCATCACCCTCGATCGCTCCGCCACGCTCCGCGAACTCGCCGAGCGACTCAAGCGCCACATCGGCGTCTCCGCGGTGCAGGTCGCCGCGGCTCCCGGCGTTGACCTTGACAGCACGCGCCTGGACCGCCTGGCCGTCGTGCCCGGGTCCGGGGGCGACCTCGCCGCCCTCGCGCTGGCAGACAACTGCCAGGTCTACATCACCGGCGAGATGAAGCACCACGAACTGCTCGCGACGCTCGGCGCGGGGATGAGCGTCATCCTCGGCGGGCACACCAACACCGAACGCGGCTACCTCCCCCTCCTCGCCGCCCGCCTCGCCCGCGAACTGCCCGGCCTGCACCTGGGCGTCAGCACCCTCGACAAAGACCCGCTCACCATCGTCTGAGCACCAACAGACCACACGGGCCGGTGGCACAGGCGTCCCGCCTGTGCGAGCACCACCTTACTGCGGCGGCTCGGCCGGCGGGGCCGTGTCCGGCAGCGGGATCGCCACCCCCGGCTTGAGCGTCCGCGCCGCCGAGATGTCCAGCCGCCCTTCGCTGGCAAACTCCACGCTCGGCACGCGCACGCCGGTATCGAACAGAATCTCGGCGATCTGCCCGGGCGTCACGTATCGCAGCGTCCCGGCCAGGCGATAGCGGGCCTGTCCGCTGGCGACGACGTCGGCCAGGCGCGGGTCGCGATCAAGATTGACGACCGCGGGCAGGCGGATCTCCTGCACGCCGCTTTGCCGCAGCGTCGCTTCCGCCGACCGCGTGCCGGAGAAGACCCGCTCGCCCTCGATATCCAGCGTGTACTCCGCGTCGCGCAGGGGCAGCGGCTCGTTGTTCCCGTTGCGGGCCGCGAGCACGAACACCATCGACACGCCCTCGTCGGTCCGCTCGGCCGCCTCGACCGACGTGACCTCCAGACTCGGCGCTTGATAGGTATCACACCCGGCGCACAACGCCCCCACCAGCACCAGCCCCGCCACCGGCTTCAGGCTGCGAATGATTCTGGTCCGCTTGCTCGTCGCGATCGTGCGCTCTGTGCTCATCGGGCCTGAGCGTATCAGCCCAGGCCCCCACCCGCACACGCCCCATGCCCTCTTCCCGAATCCCGAATCCCGAATCCCGCTTCCCGAATCCCGAACCCCGAATCAATCCGGCATCAACACCCAGTTCTGCCCTTCCAGGTGCCGGAACTCATCCAGCCCGGGCACGCAGGTGGGCATGTGCTGGGTGTACAGCGACCACCAGACCGTCAGCCCGGCCAGCAGCAAGCCGCACGACCACGCCGCGGCTTCCGTCGCCGCCTTGTGCCGGAAGCACCAGAAGATCAGGCATGCCCCCGCGACGGTGGCGCACTTCCACAGCGCCAGGAGCGCCGGGGAGTTGAACGACATCACCATCCGCGCGATCGGGTTGGCCTCGCTCATGCCCACCGTGCGGGCATAGAGCAAGGTGAAATACAGGTCGGCCAGGCTGAGCACGGCGATGGTAAAGATCGCCCACCCGACGCGTCGCCGCCTGGGGGCCAGGGCGGGATGATCCGCGCCGGACCGATGCAGACAACCGTTCAACACCGCCGACCACCCGAGAACCGGGCCGCGGGCCGCAAGCACTCGCGAATCACGCATGAACATGCCTCCGGGTCGCCGGGTCGATCGGACGGCGGGAGCGCACGATCCAGCCCGCGGGCGGGGACGGGTGTCCGTACACTCGTCAACTGTGTGGGCTGGGAGGGTGGACGCGCTTGCGCGGGGCCCGCACGGCGGGCGGGCCGCCGGGCTTGCTTGGGCCAAAGGTCCGAGGATCCGGCGGCGCGTCCGAACACCCGCGGGGGTCTGACGGTACAACCGGCACCGTCGGGGCACCCCGTCGATCCACTCCGGCCGCGCTCACCGCCCGCGCCGGCCGATACGCGAAAGCGGAGGCACGCGGAAATGCACGAGCACCTATGGGACCCCCGCCCCCGCGACCGCCAACAGCACCGGCGCACGCGCACCCGCGCCGCCGCGGCGCTCGCGCTCGCCGGGCTCCTGGCCTTTACGCCCCCGCCCGCGCACGCCCAGCCGGTGCAGATGCTGGCCAACCCGGTATACGTCGATGAACCGCCGGCGGCGATCGAGTCGCAGGTGCGCGTGCGCGAGCTGCTCGCCAGCAGCAACACCGACGAAGCCGCCCGCGTGCTGCAGTCGCTGCTGGACAACCACGCCGACGCCGTCATCGCCGCCGACGAGCCCGAAACCTTCATCAGCGTCCGCCAGCGCGTGCACGCGCTCTTGGCGGCGAACCCGGACCTGCTGGCCCGCTACCGGGCCCAGTTCAACGCCCGCGCCGAGGCCCTCGCCGATCAGCCCGAACTGGTCGAGCGCACGCTCCTCCTGACGCCCGGCGGGTTCGACGCGGCCCTGCGCCTGGCCCAGGGGCACATCGAGTCGGCCCGCTTCCACGCCGCCCGCTTCGCGCTCGACCAGCTCGAGACCCACCCCGACGCCCAGGGCCCGCGGGCCCGCAACCTGGCGGAGCTGTGGTCGCTGCTGTCCCGCTATCTGGATCGCGCCGACGTCAAGGCCGCCGCGACCCGCTGGCGCGAGAAGGCGGGCCTGCCCGCGGGCCTGCCGGCGCCGATCGCCTGGCCCGCGCCGGCCCTGGCGCCGCTGCAATCGGTGTTCGCGCCCGCGCCGGGCCTGGCCCGCGACGGGCTGGTCGACAAGCCGCTGTGGTCCGTCGAGCACGCGCTCCAGCCGCGCAGCCGCACCAACCAGGCCCGCATGCGCCGGGCCCGCTTCGCGACGCTCGGCGGGCTGCCGATCGGGATGCGCGAGCTCAACGTCCTGCCCGCCGCGTCCGGCGACCTGGTGCTGATCAATCCCGGCACGCGCATCCTCGCGTGGGACCGCTTCACGCTCGCGCCGCGATGGACGGTCCTCCCCGCCGGGCCCGCGCCCGCCGCGGAGGACGACGAAGGCCGCATGGAAGCCCGCGGCTGGGCCGGGATGACGCGCTCCGAAGACCCGTCCACGCTCACCGTGCGCACGGGCCTGGTGCTGGCCGCGACCGCGGACTCCGACGTCGGCCTGCGCGAAGGCCCGCGCCGCGTCAGCGCGATCGACGCCGAGTCCGGCGAGATCCGCTGGACACGCACGCTCGCGCAGATCGACCCCGCGCTCGAGCAGGGCGTGGTCCGAGGGCCGGTGGAACTGGCCGAGCAGACGGCGGTCTTCGCCGTCCGCCGCGCTGATGACCGCCGCCTCATCACCCTCTCGCTCGTCGGGCTCGACGCGTTCACCGGCGAAACACGCTGGATCCGCCCCGTCGCCAGCACCGGCTCGATGCCGTGGATCGCGCAGTCGTCCGGCGCCGAGACGCTCAGCGTGGTCGACGGGATTGTCTTCCGTGCTGATCGCCTGGGCGTGATGGCCGCCGTCGAGGCCGCCTCCGGCCGCACCCGCTGGATCCGCCGCGCCCAGGTCGATCCGGTCTCCGGCAACGAGCCGCCCACGCCCTTCCAGATCGGCTCGGCGTGCGTGCTCGACGGGCGCGTCTTCACGCTCACGCCCGACGCCCGCAACATCATCGCGATCGAGGGCGAGACGGGCCGTCTGCTCGCGACGCGCAGCACGGCGGACATGGGCGCCTCCCCGCCGCGCTACCTGCTCATGCTGGGGCGCACGCTCACGATCGTCTCCGACGACCGCGTCCGGTTCGTCGACGCAGACGACCTGGCCCGCGGGCTGATCCGCGCCTCGCAGCGCTTCGACGACCCCGGCATCCGCGGGCGCGTCAGCGTCGCCGGCGACGCCTTGCTCGTCCCCACCACCACCGCCCTGCTCACCATCCGCCCGGACGATCCGGAGAACCCCACGTCGCTCACGCTCGAGGACATGGGCAACCCGCTGGCGCTGGAGAGCCAACTGGTCGTCGTCGACGACACGCGGCTGCACTCATATCTGGGCTGGGACACCGCCGAGCGCATCCTGCGTTCGCGTATGAAGGACCGCCCGACGGACGCGCAGCCCGCGATCACGCTCGCCGAACTCGCGTTCCGCGCGGGCAAGCTGGACGACCTGGTGCCCGCGATCGACGCGGCGGCCGCCGCCTTCAAGGCCGCCCCGCCCGTCGACGCCGCCCCCGAGTCCGCCGCACTCCCCGACCGCCTGTTCACCGCGCTGCACGGGATGGTCATCGCCAGCCTCGAACCCGTCGAGCCCCCGCAAACACTCGACGCGGCGGCCAAGGCGCTCAGCGACCGCGCCGACGTGCTCGCCAGCGTGGTCGATCGCCTGGGCGCGATCGCGCAGACGCCGGTGCAGCGCGTGGCCCACGCGCTGGCCGCCGGGCGCCTCGCCGAGATCGCCAAAAACCCCGCCGGCGCCGTCGCGGCGTATCAGCGCGTCCTTGACGACCCGGCCCTCGCCGGCGCGACATGGTCCGGCCCGACGATGTCGATCCGCGGCGAGATCGAAGCCGCCCGCCGCATCGAAACCCTCCTGCAAACCTCGCCCGACCTCTACGCCCCCTTCGACCAGCAGGCCCTCGCCGCCCGCGCCGACCTCGGGCTTGAGCCGACCGTCGCGCAGCTCGAAGGCGTCGCGGCCCGCTACCCGTTCGCGCGGCAGACGCCCGAGCTCTGGCGTCAAATCGCCGCGCTGCACACCGCCCAGTCCCGCCCGCTCAGCGCGCTCGCCGCGCTCGAGATGGGCCTGCGGACCGCGCGCCGCCTGCCCAGCCCCGACCTCGCCGTCGTCGGGCGCATCGCGGGCGACCTGGTGCTGGACCTGGAACAGCGCGGGCAGATCGGCGCCGCCGCCGGCATCCTCAGCACCGTGCGCACGCGCTATCCCGGCATCGCGCTGTCCTCGGCCGCCGGCCCGCTCGACGGCGCGGCCCTCGACGAGCGCCTGTCCGCCCGGCTCGCCGCCTCGCAGCGCTGGCCGCGCGTCGGCCCGCTGTCGGCGTCGAACATCCAGACCATCACCGAGCACATCATTCTCGAGCCGCTGCTCGAATCACCCACGCCCGCCGCCCCCGGCGCCCTGGTGCTCGCGAGCGATACCGAAGTCTCGCTGTGGGTCCCGCGTCGCCCGGCCGGCGCCGCGCCCGCCCCGGGCGAAGCCGGCGGCCTGCTCCGCCGCGTCAGCGGTGTCGCGCTCAAAGACCGCGAGGCCCGCCTGCTCCGTATCACCGGCGACACCGCCCTGGTGCTCATGCTCGGCGCTGAAGAAGCCTCCATCGTCAAGCTCACCCCCGCCGGCATCGAGCCCGCCTGGTCCACCGAGTTCCTCGCCCGCTGCTTCACGTCGACCGACCCACGCGGCATCCAGAACGCCCCCGGCGTGCGCTACGAGCGCTTCGTCATGCCCTCCGACGAGACCGCCGCCCTCAGCGACCTCCTGGTTGCGATGGACGCCCGCACCGTCGTCGTCGCGCAGCGTTCCGGCCGCGTCGCCGCCATCGACGCCGACACCGGCGAACTGCTCTGGCACGCCGACTCCGGCATCGCCCGCGTGTTCGACTGCGACGTCAGCGGGTCGCACCTGGTCATCGCCGGCGCCAGCCAGGAGCGCGGGCCCGCTGGCGAGCCGCGAGCCGCCATCAAGGTCCTCGAAGCCCGCACCGGCAAGGAGAGCGTCCGCCCCGTCCTGCCCGCCTCCCCGCCGCACTGGGTCCGCCTGACGGACTCCGGCGGCCTGGTCGTCGCCGCCGACGACTCCGTCGCGCTGCATGACCTCAGCACCGGGCAGATCAACTGGACCCTGCGCGACGAGGACACCATGCCCGCCCGCGCCGGCTGGGTCATCGGCGACCGCCTCATCCTCCTCAGCCAGAACCGGACGCTGCTGCTCGCCTCGCTCTCCGCCGGGCGCCTCCGCCCCGAGCCCTTGGGCGTGCCCGCCGCGATCCTCGAACAGGCCCGCAGCGTCGCCGTCCGCCCGATGCGTTCCGGCTCGTCGGCGCCGATCATGATCAGTTCGCAGGCCGGCGTCGCGTTCCTCTCGGCGGAGGGCGACCTCACCGGCGCCGACGGGCTCAACGCCTCCACCAGCCTCCTGGCCCCCGTCCCGTCGGAGCAGGCCGCCCTCAGTTTCGACACCATTCCCGACGGCCCCGCGCCCGAAGGCCTCAGCGGGTTCGCCGCCCTGCGCTTCCAATCGCCCAGCGGCCTGCTGTCGCAGCGTCAGACCGTCCTGCTCGGCGCCCGCCCGATCGCCATGGCCGTGCTCGACGGGCTCGTCGCCGTCAACGCCGGCTCCGTCACGCTCGTGTTCGACGCGGCCCAGCGCGACTAAGCCCCATCATCGCGGCCAACTCACTCCAGCGGCTCGCTCTCGATGTTCGCCGCCAGGCCCGCCTTCTTCTTCTCGATGTACTTCGCGACCCACGTCTCGAAGCTCTTGCCCGCCGCCGGGTCGCGCGGGCTGAAGGCGATCCGCCGGATGTCGGCGTACTTCACCACGATCTTCTCCCCCGTCTTCTCGTCCATCACGCGCACGTTCGAATCCGCCAGCCCGGCGCCCCGCTTCCGATCGAACAAGTACCCGCTCACCGTCCCCCCGCTCGCCAGCGTCAACTCCACATCCCCCCGGTAGTCGAACGCCCGCTCCAGCACGACCATCGTCGTGTCCGCGTCGCCAAGGTCGACCGTCCAGCCCGGCAAGGGATGCTCACCAGGCGTTGCGGCGGGAACAGATGCGTGCGGTTGCGTCGTCATGATCTCTACCAGATAAATCCCACGCCCTACCCCCCCACCACCCCACGACTCACCCCAGAAACGTCCGCCCGCTCTCCGGGTCCATCAGCTTCCACCCCTGGCTTCGGCACATCCGCGCCAGCACGGGCCACGCGAAGTCCTCGTCAGTCACCGCGATCAACGCCTGCGTCACGTCCGGCTCGCGCTGGTCCGAGGGCAGCATGATCTCCACCACCATCCCCGGCCCGTGAAGCACGCCCGTCCCGATCCGCTCCCCCATCCCCGCCGCGCCCGACCCGTCCGGCGCGATGTTGAACCCCGCCATCGCCGCCCGGACCTCGCGCAGCGTCCCCAGCGGCGGCAACCCGCCACCGCCCGACCCCTCGCCCCCCTTCAGCAGCACCAGCGTCCGCTTCTTGGCCATGCGTCCCAACATTAGACCCGGCTCCCGGGCATCACTCCGCGATGCCCAGATCCGCCTTCGTAAACAGCGCCTCGAACCGGATCCCGGCCGCCGCCATGTTCGCCGCCGCCCCCTCCTGCCGATCGATCGTCGCGATCACGCCGATAACCTGGGCCCCCTGCTGCTGCAAAACCTTGACCGCCTCCAAGGCCTGCCCGGCGGTCGTCGCCACATCCTCCAGCAGCACCACCCGCTCGCCCTTCTCCAGCTTGCCTTCGAGCTGCTTCGCCGTGCCATAGTCCTTCTTGGCGTTGCGCACGAACACGCACGGCTTGCCGGTCCGCAGGCTGGCCGCCGTCACCAGCGGAATCCCGCCCAGTTCCGCGCCCGCCAGCCGATCCACCCCGCCCTCGGCCCTTTCGAGGGCCGCGATCCGCCCCGCGAACCGCTCCGCCAACTCCTTCAACACCTCCGGACGGGTCGAGAACAGGTACTTATCCAAGTAGTAACTGCTGGTACGACCCGAACGAAGCGTGAACGTGCCACGCAGCAGCGACACATCCGCGATCAACCGGGCGAGTTCTTGGTCGGTCATGGCCCATCATTGGTGCGCGATTGGCAATGACAAGACCGCGGTGCACGTTGTTTCCAGGCACCCCCCTCCCCGTACCGTCCGCCGGAGCCCGCCGATGACCCCGCGTACCGCCGCCTTCACCCTGATCGCCGCCGTCGGACTCTCCGCCCTCGCGCCCGCGGCGTCCGCTCAGTCCGACACCACGGACGCGCCGCTCTCCGGCCCGCGCGTGACGCCGCGCGACGCCGAGCCCACGCTCGTCGAGCGGGACTTCGGCGGGCGGCTCAAGCGCCTCGAGGCCGACCCGGTCCTCGCCGCCCTCGACAAGCTCACGCTCGACGCCGACACCCGCGCCCGCGTCGACGCCGTCATCGCCGAGCGCAACGCCATCGTCGACCGCCTCGTGCAGGACCACTTCAAGACCATCGTCGAACTGCACAACGCCCGCCAGGCCGACGAGCGCGACAAGGTTCGCGAACTGCTCCGCGAGCTCGCCGGATACGCCCGCCCGCTGCTGTCCCGCGGCTCGCTCGCCGACGAAGTCCGCCCGCTGCTCCCCGAAGATCAGCGTCAGCAGTTCTCGAGCATGCTCAGCGAGTATCGCTCCGCCGCGCTCACCGACCGCATGGGCGGCGGGGACACCGGCCCCGCCATGTCCCGCGCTCAGGCCGCCACCACCGAACTGCTCACGGGCTTCGGCCAGGAGATCAAACGCGCCTACGACCGCACCTTCAACGCACGCAAGGCCGAGTTCGACAAACTTCTCGAAACCCTCAACCTCACGCCCGAGCAGGACGCGAAAGTCCGCGGCATCGTCGTTGACCAGTTCCAGAAGTCCCAGGGCCAATCCTCGCCGCGCGACCGCCGGCGCATGTTCATGCAGATCTACCGCGTCCTCGACGCCGAGCAGCGCAGCACGCTGATGGCCCGCCTGCGCGAACAGCGCGCCCTCGCCAACGAGGGCGAGCGTTCCACGCCCCCGGCGTCCTCCAAGCCCGCCCGCCGCGGCGCGCAGACGCCGCCGGCACAGCCCGACATGATGATCCCGCCGGAATCGTGACCGCGCCCGAGCGGCGCACCCATCCGCAACCGGGGGCAGCGCGGCGAGTACCATCGCGCATGCTGCCAATGCCGCAAGCCCCGCGAGTGCCGCCGTCGCTGCTGGTCCTGTGCGCGGGCGGAGCGCTGCTCCTCGCCCCCGCCGCCGAAGCCCAGATCGTGCCCAAGGCGCCGCCCGCGCCGACACCGACGCCGGCGTACACCCCGCCGCCCGCGCCCCCGCCCGTCCCCACCAAGCCGCCCGAGCCCGAGGTCGCCGTTCCCGATCTCGTTAAGCGTGACGCGGCGGGCGGGTTCCTGCCCATCACGGGCAGCGTCGAACTCGCCGCCATCCGCGCCCTCGAGCTCGACGCCGACCGCCGCCAGCGCGTCGACGCCGCCCTCGAAGCCCGCAACGCCGAACTCGAGAAGTTCGTCATCGAGAACATCGAGAAGGTCGCCGCGGCGCATCAGGCCCGCGAGGGACTCAAGAACGTCACCGACTTCGCGCAGCTCGCCAGCGCGAAGGACGCCGCGACGCCGCTCCGCCAGGACAAACTGCTCGACCGCCTGCAGCGCGACGGCGCCATCAACGCCATGCACCGCTCCGCGCTCGACCGCGCCATCGCCCGCTACAACGAGGCCCGCCAGCGCGACTGGGAAACCCAGACCGGCACCGACGTCATGAAGATCGCCACCCGCGTCGGCCAGCAGGGCTTCACCGACATGACCGGCGACGTCTTCGCGGCTCTCGACCGACTGCTGGAGCGGGCCGCCCCGTCGGTGCTCAACGGCGAGCACCGCCTGACGCTCGACAAATCGCAGGAGGACGCGGTCGTCCGCCTCAAGCCCGTGCTGCAGACGCCGCGCTTCCAGGACAACGCCGAGATCATGGAACAACTGCGCACCTTCGCGCTCAAGACGCTCGCGCCGGAACAGGCCCGCCAACTGCTCGCACCGGTCGCGACGCCGATCGGGCGGTAACGCCGGGATCGACCGCCAGCCCCCGTCAGCACTCGTCAGCCCGGCCCACCCGGCCCCTGCGGCTGCGCGCGGGCCCGCCACAGCCGCACCGCGTCCGGCTCGCGCGGGTAAATCGGCGCCAGCGCCGCCGGGTCGATCGCCTCGCCGCGGAGCGTGAGGTGCAGCAGCACCTCCGCCGAGAACCGCGGCGGGCACACCTCCACGCCCGCCGCGCTCGCCCACGCCCGCACCGCCCCCGGCAAAAACTGATCCCCCACGATCACGCGCACGCCCCGGGCCCGCAGCCCATCAAGCCCCGCATCGCCTGACGCAGCCGCCTCCGCCGACACTTCCCCCAGCACGTCGTGCCCGCCCGCTTCGGGCGTGAAGACCTCGCACCACGCCGTCGCACCCTTGCTCGCGAGCATGACGGCGATCGGCCCGCGTGTCCGCGTGCGTTCGGCTAAACCCGCGTACACCACCCGCGCCGAGCGCACCGACACGCACGCGCACCCCGACGCCATCGCCAGCATCGCCCCGGCCGCACACGCGATCCGCAGGCTCGTGTACCCACCCGGCCCGGCGCTCACGCCCACGCGCGCCAGTTCCGCCGCCGTCACCTGACACCGCGTCATCAGCCGCTCGATCGCCGGGAGCAGATCGTCATCATGCCCACCCCGCGACGGCCCGCCGCCCGCCGGCCCGCCGGAGCGCAACCCCTCCACCCCAAGCACCCGCACGCCCGAAACCCCGGGCTCGATGCGCCCGAGCGCGACCTCGGCACTGCCGCCAACCCCCACTCCGCCCGCGCCCCCCGCCCCCCCCGCGCTCGGATTGCTGATCTCGATCGCCAGCACGAGCGTGCGCCCGCCGAAATCTTCCCGCGCTTGCTGAGCCAAATCGCACCTCTGCTCCCCGCGTCCCGGCTCGCCCGTCCCCCCTCGGCCCTCGGCCCTATCCCCTCGGCCCTTCCTCCCCCTAATCCCCCGACCCTTCCTTCCGCCGCCTCGACTTCACATCCGACCGCCGCTGCTTGCTCTCCAGCCGACGCTCGATGCTCCCGCGCGAGGGCTTGGTCTTCCGCCTGATCTTCGGCTCGGCCTGAGCGGCGACGATCAGCTCGCGCAACTTCGCGAGGCACTCGGCCTTGTTGCCCGTCTGCGAGCGCTCGCTCTGGCTGACCAGCACGATCTCGCCGCCCACCGGCCTGGCCACACCGTCCTCGCCGATCTGCGTCTGCTCGCCGACGATGCGGCTCGCGGCTTGCACGCGCAGCCGCCGCACCACCCGCCCCGGCAGCGGGAGCGCCTCGACCCACACCCGCAGCTCCGCTTTGGTCGACACCTTGTTGACATTCTGCCCGCCCGGGCCCGAACTCCGCGAGAACGACCACCGCAGCACGTCACCGCTCACGCGCACGCCGGGCGCGATCGACTCACCGCCGTCTGCTCCCGACGCCGATCTGTCCCCTATGGTCTCACCCATGATGGTCCTTCCTATCGGCTCGTTCCTGCGGCGGATCGGTGCACCGAGCGTGAGCGTGGCTGCCTGCTTCGCCGGCGCCGCGGCGTGGGCCCAGCCCGCCCCCGTCGAAACCGCCACCGAGCCCGCACCGGCTGAGACGCAGGCTACCGCGCCCGCCGCCGACTCCCCGACGGATCTGCCCGCGGATCAGCCCGCGCTCCCCGCGGCGAACAATCCTTGGACGGTCCAACTCCGCCCGTGGGTCTGGTACGTCGCGCCCAGCGGCGACCTCCGCCTGCCGCTCGCCGCCGGCGCCTCCGGCACGCCCGGCGAGGTCGACCTGGACGACATCAACGCCGACGCCACCCGCCTCCGCCCCGCCGGTGATCTCGACATCGCCGCCGGCGAACTGCTCTTCTCCTTCTCCGGCGCCAGTTACGAACTGTCTCGCACCGGCCAGGCCCCGCGCACCGGCGTCAACCTCGGCGGCATCTCGGTCTCCCCCGCGCAGCGCTTCGACCTCAACTTCGAATACTCCACGTTCGAACTCACGCTCGGCTACCGCTTCCTCCATCACGACTTCCAGGCCGCCTCCAAGAGCCCCGAAGACGCCGTGCCGGTCGTGGTCTCCCTCTACGGCCTCGTCGGCGGGCGCGTGCACGACCTCTCCATCGACTTCCGCGCCTCCGGCACCGGCCCCACCGCCTCGTACGACGAACTCCTGGGCGAGCCCCTGATCGGGGCCCGGCTCATCGCCGAGTTCACCCCCCAATTCGGCATCGACATCCTCGGCACCGTCGGGTACTTCCCGAGCGACCCGGAGACGTTCTCCGTCGATATCCGTGCGGGTTTTTCCTGGACGCCGCTCGAGAATGTCGGCGTGCAGATCGGGTACCGTCAACTGCTGGTGGACATCGAAGATGGGGACAACCCTGCCCAGTTTACCTATGACGGCGGGTTCGCCGGTCTGTTTACCGGACTTGTGCTGCGGTTCTGACCGCGTCGTAACCCCTGTAACAGCCCCAGTTTCGGGCACGCGGCGCTGCATCCACACAGAAAACTTGTAGTCTCGGACGTTTCCGTACGGGTGAGGCTATTGACCGGGAGGCGGTCTTCTCGGATACTGACGTCGTTGCGCCGCCCGGGTGGGATGCTGGATCCCGCCGCGCACCCAAGGCCGGTTCTCGGGCTTCCAACCTCGACTTTCACCACCCCATTCGTGGTCTTCCCGCGTGTTCGCACCTCGCATCTGCTCGAGCCGGACGTAGTCCGTAGCGCGGCGGTCGCTTCGAGGCGCGAATAGGCGGCGAGAGGCGAGTCCGGGGCGGTATCCGGTTCACCCGCTCCGATGTCGACTGTCACCAAAAAAGACCTGATCGACCGGATCTCCGAACGCTCGGGGTGTAAGCGCGTCGACGTGAAGAAGGTCGTCCAGTGTTTGCTGGAAGAGATCACCGAGGACCTGGCCAGCGGGCATCGGCTGGAGTTCCGCGACTTCGGGGTCTTTGAGACCAAGGACCGGGCCGCCCGGGTGGCTCAGAACCCCAAGACGATGCAGCGGGTGATCGTTCCCCGGAAACGAACGGTGAAGTTCAAGGTGGGGCGGCTGCTCAAGCAGCGACTGGACGAAGTGGCCGGGTCGGCCAACGAACACGGGGGCGCGGCCGTGGAAGCCGCACCCCCGGGTCAGGTGGTCGTTGTCACCAAGTCGCCGGATCAGATCGATCCGTCGGGCGCAAGCCGTGGCGCCAATGGTGCCGACGCCCCGCGATAACCGGGACCGGCGCGAACACGCCGGCCGGATCGAACCGGTTAGATCTTGAACTGCTGCACCAGCCCGCGGAGCTGCTCGGCCTTGGCCGAGAGCTGGGTCGCGGCGCCCGCGGCCTGCGTCGAGCCGGAGCCGGCCTCCTCGGCGGCGGCGGCGATCGACTGCATCATGCCCGCCACGTTCTTGGTGCGGGCGACGATCTGCTCCAGGCTGTTGCCGGCCTGGGCCGCGGTGTCCACCCCGCGACGCACCAGCTGCGAGCCTTCGTTCATGCGCTCGACGCTGCTGGCGGTCTCGGTCTGGATGCTGCGGATCGACGCGCCGACCTGCTCGGTGGCCTTGGTGGTGCGCTCGGCGAGCTTGCGGACTTCGTCGGCGACGACGGCGAACCCGCGCCCGTGCTCGCCGGCCCGGGCCGCCTCGATCGCGGCGTTCAGGGCCAGCAGGTTGGTCTGGTCGGCGATGTCGTTGATGACGCCGATGATCTGCCCGATCTCCTCGGAGCGAGCGCCCAGCCCGCTGACGGCCTGAGCGGACTTGCTGACGGCCCCGTCGATCTGCTTCATGCCCTCGACGGTCTGCGCGACCACGCTCCCGCCTTCCTCGGCGAGCTTCTGCGACTCGACGGCGGCGTCGGTGACGCTGGCCGACTGACGCGCGACCTCGCCCGCCGCGGCGGACATTTCTTCGCTGGAGGCGGCGATCTGCGTCGCGGCCCCGGCGACCTCGTGCGTCGCGCCGGCGATCTCGCGGACGGTCTTGTGCACCTTCTCGACAAACGCGTTGAACCAGCGGGCCACTTCGCCCAGTTCGTCGTTCTTGGAGGCGTCGGCGCGGCGGGTGAGGTCGCCCTCGCCCTCGGCGATGTCCTTGAGCTGGTGCACCAGGGCCCGCGTGCCGCGGGTGATGCCCGTGGCGATCAGCACGCCCATGACGCCCGAAACGACCACGCCGACGAGGACCGCGCCGAGCATGATCATCGTCGAACGGGTCGCGGCGGCCTCGGCGGCGTTCGTGTCCGCGTCAATCTCTTTCTCGATCTCCCCGCTCATCGCGCGGATCGATTCCAGCAGCGGCTGGAACGAGGCGACGGTGTCGTCGTTGAGCTTGTTGAGCTGGTCCTTCATCCCGCCGGCGGCGGCCGCGTCGGTGGTGCGGGTCTGCTGCCAGCGGACGGCCAGATCGGTCAACTGCGTGGTGTCGTTCCGCCACGCGGTGAGCTGGTTCTCAACCTGGCTCCACTCGCCGACGTGAGCGCTGGCGGCGTGGGTCTTCTCGAACTCGGCGGAGGCTTCGTCAACGAGCTTCCAAGCGTCGCGCAGGCGCGTCTGCTGGAACTCGAGTTCCTTGGCGTCGACCAGGTCGGACAGCATCCCGCTGCTCGCGGCCCGGACGCCGTTGAACGCGATCCGCATCTCGAGCACGGCCTCGCTGGCGACCATGTGCTCTTCGCCGAGCTTCTCGATCATCGCCGAGGAACTGGACAGGCTGGAATAGCCCACGCCCCCGACGGCGAGCGTGATGACCGAACTCAAACCGAATGCCAGGTACAGCTTGTTCCGGATCAGCATGGACGATTTCGCCTCCAAAGAGAGAGAAGAACGTGCAAGTCGTTCACCCACGGATCGGTGAAAACGGGCACGACATTGACCGTTTTGGGCGAAATCACAACCCGTCTTGACGAAGCGGCCAAAGACCACCTCTTGGGGGATGCCGTTACCCGGACGGTGTGACGAACGCGGCTTTAAGTACGGACATACAGATCAAAAACGCGGCTCGCGCCGCATGCTGGTGAGCCACACGATCGTGCGCACAACCGCTCCAACACGGACGAATCTCAGCGCGGCGCGGCGGCGCGGTCCGGCTCACGCTGCTCGAGGAGCCACCAGCGCCCGCGCGGGCGCCGGCGTGATTGCCAGGCGAACCCGAAGTTGCGCTGCGCGGCGTCGGCGATGCGGTCGACGGCTTCTTCCGGCGAATCGGTGACGATCAGCAGGTCAAGGTCCTTGGCGTTGATGCACCCTTCGCGCAGCAGGCTGTCGCGGATGAACGCGATCATGGGCTGCCAGTATTTGGTGCCCATGAGGATGATGGGAAAGTCGCGGATCTTGCCGGTCTGCACGAGCGTGAGGGTTTCGAAGAGTTCGTCGAGCGTGCCGAACCCGCCGGGGCAGATGACAAAGGCGTAGGAGTATTTGACGAGCATGACCTTGCGGACGAAGAAGTAGCGAAACTCGACGAAGCGGTCGAGGTAGGGGTTGGGCTTCTGCTCGTGGGGGAGGGTGATGTTGCAGCCGATGGAGGGCCCGCCGGCGTCGCGAGCGCCGCGGTTGGCGGCCTCCATGATGCCGGGCCCGCCGCCGGTCATGATGGTGAAGCCCAGGCGGGAGATGCGGGCGGAGACGTCGCGGGCCATCTGGTAGTGCGGGTGGTCTTCGGGGAAGCGGGCGGAGCCGAAGACGGTGACGCAGGGCCCGACGAAGTGCAGGGCGCGGAAGCCCTTGATGCACTCGATGAAGATGCGGAAGGCGCGGGCGAGCTCGAAGCCGCGGCGCTGCGGGCCTTCAAGGAAGCGGCCTTCTTCGACGTTGCGGGTGGCTTTGCCCCAGCGGCCCTTGGGATGGCCGGGCGGCCGCGGTGCGGCGTCGTCTTGAGGGGCCGGAGAACCGGCGGGCGGTGGAACGCTGGAGGAGTTGGTGGCGGTCATGCGCGGGAAGACAAGGGGGACGGCTGGGAAGTGCTTCGCGCGTGCGGGCGCACGGCCGAGAACACGGTCAGAGCGTATCAACCGGGACCCCGACGCTCATCGGAGCGACCGCCTCGACTTGTCCGCCTCGGGGACGAACGATGACTGCTCGCACCCTGCTATGGACACGCTCGAACGTACCACCGAACTTCTCTCAACGCGGACGGCGTTCGAGGCCGAGACGATCGCCGAGGCGCTGCGCCAGCGGGGAATCTCGGCCCAAGCCGTTGACGCGCAGAACGCGCAGTTGTGGGCCGGGGCGTTCGGCGGGGCGAAGGTGCTGGTGCTGGTGCGTCAGCACGAGGCCGCGAAAGCCGCGCTCGAGGAGATCCGGCGCGAGGCCCAGAATATCGACTGGAGCCAGACCGACGCGGGCGGGGCGGACGACGACGTCGAAGACAGCGACAGCGCCTCGTCGCGGCGGGCCCGGCGCCGGCATCGGCGAGCCGCGCTGACGCTGGCGATGGTGATCGTTCCCGTCGGGTTCATCGTGCTCAGCCGGGGGACGCTGCAGCACAACCCGTTGGTGCAGATCATTGGCGGGACGCTGCTGGCGCTCGCGCTCGCGATCTGGATCATCGTGCAGAACGCGGGGCGCGAAGATTCTCAGGGCTCCCCGCGCGGGTGAGCCGCGGCGGGATGCACCTATAGTTCCACATGCATGCGGGGTCTGTGCGATGTCCTGGGTGCGGCGCCAGCGTGAAGAGTCACGCGGCCCAGTGCCCGTATTGCCAGGTGCTACTCAAGACGGTCGCGTGCCCGCGCTGCGCGGGGATGATGTTCCGCGGGGCGAAGTTCTGCCAGCACTGCGGGGCCCAGGCCCAAGCCGTCGAGGTGGGTCGCCCGACGCACAACGGTTGCCCGCGATGCCTGCGGCCGCTGCTGGAAGTGCGGGCGGCGGCGTTCGCGATGGAGCAGTGCGCCGGGTGCTCGGGCCTGTGGATGCCGCTGGAGACGTTCGACCAGGTGTGCGCCGACGCGGAGGCGAGCGCGGCGGCCCTGCAACTCTCCGTGTCGCGCGGCGAGGGGGAGGACGAGCGGGAGTTGTCGAAGTATCCCAAGTGTCCGACGTGCGCGGACGCGATGGGCCGGGTGAACTATGCCCGGCGGTCGGGCGTGTTCATCAACATCTGCCGCGCGCACGGCGTGTGGCTGGATCGCGACGAACTCCGCGCCATCGTCGAGTTCATCCGCAGCGGCGGGCTGGACCGGGCCCGGGCCGTGGAGATGGAGCGGCTGGAGGCGGCGCGGCGGAAACTGAGCATGGAGCGCCGCCTGCGCGACGTGGGCGGGGATAACCGCCCGCGCCCGGCGTTCCCGTCGCCGATGTGGTGGCTGCCGGAACTGCTGGACTGAAGCCGCGCGGCGTGGGCGGGGGCCGTGTGAGTCGGGCGGCGCTCGGCGAGCGAACAATGCGGTGTGCCTGATGATCCCGATCGTCCGCTGACCGACGCGGAGGGCTTCGAGCCCGCCGACACGCCCCCGCCGTGGGGGACGGAGTCGCGCGAGCAGCGCCTGGCGCGGCTGCTGCGCAAGGCCCGCAACCTGCCCGAGGTGCCCGGCGTGTACCTGATGAAGGACCACAAGGGCGTGGTGCTGTACGTCGGCAAGGCGGCCCGCTTGTGCGACCGGGTGTCGAGCTATTTCGTGCCGAGCGCGGATTTGGGCTTCAAGAAGCAGGGCATGCTCGAGGTCGTGCACGACTTCGACCATCTGGTGTGTGATGGGGAATGGGAAGCGCTGCTGACCGAGAACCGGCTGATCAAGGACATCTCGCCGAAGTTCAACGTGCGCTTGACGGACGACAAGACGTACCCGTACTTGGTCATCACAGGGCGCGAAGATTTTCCGCGGGTGTATGTGACGCGGGACCTGAGCGACCCGCTGGTGCGTGCGGGCAAGGTGCTCGGGCCGTTCGCGAGCGCGGGGGCGCTGCGCGAGGCGGTGACGCTGATGCAGCGGGTGTTCAAGTTCCGGACGTGCTCGCTGGACATCGTGGAGGGGGACCCGAAGAACGCGCTGTTCCGGCCGTGCTTGCTGTACAACATCGGGCAGTGCACGGCCCCGTGCGCCGCGAAGATCAGCAAGGAGCCGTACCGCCTGGATGTCGAGCGGTTCGTGCGGTTTCTGGAGAGCAAGCGGAGCGTGATGCTGCGGCAGATGCGCGACGAGATGGAGGCGGCGGCGGGCGCGCTGGAGTTCGAGAAGGCCGCCACGCTGCGCGACCAGATCAAGGCGATCGAGAAGCTCGACCAGCGGGCCAAGGGCGGCAGAAAGAGCGGCTGGCAGCCGGAGGCCGAGGCGATCGCGGATGTCGGGTACGTCGACCCGAAGAAGGGCCTGCGCAGCCTGCAGAAAACGCTCGGCATGACCATGCCGATTCGCTGTTTGGAAGCCATCGACATCGCGCACCTGCAAGGCGGCGAGACCGTCGGGAGCAAAGTGTGCTTCGTTGACGGCAAGCCGTTCAAGAACGAATATCGGCGGTATCGCATCCGCGGCGGCGGACCGGGGAGCGGCGGGAGCGGGATCGGGATCAACGACGACTACGCGTCCATCCGCGAGGTGGTCAGCCGGCGTTATCGCGAAGCCGGCGGGGGGAACGAGCTGTACCCGGACGTCATCCTGATCGACGGAGGGCTGGGCCAGTTGCACGCGGCCCTTGAGGCCTTCGAGCAGCTCGACGTCAAGCCGCCGATGGTCATCAGTTTGGCGAAGAAGGAAGAACTGATCTACGTGCAGCGGCAGAGCGAGCCGCTGCGCCTTGGGCGGGACAACCTGGGGCTGCGACTGTGCCAGGCGATCCGCGATGAGGCCCACCGCTTCGCGCAGCACTATCACCACGTGCTGCGGCGGAAGAAGACGCTGGAGGAGGACGCGTGATCCGCCCGCGCGGGGCCGATATGGTTCTCGGGCTGCGCTGCCACGCCGACGGCCTTCGGCACACGCGGAAGCGCCTGCTGATCGCTGGCCTGTGCGAGGTCGCGGGGCTGAGCCTGTGGGTCGTGTTCTCGGGGCTTGGGCCGTTTGGGGCGCTGGCGATCCTCGGCGTGCTGATCGGGCTGCACGTTTGGGTGGCCGTCGAGCTCACGCTGGTGCAGGTGCAGCAGGAAGAGGATGCGGTCTCGTGCGTGGCCCATTTTCTGGTAGGCCTGATCCCGGCGATCAACCTGATCCCGGCGGGCGTGGCGTACGTGCAGGCGGGGCGGTCGATCGAGGTCGCCGACCGGGCCCGCCGCGTGCGCTGCTTCGCGTGCGGGTATGAACTGCGATCGCTGCGGGCGGCGGTGTGTCCGGAGTGTGGGGCGCCGATGAAGTACACTGGCGACACGGCCGGACGCTGAGACGGTTGCGGCGTGCGAGCGTGAGGCGTGCCCGAGAATCACGCCGCGGCGCGGGCGGCGTGACCGCCCCACCCGGCAAGGTCCACACCGATCGACCATGGGATTCTGTCCCGTCTTTGCGGGCGTGAAGTCGGGCGCGGGCGCCGTCGATAGGTCGCGCGGCGGACGCGCCGTGCGTCCCGTCGCCACTCTGTCCCTCGCGAGCCCGCTCATGAGCACCGGCAACGGGACCATCAATACCTGGAGCGATAAGCGGATCTTCACCACCGGCGAAGCCGCCGAGATCTGCAAGGTCAGCCAGCAGACCATCATCCGCTGCTTCGACAACGGGCGCCTGGGCGGCTTCCGCGTCCCCGGGAGCAAGTTCCGGCGGATTCCCCGGGCCGACCTGATCCGCTTCATGAAGGACAACGACATCCCGACGACGCTGCTGGAGAGCACCACGCGTCGCCTGCTCATCGTCGACGACGACCAGCAGATCCTCGAGATGTTCAAGGACCTCTTCGCCCGCGAGCCCGACCTGGACATCAAGTACGCCGCCACCGGCTACGACGCGGGCCTGCTGACCGAGAGCTTCCGCCCGCACCTGATCATCCTGGACTACATGCTCCCGGACATCAACGGGAACGTCGTCTGCTCGCGCCTGCGCGAGCGCGAGGACCTGAAGGACACGAAGGTGCTGTTCGTCAGCGGCGTGGTCGATCAGGACGGGCTCAAGGCGCTGCGGGCGGCCGGGGCCGACGACTTTCTCGCCAAGCCGTTCGACATCAACGAACTGAAAAACCGCGTGAAGCGGCTGCTGCAACCCGCGCAGGCTTGAACGTCCTGAAACCGAACGCCGCCCTTGAGCATCTGACCCGCTCAAAACCGCACGACGACACTCGCGCCATGGGGACAGATCGCCCGACAGCCCGGATCCTGCAGAAGCGTCCCGGCGCGCCGGCGGCGGTGGCGCGGCCGCAGCGGTCTTCGCCCGTGCCCGCCGGGGGCGGAGTGAGCGGGCCCGGCGCGCCCAGTGCGGGCGTCGCCGCCACGACGGCGCCCGCGCGCGACACGAACAAGATGACCACCGGCCCGGGCGCGGCGACCCCCGCGCGCGATTCGTCCGAGAACGCCTACCTGGCCCGGCGGACGGAACTGGTGCTGAAAGAGATCGAGCAGTTGCCGACGCTGCCGTCGGTCGCGACGCGCCTGCTGCAACTCGGGCTGAATGACGACACCGAGATCCGCGAGATTGTTCGCGTGATCGAGACCGACCCGACGCTGACGGCCCGCCTCTTGGGCATGTGCAAGAAGGCGGCGATGCGCACGCGCGTGCCCATCACCACCGTCGAGATGGCCGTCGTCATGCTCGGGCTCGAGTCGGTCCGCGCGCTGGTGCTCAGCCTCGAAATCTTCGACTGGACGCGGCGCCTGGAGCGGCCCGACGCCAGCGAGGGCACGGCGAAGGGCTCGGCCTCGACGCGTCCCGGGCGCGGGACTACGACCACCGCCGCGGCGATGGACGCCGAACGCGTCTTCTCACGCGTCGGGTTCTGGCAGCACTCGATCGCCGTCGCGTGCGCGGCGGACCTGATCACGCGCGAGCACCCGCGCCTCGAGTTCCGCCCCGAAGAAGCCTTCGTGTGCGGGCTGGTGCATGATCTCGGGAAACTGGCCCTGGATTGGCTGCTGCCCAAGGCGTTCGCGCGCGTGGTGGACCTCGCGTCCCATCACCGAGCCGAGCTGGGCGAGTTCGAGCGGGCCGTCGTCGGGCTGGATCACGCGCAGGTCGGCGAGCATCTGGCCCGGCGCTGGGGCCTGCCGGAACTGGTGTGCGACGCGATCGCGATGCACCACAGCGTGCACGGCCTCTTGCCCATCAACGCTGACGCGGCCATTCTCGAGCAGGCGCTGCAGACGCCCGGACAACGCGTCGCGGCCCTGGTCGCCGTCGCCGACGACACGTGCCGGCGGCTGAGCCTGGGGTGGTCCGGGAACCACGGGCCGACGGACCGGCGCGACGCGCTGTGCGCCGCGATCGGGCTGGATCCGGACGTGGTCGACGCGGTGGCCCCGAAGCTGTACGAACTGGCGACGGCCCGCTCGAAGGAACTGGGCCTGGGCGAGGAGCCCAGCCAGCAACTGCTGATCGAGTCGATCCTGCGGGCCAACGCGCGGCTGGGGAAGCTCAACCAAGAACTGGCCCAGTCCAACAGCGCGCTGGAAGCGGCCCAGAACCAGCTCGCCGAGGCCCGCACGCTGGCCCGGCTGGGTCAAATGACGGCGGGCGCCGCCCACGAGATGAACAACCCGCTCGCCGTCATCAGCGGGCGGGCCCAAACGCTGCTGAGCCGCCTGCGCGACGACCGCGACAAGCAGGCGTGTCAGTCGATCATCGAGGGCTCGCTCCGACTGACGGGGCTGATCGCCCGGTTGAACCGGATCGCCTGCCCGCCGCAGCCCACGTTCGAGAACGCCGACGTCAGCGCCATGCTCTCGGACGCGATTACTCGGGCCAAGGCCCGGTACGCGGCGGGTGTCGAGGCCCAGGGCCTGGTCCCCCCGCTGATGAGCGTGAAGCTGTCGATCGACGCCGACCTGCCAACGGCGCGGCTGGCCCGCGACCTGATGACCGACGCTCTGGTCGAGATCATCGTCAACGCGATGGAAGCCAAGCCCCGGAGCGGGGTGGAAGTCCGTGCCGGCGTCGACGCCGAGGGGCTGCTGCGGTTCGATGTGCTCGACGACGGCGTCGGCATGAACGAGCGGGCCCTGGCCCACGCGCTCGACCCGTTCTTCAGCGATAAGCCCGCCGGGCGCCAGAGCGGCCTGGGCTTGGCCCTCGCCGATCGGCTCGTCCGCCTGAACGGGGGCGAGATCGTCATGAGCAGCAAGCCCGGCAAGGGGACGACGGTGAGCGTCCGGATGACGGGGTGGCGCGGCGTGCTGGGCGGCGAAGACGCCGCGACCGGACCCGGCGATTTCCCCCGCGCCCGCTGAGCCTCGGGCACGTACACCCACAGGACGCATGACCACTCAAGCGGGCGGCCCATCGCGCCAGGCGTTGCGACGCGCCGCGGGCGTGCCGCGCGAACGTGGCATCCGCCCGGGGTGTGAGAGATCGTCCGGGAAGCGCGATGCGGGCTCGTGGGCAACGCGCGGCGGGGCCCGCACCGCGTGCCGCGGAAGCGGGCGGCGCTCGAGCGAGGCCCGGATCACCGCGTGCGAACGCTGCGGCGTGGATCTGCGGAGTTCCGGACCGCCCGCCGCGAACGAATGTGACGACTTCACGCGACCGCCGCGGCTTCTCGGGTGTGATCGATGGTGATCGCACCGGTGAACTCCCGCGGGCGAGCACTTCGGGTGAGACGGATGGGACCCGCGCAACCGGAACAACGCGTTCGACCGTGCCCGGTTGTCCGCGCAGAGCGAGCCGGCGCTTGCAAGGCCACAGACGCGGCGGCGGGGCGTCGATCTGAGTGCCCGCAGGGAGGTTGCCCGCCATGAGCCAGGTCAGCGTCGCCAATGAGTTCGAGGGGCTGATCCGTCACGAGCTGGATATCGAGGCGCTGCTGCGCAGCACCCTCGAGTTCCTTCTGGCCCGCACCGGCCCCACCAACGCCGCCGTCTTCCTCCCCACCACCAGCGGGGACTATTCCCTCGGGGCGTACGTCAACTACGACTGCCCGAAGGACACGTGCGACCTGCTCTTGGATCACATGGCCTCGGCGGTGGCGCCCAAGTTCGAGAACCAGCTCGAGATGGCCCACATCGTGGGGACGACCAACCTCGAGCGCCGCCTGGGCGAGCACGCCGCGTGGATCGGGGATTCGGCCCTGGCCGCGATCGCCTGTCGGCACGGGCACGAGACGCTGGCGATCATGACCCTCTTCCGCGACCGGCGCACGCCGTTCTCCCCCGTCCTCCTTGAGCAGGTGCGGGCGATCTCCGAACTCTTCGCGGCCCAGCTTGCCCGCGTGATCCACATCCATCACCGCCACCTGCCCAAGGAAAAGTGGGGCATGCTGGGCGACGCCCCGGCCGACGACGGGTACGACGACCTGGCGGCGTGAGCACACACAAGAAAAACACCCGGGCGCGATGAGCGGCCCGGGTGTGCGTGTTGACGCGGATGGTGCGCTCATCGGATAGAGCGCTCAAGAGGCGGGATCAGCAGCCGCCCGCGAAGTACGCCGCCAGATAGTCGAACAGCGACTGCAACGTCGGCGCCCCGGCCCCGTTGCCGCTCAAGTCGGCCGAGGGGCTGCCCGCGAACCACGCGGACAGGAAGTCGAAGATGTCCTGCACGGTGGTGCCGCCCGTCTTGTTGAAGTCGGCGAAGCAGCACGGGGCTTGCGCGCTCCCGCCCGTGTTGCACGCGCTCGCGTCGGCGACGAACCGGGTGTTGGCGCCGGCGCACGCGGCGGGGGAAGTCTCCACCCGGCAGGTCGCGCCCACGCAGCACACGCCGGACGCCGACGGCGTCCACACCACCGCGATATAGGGGAGCAGCGGCTGGCCCGACGACGGGTCGACCTCGTACGCGTACCCGTAGATGTTGCCCTGCGCGTCGATCCCGGTCGCGACGGAGTTCTGATAGCCCGGCGCCGTCTGGATGAGCGCCGCGTGCAGGTCGACGTACGACGTCGCCGTGCCCGACCACGCCGCGGCCCGCTCAAAGCTCACGCCGTTGGCGTCCGGATCGAGCCCGACAAAGCCGACCTGTGTGTTGCCCTCGGCGGCGTTGATGAACGAGCGGAACAGCCCGGCCGGGTGCAGACTCGTGCGGACGACGGGCGTCGGCGCGCCGGGCGTGTATGTCCACGCGGTCGCGTTCCACGCCGAACCGTCGGGGTACGACTCGCCGTACACGACCACCGGCCCGCCGGGCGTTGTCGGGGGGATCAGCGCGTTGGCGCGAGACTCGAGCAGGTCCGGCGTGTGCAGCACGACGACGGAGTTGGGGTCAAGAGCCGTCCACAGCACGGCGTTAAAGAATCCCTGGTCGTTGTCGTCGACGGCGAGCCCGCAGGCAAGGCCCTGGCGGATGGAGCCGGAGTAGGAACTGGTGAACGTCAGGCCGGGGGCAGTGGGGTGGATGTCGACCGCGGAGGCCGCCGTGCCCGACCACACGTACGCGTGCGTGTCGCCGCCGATGCGCGCGGTACCGAACTGGTTGACGCCGTCGGTATCGGTCGCGGCCGCCGTGTCGATGCCCGGCGGGTTCAGGAACACGGCGCTCGCGGCGGTGCCGGTCCACAGGGTGGCGGCGTCGGTCAAGCCGAGGATGGTGAGCCCGACCTGCTGGTTCCCGCCCGCGCCGTTGGCGAACGACCCGCTGGCCGGGACGGGTTCCGGGTTGGTGGCGACGGTGAAGGTGCCGATGGGGTTGAGGTTGACGCCGGAGGCGGCGGTGCCGGTCCAGAGGAAGGCGTGCGTGTTCCCGCCGGTCGACGGGCCGTAGGCGACGCCAACACCGATGCCCCCGCCAGCGCCGTAGGCGAACGAGTCGGTCGTGCCGCTCGGGGTGAGCACGACGGCCTGATAGGTCTGCCCAGACGCCGCGCCGCAGGCACTGAGGAACGCGGCAAGAGCGCACGAACGAATCGTCTTTGAACGCATACGGACTCCGCAGTTTGGGGGTGGCAGACGGTGCCAGACATCGCGCAGGGGCGAGATCAGGCCGGAACGAGTTTAGGCCGCACCCCGGGTTTCCTCGGGGTCACCACCTCCTCCTCGGTTCTGATCAGACGGGATTCCGGGCCAAAAACGACGCACACCCGGGCGCGATGAGCGGCCCGGGTGTGCGAGTTGACTCGGATGGTGCGTTAGCGGGGCGGGCTTAGCAGCCGCCGAAGTACGTCGCCAGGAAGTCGAAGATGTCCTGCACGGTGATGCCCGCGGCCCCGTTGATGTCGGCGTTGGGGCTGCCGCCGAAGTAGCCGGCGAGGAAGTCGAAGATGTCCTGGACGGTGACGGCGCCGGACTGGTTGAAGTCGGCGGCGCAGAAGACGTTGAGGGCGCCGGTGCCGGTGGCGCCGTTGAACCCGCCGACGCGGATGCGGTAGGTGGTGCCGGCGACGCCGATGACCTGGGCGATCGACCGCGTGCCGCCGGCCCCGCAGGCGTCGTCGTTGCAGGTCAGCGCGGTATTGGGCGCGGCGGGGCAGGCGCCGGCGTAGACGGCGAGCGTGGTGTCGAACCCGCTGGTGCAGGTGTTCACGGTGAAGCGCCCGTTGCCGACGGGCGTGTAGGTGTACCAGAGGTCGTTCTGCACGGTGCCGTTCAAGAACGTGCACGCGGTCTCGGTCGGGCCGTCGGTCGTCGTGCCGGTGGTGCAGAAGCTGGTCGACGAGCCGGCGGCGACGGCGATGGCGCCGGCGCACGCGTCGTTGGGGATGGCGAAGTTGACGTTGAGCGTGAACGGCCCCGTCGCGCCGTTGTTGAAGTTGGCGACGCGGATCCGCACCGTCTGGCCCGGCGTCAGGGTCGCGACGGCGAGCGAGTCACGGAAGGGGCTGACGGCCCCGGGGCAGATGCCGGTGGCGGTGTCGTCGCTGCAGGCCAGCTGCGTCCCGCCGCAGGCCGAGACGATGCTGACGACGGTGTCGATGCCGGCGTTGGCGGCGGGGGAGTCATGGGTGCCGCAGGTGTTGGCGGTGAGCACGCCGCCGCAGGACGGCGCGGTGAAGGCGTACCAGACGTCGGGGCTGGCCTCGGCGGTGCCGCAGTCGCCCAGGCCCGCGCCGTCATTGCCGGCGCCGACGAGCGTGCCGGCGGTGGTCGAGCCGCTCGTGACGGTGATCGCGTTGGCGCACAGGTCGTTGGCCGGGGCGGGCGTGGTCACGGTGAACACCGTGTTGCTCGTCCACGTGCCGGCGGTCGCGGTGATGGTGACGTTGCGGGCCCCGAGCGTCGCGCCGGGCGCGATCACGAAGGAGAGGCCGGTGATCTGCGTGCCGGTAGCGTTGACGGCGGGCGTCCCGGTGACGGTCACGCCCGTGCCGCTCACGCTCACGGTGCTGGCGCCCTGAAGGTCCGTCCCGTTGATCGTGACGGGGATCGTCAGCCCGGCGTTGCCGCTGGGCGGGGTGATCGAGGCGACGACGGGCGCGGCGACCGTGACCTGGATCGTGTCGGTGTCGACGAGGTTGTTCCCGTCCGTCACGCGGAGCACGACGCTGCGCACGCCCGGCGTGGTGTAGGTGACCACGGGCTTGGCCCCGGCGGTTTCGAAGGTGCCGTTGCCGTCGGTGTCCCAGGCGTAGTTGAGCGTGGTGCTGTCGCCGCGGGTGGTGTTGATGTCACCCATGAAGAAGCAGTTCTGGTTGATGTTGACGCGCTTGTTGATGCCGGCGTGCGCGGTCGGGCCGACGGGCTCGGTCGTCGGGCCGAAGCGGAGGTTGTAGAGCTGGACGGTCTGCGAGTTGTTGGGCCCGACGTCGAACACGCGGACGGTGTACGTGCCCGCCGTGAACGTGCGGGTGAGGGTCTCGGTCGACCCGGCGGCGGCGGCGCTCGCGGTCTGCAGCACGGTGGTGCCGGCGGCGTCGCGCAGTTCGATGTTGATGTTGCCGGCGCTGGACGCCGTCAGGCTCGTCGTCGTGCCCGTGCAGCCGCTGGACTGCTGCCCGGTGGTGTACGTCCCGCCGGTGGGGATCGCCAGGATGCTCATCGAGCGCGTGGCGGGGACGGTGAAGGTGAACCAGTCTTCGTCGGAGTTGTTCGGGCCGGCGGCGCCGTTGAGCGAGAGGTCGGCGAGGAAGACGCTGCCCGGGTTGGGAATGGCGATGGGCGTCGCGGTGGCGGCGGACTGATTGGGGGCCAGGCGGTCGCCGTAGCTCGAGCCCGCGCCGCGGCGTTCATCAACGGTCAGCACGTCGAACGCCGTGCTGAAGAACGGCTCCATGAGCTTGGTCTCGGTGCACGGAACCTGGTGGATGAAGCCCAGCCCGTGCCCGTGCTCGTGCGCGATGAGGTTGCGCATCCAGCGGTAGTTGTTGGCCGCGTTCTCGAACTGCGTCGCCGTCCAGAAGTCCAGGTTGATGGTCATGTCCGACCCGCCGGTGCCGGCGGTCGGGGCGTCGGGGAAGAAGTTGTACGCGATCGTTGAGCTGCCCCCGAACGGGATCGCGCCGATGCGCGCGTCGCCCACCTCGGCCCGGCGCGTCTCGACCTGGTCGTACTGGATGCCCGAGTCGGCGACTTCCGTGTACGTGATCCCCGCGCTGCGGGCCCAGGCGCCCAGGGCCTGGCGGATGTACTCGCGGCCTTCGTCAAGGTCCGCCGCGCCGAACGTGGTCGTGATGCGGCTGTTCAGCTGGTTCCCCTGCACGCCCCCGGTGCGACCGGCAAAGCCGACCAGCACGCCGTCGGCGGGGAAGGAGTATGTGAGCTGGGCCGGCAGCGCCTGCCCGCTGGGGCCTTGGTTGCCGTTGCCCGTCCACACCGCCGTCAGGTTGAAGCGGTCGCGATTGAGCAGCCCGGGCGGGAGCAGGTGCGTCTCGGCGACGAGTTGATCGAGCTCTTCAGGCGTGAGATCGGGCGTGTAGCACTGCGGGCTGAGCACGATCGACGCGAGCAGGCGACGGCGCGCCTCCTTCGGCGCCGGCGTCTTCGCCGCGGCCCGGTCGATGGCGTCGAACAGCGCCTGCGTCCGGTCGCCCCGCGTCTGAGCCAGCAGGGCGGGCACGCCGCTGGGCGTGCTGACGCCCGCGAGCGCCGCGGCCCCATGCGGGGCGTCCACCACCATCACGCCGGCGTTCGCCGACATCGCCAAACCGGCGGCGCACACCGTCGCCGCGACCAGCCCGATCGCACCAGACCGCACCATCACAACCTCCGATCAGCAACACCAGCGCCGAGCGGAGCCCGCGAGGGCGTACGCACAGTCCGGGCCGCACTGCGTTTTCGAGACTGCACACTCAAGACCGCGAACGCCGCGGCAAACGGCCGACGAGAAGCCCCGCCGGCGAGTTCGAATCTACCGGAAACCCGCGGGGGCGTCAAACAGAAGCCCGTGGGAACAGCGATTTGACCGCTTTTTTGGCGTGAGGACCGAAAACTCGTTCATCGCGCGGCTGAGATCGAGCCCGCAGGCCGCGCGCCCGGCGAACCGGCTCGCGGATGTCCCGTCAACCGCGAGCGGATCAGGCAGAGCCGCGGGAGGAGTCGCCGCGGCGCCTGCGGTTGGCCAACAGGAGCGCAGCAACGATGGACGCTGCGGATGGTGCCGGGACAACCGCTGCAATGCGCAATCCCCATTCGAAAGTTGGGAAGCTAGGAAACTCCGTGCTGACTCCATAAACTGAATCAGCGTTCAGCGACCCGACAAACCCATCGCTCCACCACGAACCCTCAGCGTATCGCCGCATTTCCCCGCCCGACGAGAACTGAATTGTCTCCGTCCACTCCGCCGTCCCCCCCGCGGTGTCGTACAACCCCCACGGCGATGTGACGGCGTACGCGCCCAGCGGCACATCAAAGCCGTTGAAGCCCCAGTTGGCCTCGCCCGTGCCGCCCATGCTCGGCGGGCGCCCGGAACGCGGGCGCACGTTGCTGCCGTTCGAGTACACCCACCACCCACCGGTGCTGCCGTCGGCGTTGACCTTGTTCGGGTCAAAGTGGGCCGCCTTCAGCCACTCGTCCCAGGTCGGGATGAAGTACCGCGCTCCGGGCGAGCGGGCGGCCTGATCGGTGAAGATGTCGCCGCGTGGACCGGTGTACCCGAACGTGCTGACGTCGTACGCGCCCGAGAGGAACGCCGAGCGGTCCGTGGACTTGTTGTTGCACAGCCAGTTGCAGTACATCGCGGCCATGCGCCAAGAGATGTCCGCGGTCAGGCGCTGCTCGTTGCCGGGAAGCACCGTCCAGCGCTCCCCCTGCGGGTGCGTCGGAGCCGTCGGGGTGGCGCCCCAGAACTGGGGCACGACCAGGTGCGGCAGGCGGTCGTTGGCCGGTCGATCGAACGCGGCGTTGAAGAACTCGACCCACTGGGCCGTGGTGACTTCATAGCGCCCGATGCGGTACTCGTAGTTGACGCTGCCGCGGCCGATGGTGGCGTCACCGCTGGTGCCATCGCCGCGCCACGCCGGGTTGCCGGCTCCGCCGTAGGTCGCGCCGATGGTGACGAAGTCGATGCCGGAGTTGGGATCGACCTGGCCCGCGGCCGTCCCCGGCGCACACGTCGCCGCGACAAAAAGTCCGATAAATCCGGCGACCCCGCCCCGCGGCGGTCGAACGCGCGACTCACACACTCGCACCATGCCCATGCGGCGGCACTCCCCTCCCTCTCCGCCGAGCCAGCTGACAACCTAGCCCACGGACCACCCGGCCGCCAGTGAAGTGTGCCCACCGCCGGCCCATCTTCATGTTCGTGCGCGAATCTTCGCACGAGCGGGCACGCCGCGCACCGTCGCGAGAAAGCCACGGCGGTCAGCAGCACGGACACGCCGATCCAGAATGTGAGAACCGCGCGGAGCGGGCGTCGAGTCAACGCGTCGCACCGAACGACCTAGCATCGCCGGTCCCGATCGTGGAGGGGCGCCGATGCTGGGGACTCTTTTCGACACGCCGTCGCTGTACTTCACCGTGCCCGGGCTGCTCGGGCTGGTGTTTGTCATCGGCAAGACGCTGCTGACGCTGCTGGGCGTTGATACCGACGACCCGGGCAGTGTTGATGTCGCGACCGGGGCCGACGGGGCGGCCCACGGCGGCGGGGTCGGGCTGCTGTCGCTGCAATCCGTCATGGCGTTCCTGATGGGCTTCGGGTGGGCCGGGCTGCTGGCGCTGCACCCGCTGAAGTGGCCCGTGTTCGGGGCCATCGGGCTGGGGGCGGTGGTGGGTGTCGGGCTGGTGTTCCTGCAGGCCGCCGTGTGGCGGGCGCTGTTCGGGCTGCAATCCTCGGGCAACATCGAGATCCGCCAGGCCGCGGGTCTTGAGGGCGTGGTGTACGTGCAGGTGCCCGGGCAATCCAAGGGGCAGGGGCAGGTTCGGGTGATCATCGACGGGCGACAGCGGACGTTCAACGCCGTCACGCCGCACGCGGGCAGCCTGGAGAGCCAGACGCGCGTCCGCGTGGTGCGCGTCAACGCGGACAACACGCTCACCGTCGAGCCGGCGGCGTGAACACGCTGGCAGGTTTCGGGCGGTTTCTGAACAAGCGCGGCGAGCGACGCCGCGGCGGAGGGAGTTCCAGATGATGCAGTTCCACGCTCTTTCGGGCGCGCTCACACTGGCCCAGCAGCAGAACGACCGCAACCTCGGCGCGCTGCTCGGCGTCGTGGGCATCGTCGTGGTCGCCGCGCTCGTGCTCGGCGCGCTCATCTACCTCGGCACGCGCTACCGCCGCTGCCCGTCCAACCGCATCCTCGTCGTGTTCGGGCGCGTCGGCGGGAACAAGGCCAGCAAGTGCCTGCACGGCGGCGGGACGTTCGTCCTCCCGCTCATCCAGGACTTCACGTACCTCCCCCTCGAACCGCTGGTCATCGAGATCCCGCTGCAGGGCGCGCTGTCGCTCAACAACATCCGCGTCGACGTGCCCAGCACGTTCACCGTCGGCATCTCGACCGACCCCGTGCTGATGAACAACGCCGCGGAGCGTCTCGCGGCTCTCAATCAGCAGCAGGTGCGGGAACTGGCCCAGGACATCATCCTCGGGCAGCTCCGCCTGGTGATCGCGACGCTGACGATCGAGGAGATCAACAAGGACCGCGAGAAGTTCATGAAGCTCGTGAACGAGAACGTGGCCCAGGAGATCAACAAGATCGGGCTCGACCTGATCAACGTGAACATCCGCGACATCACCGACGAGAGCGGGTACATCCAGGCCATCGGCAAGCGGGCCGCGGCGGAGGCGATCAACCGCGCCAAGGTCGAGGTCGCCCAGCAGGAGCGCGACGGCGCCATCGGCGAGGCGCTGGCGGTGCGTGAGCGGACGGTGCAGGTCTCGAACGAGACCGCGGCGGCCGTCAAGGGCCAGAAGGACGCCGAGCAGGACAAGCGTGTCGCGGTGGCGGCGCTGGAAGCCCAGGCGATCGCGGGGGAAGCGCAGTCCAAGCGGGACATGGAAGTGAGCATGGCCCAGCGCGAGGCCGAGGCGATCGCGCTGAAGAAGGCGGCGGAGCAGGAGCAGCGCGTCCGCGTCGCCGAGGCCGAGGCCAACGCGACCACCGGCGAGAACACGTCGCGGGCCCGCATGGCCGAGAGCAACGCCAAACTCGCCGAAGTGCAGGCCGAGAGCCGTCGCCGAGCGGAAGTGGCGGCGGCGGAAGCGGCCCGGGCCATCCTCATCGCGCAGCGCGAGCAGGAACTGGCCCGCCTGAGCAAGGAAACGCTCGCCGGCCAGGAGATCGAACGCAAGCGCATCGAGGTCGCCGCCGCCGCCGAGGCGGAGAAGCAGCGCATCGAAGCCCAGGGCGCGGCGGACGCGATCCTGGCCCGCTACGAGGCCGAGGCGATGGGGACCCAGAAGGTCCTCGAAGCCAAGGCCGAGGGGTACCGGCGCCTGATCGAAGCCTGCGGCTCGAACCCGCAGGTGGGCCCGACGCTGCTTCTGATCGAGCAGTTGCCGCGCCTGGTCGCCGAGCAGGTCAAGGCGGTGCAGAACCTCAAGATCGACAAGGTCACGGTGTGGGACACCGGCTCAAGCGGCGACGGTCGGAACACGACGGCGGACTGGGTCAGCGGGCTCGTCGGCGCCCTGCCGCGACTGCACGAACTGGCCGCCCAGGCCGGCATCGAACTGCCCGCGGCCCTGGGCAAGGTCGCCAAGAACCAGACCCCGGCCGAGCGCAGCAACGGCGAGGCGCCGCGGTAACGGAGGCGGGCTCACAGGTGGGCTCAGGCGCGGGCTCACTCGCGCACGTACACGCTCGTGAAGTCCTTCTCTTTCGAGCCGGGCTTGAACCGCAGTTCTTGCGTCAGCCGACCCTGGTCGTCGAGGCGGTAGGTCATGCTGGCGATGCCCTGCTCGCCGGCGGCGCCGGTGCCCTCGACGGGCTCGAACACGGCGGTGTTGGTCTCGGTGCGGACCAGGCGGAATACGTCGGTGCTGGCCCGGCGCTCGTCGATCTCGAGCTTGCGGTGCAGGTGCCGGTGATAGAGCGTGACGCCCGTGTCCTCGGCGACGATAGTGGTCAGTTCATAGAACGACGGCGTGCCGTCGCGGCGCAGTTGATGGAACGCGCCCGTCATCGTCCGCCCGCGCGGGGCCGTCCACTGCTCGCGATTGACGGTCTTGTTCGGGTTGACGGCGATCCACGAGCCCTGCAGGAACGCCAGCGGGGCGATGGCCTCGGCGGGCCCGGGGACACCTTCCGGCAACGCCGCGGCGGACGCGGGCCCCGCGCCGTCAGCCCGCTCGCCATTGCCCGCGCACCCAATGGCGCCGAGCGCGACTGAGCCGAGCACCGCCGCGAGCGCGACGCGCGACGCGCGTGAACCCTGAACCAACCCGTGGTGACGACGCGGACGAAGGCGTGCGGACATCATGCCGACATGCTACCGCTGCGGGCGCTTGCCGCCGCCGGAGGGCCGCTTGCCACCGCCGCCGCCGCCGCCGCCACCACGCTTGCCCGGTGGGCGCGTGGGCTTCTTGGTGGTCTTCTTGCGAGCGGGGGAGGCAGCAGGGCCGGGCTTGCCGCGCGGGCCGGGCTTTGATGGCTTCCCTGGCCCACCGGCGGGTGAGCCGGCGTCCTCGAAATACGCCGCGGCGTCGTCGGGCAGATCGTCAAGATCGACGGCCGCTGCGGGCTCGTCGTCGTCGCCTTCGTCGTCCAGCACCGCCGCCCGGGCCTTGATGGCGTCCAGCTCGGCGTCGTCGGCGTCGTCGGATTCGGTGTCTTCGCCCGAGTCCTCCGCCGCCGCGGCGTCGCCCGACTCCGTCTCAACCTCGAACTCGACACCCTCGTCGCCCTCGGTCTCGAAGTCGTCCGCGTCCGGCTCGTCCGCGTCGTCGGATTCGTCCTCGATCTCCGGCCCAGGGCCGCGCTGCGGCAGTTCGCCCTTGGCGCGCCGCTTGGCGTCGCGCCGGTTCTTGCCGCGGAGTTCGACGATCGGCCCGGCCGGCCCAACCTCCGGGCTGGCGACGTCCGCGTCGACCGACTCGACCTCCGCGCCGACATCTTCCTCGACGACCAGCTGCCCGGCTTCCTTGAGCCGCTGGTGCTCGCCGGAGAGCAGGTCCTCGATGCGGGCCCGCCGACGTTCCTTGATGATGAGCTTGATCGGGACTTCCGGGAACTCCAGCGCGTCGCGCAGGCGGTTGAGCAGGAACCGCTGGTAGTTGGGCGTGAACAGTTCCGGCTTGTTGACCACCAGCACGATCGTCGGCGGGCGCACGGCGACCTGCGAGATGAAGTACGTCTTGGCGAACGTCCCCAGCTTGCTCGACGGCCCGCGCGTCTCCAGGATCCGCTTGAGCAGCCGGTTGAGCTGCCCCGTCGAGGCCCGCATCCCCGCCTGCTCATAGAGCTCGAAGGCCAGATTGATGCACTCGCGCACGCCCGACTTGCGCTCCGCGCTCACGAACGCCAGCGGCGCAAAGTCCAGCCCCTTGGTCTCTTCGCGCAGGTAGTCCTCGTACATCCCGGGCGAGAGCGCCTGGCCCTTGCGCCAGCCGGCCTGCTTATGGCCCTTCTTCTCGCTCCCTGTCGTCGCCGCGCGGCCCTCGGCGAGGTCCCACTTGTTCACCACGATCACGCACGGCTTGAACGACGACTGCACCAGCTTCATCAGCTGCTGGTCGATCTGGCTGAGCGGCTCGGTCGCGTCGACGAGCATGAGCACGACGTCGGCCCGCTCGATGCTGCGCTGGGCCCGGTCGAAGGCGAACCACTCGATGCGGTCGGCGAACGACTTCTTCTTGCGAAGCCCGGCCGTGTCGATGACGGTGAACTCGCGCCCATCGAGCTGCACCCGCACGTCGACGGCGTCGCGCGTGGTCCCGGCGATCTCGCTGACGATCACGCGCTCCTCGCCCGCCAGCGCGTTCACCAGCGTGCTCTTGCCCGCGTTGCGCTTGCCGATGATCGCGATCTTCAGCCCCGGCGTCTCCGGCGGCTCGCCGATGATCACGTTCGGGAGCTGGGCCAGTTCCTCGTACAGCGCGTCGAGAAAGTCGCGCCGGAAGTAGTTGTTCTTCGCCGACACCGGGATCGGCGGGCCGAAGCCCAGGGCCGCGGCTTCGTACGCGTGCGCCTCCCAGCGCGGGCCGTCGGTCTTGTTGGCGATCACGCGGACGCGCACGGGGTGTTCCGGCGGGGGCGTCGGCGCGTCATCGCCGTCGGCCGGCTGAACGTCCGCCGCCTTCTTGCCCTTGCCGCCCTTCTTCCCGCCGCGCCCGCGCGCCGACGCCGTGCGCGACCCGAGCACGCGCTCGCGCAGCAGCTTGGCGACGCGCCGATCCGCGGCGGTAATCCCGGCCTGACTATCGACGACGAACAGCACCAGGTCGGCCCCGGCGACGGCCTGGGCGATCTGGAACTCGATGTCGTCCGTCAGGCTGGTGAGGTCCTTGCCGACGTCATCGAACCGCCGCCCGTCTTCGACATAGACCCCGAACCCGCCGGTGTCGGTGACCTCGACATGGATGGCCTTGTCGGTGTCCTCCCCGTGCATCGGCGGCGTCAAGCGCGCCACCGCGCTGACGCGATCCCGCGTCGTCCCCGCGGTCGGATCGACGATCGAGATCTTGTCCCGAGCGATCAGGTTGAGCAGGCTGGACTTGCCGACGTTGGGTCGGCCGATGATGGCAATCCGCGGAATAGGCACAGGGGAGGAGGGTAGGAGGCGGGGAGGGGTGGGGCGGGGCGGTGAGGAAGGGTGGAGGGGTGGAGGTGAGAAGGGGTGGAGGTGAATGACGCGGTGACGCGGTGAGGGGGTGACGCGGTGAGCGTGGCCCTTCCCGTTTCCCGTTTCCCGTTTCCCGCTTCCCGAATCCCGAATCCCGAATCCCGTTTTCCCTCTCACATCCACGCCAACGCCCGCAGCCGTTCCAAAACCGGCTGCACCTTCGCGGCGTCGTCCGGCGACGCGTCGGCGTCGATCACCAGCGTGCGGCGGGCTCGATCCAATCGGTACGAGATCACCAGCACCCGCCGCGTACCCACCTCCGCCGGCGTCGGGGCACGCGCCACGGCCAGGTCTCCCGCCCGCTCCGGCAGGCCCGACCGCACCAGCGCATCGTGCAGGTCCTTGACTTGCCCGGCGCTCAGCACGCGCAGCACAGGCGGGAAGTCGGTTTCCGCGGCGCTCGGGCCGGTCTCCGCCCGCAGCACGCGGTCGGCCTCAACGACAAACCGGCTCGGCTGGTCCTCGGCCCCTTGAGGTTGACCGGGCGAGCCCCCCGCCGGCCCCGGCCGCACCGGGCCCATGACCGTCACGCTCAGCCAGAAATCGTCCGGCACGCCGCCCACGTCCCGCGGCGCCGCGCGGCAGCCCGCCAGGCCGCCAACAAGACTCACCACCAGACCCAGCAGCCCGACCACGAGCATGGCGCGCATCATCGATCATGGTAGGGGGAAGGGGCCAGAGGTCAGAGGTGAGAGGCGAGGGTTTGGCGCGGACGCCCAGGGTGCACGATCTCGAACCCCTCGCCCTGACCCCTCGCCTCTCGTCCCTGCTCCGCCCCTGACCTCTTGCCTCGCGCCCCTGCCCCGCCCCTGACCCCTCGCCTCTCGCCCCTCACCTCTGGCCCCCCCATCCCTACCCTTTTCCCCCATGAAGATCTCCGTCCGCTGGCTCAACGAGTATCTGGATCCGGGCAACGTCTCGGCGGACGAGGCGCAGCACGTGCTGACGCACGTCGGGTTCCCGATCGAGTCGGCCGACGCGGTGGAGACTTCGACGGGGCCCGACGTGTGTCTCGACGTCGAAGTCACGTCCAACCGGGGCGACGTGCTGAGCCACATCGGCGTGGCCCGAGAGATCGCCGCGGCGACCGGGCGGCGGCTGCGCCTGCCCCCCGCCGGACGCGTGTTCGAGTGGGGCGGCCCGACGCCGACGCCGCCGCCGGGCCTGCCCTCCGGGCCGAGCGATATCGGGGCCGTGTGCGCCGTCGACAACCGGGCCAAGGACCTGCACGGCTCGGTGCCGGGCTGCGCGCTGTTCACGGCCCGCGCGATCATGGGCGTCAATGTCGGGCCCAGCCCGGCGTGGCTGGTCGATGCGCTGGCCGCCGTCGGGCAGCGCTCGATCAACACCGTCGTCGACGTCACCAACTTCGTCGCCTTCGAGTACGGCCAGCCGACGCACGTGTTCGACCTCTCCACGCTGCAGGCCTCGGCGGACGGCAAGGTGCGACTGGTCGTCCGGACCGCCGCCCCTAAGGAGCCGCTGGCGCTGCTCGACGGCACCGAGGCGGTGCTGATAGGCGATGAACTCGTCGTCGCCGACGACGGCCCGCACGGCCCGCGGGCCGTCTCGCTCGCCGGCGTCATGGGCGGCGCGCTGACGCAGGTCACCGATCGCACCACCGACGTGCTGCTGGAAGCGGCCACCTGGGCACCGGTTGCGGTGCGCCGGGCGGCCCGGCGCCTGCAGATCCGCACGGACGCGTCGTACCGCTTCGAGCGCACGGTGGACCCGCGCACGATCGAGGTCGCCGCTCGCCGCGCCGCCGCCCTCATCGTCCGCCTCGCCGGCGGGCGCCCGGTGCCGGGCGTCATCCACGCCGGGCTCGAGCCCGCGGCCCCGACGAAAGTGCGCCTGCGTCCGGCCCGGTGCGCGGCGATCCTGGGCGTCGACGTCCCCCCGCCGCGGATCCAGCAACTGCTCGAACCGCTCGACATCGCCGTCACGCCCGAGGGCACGGCGTCCGCGCCGCGCGCGGACGCGGCGCTGACGTGCGCGATCCCGGCCCACCGCCCGGACGTGACGCGCGAGATCGACGTCATCGAGGAGATCGCGCGGATCCAGGGGCTGGACAAGCTGCCAGTATTGGAGAAGCTGCCGACGCGCGTCGAAGCGCCGCAGCCGAGCGAGCAGGCCGTGCGCGAGCTGGGCCGCACGCTGGTCGGGCTCGGGTTCTTCGAGACCATCACGTTCACGTTCGTGTCGAACAAGGCGGCCCGCCCGTTCGTGCCGGCGGGGCTGCGGACGCTGGAAGTCTGCGACGGTCGGCGCAAGGCCGACCCGGTGGTGCGCCCGAGCGCGCTGCCGAGCCTCTTGGCCTGCCGCCGGGCCAATCAGGACGCCGGCAACGCCGTCGGCCCGGGCTCGGAGATGGAACTGGGTCTGCGGCTGTTCGAGATTTCGTCGGCGACGGCCGAGCGCCCGGAGGCCGACCCGAAGGCGCGCGGGCAGGTCGTCGAGCGCCCGACGCTGGCCCTCCTGGCCGACGCGTGCTTCCCCGCCGGGGCCAAGTCGATCGAGCAGAAGCAGGCGTGCGTGCGGCTGATGCGGGGCGCGATCGAGGCGTGCGTGCTCGCCGTCGCCGGGGCCGGGGCCCGCGTGCACCTGCGCGCCCCGACGACGCCGTCGCTGCCCGCCTTCGACCCGGCAGCGTGCGCCGAGGTCGTGCTGACCGACGCCGGCGGAACGGAGCACCGCCTGGGCGTTGTGGGCCTGATCGCCCAGTCCGTGCAGGGTGAATACGGACTGAGCGTGCCGGTGGTCGCGGCGGAGCTGGCGCTGGACGTGCTGGTATCTCTGTACCCGCCGCGGGCCAGCGCGCGGGCGCTCCCGGAGTTCCCGTCCATCGAGCGCGACCTGTCGCTGATCGTGCCGGAATCGACGCCGTGGGAACGCGTCGATCGGCTCGTGCGCGGGGCGCAACTCCCGCTGCTGGAAGATGTCCGGTTCATCGGCGTATACCGTGGTGAACAGGCGGGCGCGGGGCGGAAGTCGCTGACGCTGCGCATGCGGTTCAGAGACCCGCGCCGGACGCTCACGCACGACGAAGTTTCTCCGCAGATGAGCGCGATCATCGCGCTCGGGCAGCGCGAACTCGGCGCCGACGTGCGGACCAACTGATCTGCGCCGCCCGGCGCAAAACTCGGCAAAAAAGCCCACCTTTTCGGCCACCCGATCGCGCGGGCGGCGCGCGAGGAATCGCCCTCAAAGGCGAGAGAGTTACGCACACCACACGGCGAACGATGGCCCCTCGACGGCGGTGACCCGCGCGTCCTTGATGTTCCCGCATGGTTCTTCGCGTGATGGCCGACGACTTTTCACTCATCGACTCGATCACGACCGCGGCTCTGTCCGCTCCGCCCGTGCTGCTGCGCGCCCACCTCGCACTTCAGCGGATCGGCGTAGCGATGGGCGCCCGCGGCGCGGGCGCGATGCTCATCAGCGACCTGTCGCTCAACTCGCCGCGCCCCGTGGTCTTCCGCGTGCTCAGCGGGCACGAAGACCCCGCCGCGCTCCGGGCCGCCGCGCACCACGCCAACGCCGACTCGCGCGATGACCCGTACCTGCAGGCCCTCTCCCGCATCGCCGCCGAGATGCACTCCGGCAACGGGGCCGGCGCCGCGGGTTCACGCAACGTCCGCTCGTTCCGGCGCGAGGACCTGGTCCCCGACGAGACGTGGTACGCCAGCCCCTTCGTCCGCTCGTTCGTGCAGCCGATGGACGTCGACCACACGCTCGCGTGCCTGTGCCGCTCGGCGAGCAACCACCGCTACGTGCTCGCGTTCATCGACGGGCGCTGGAAGACGCGCCCGTTCCCGCCCGAGTCCGTCGACACGCTGCAGCGCCTGATGGAACGACTCTGGCCCGTGCTCGAGCCGGAAGTGCCCGACAACGCCGCCAGCACGACGGCGAGCACGCTCAGCGAGATGCTCGCCCGCCTCTCGCCCGCGCAGCGGGAACTGCTCCCGCTGGTCCTGTCGGACCTGAGCGAGGACGAGATCGCCAAGCGCATCCACCGCAGCCGCCACACCGTGCACAGCCACATCAAGGGCATCTACGAAGCGGCGAATGTCCAGAGCCGGCTGCAACTGCTGCTGCTGTGGCTGGGGCGGCAGCCGGTGTCCCGCACGACGCCCGACCGGTAACCACACCGGGCCACCCGCCCGCCGCGGGCGGTATCATCGCCCGATCCGTCGCCCGCCCTTTCCCCCCCTGCCCGCCGAACCTGCCGGCGTGCCGCGTGAGCGGCCGCCCGAACGGGCCCCAAGGGAGCGGGGCACGACGCGTCGGCCTCACGGCCCTTTGCAGAGGATCCCCGCGATGACCGCCACCAACTCCGGCTCGGCCAGCACGTTCTCCCCCGGTCGCAAATCCGACAAGCGCAACGTGTCCGCGCAGACCGACGCCGGGCCGATGGTCGCGCCCGACGCCCCGGTCGACGCCGTCAACCCCTGGGCCGCCGCCACCTTCAGCCACCTCGATTCCGACCGCCCCATCATCTACGTCAACGGGCAGATGCTCCCCAAGAACAAGGCCATGGTCAGCGTCTATGACCACGGGCTGCTCTACGGCGACGGCGTCTTCGAAGGCATCCGCGTCTACCGCGGCAAAATCTTCAAGTGCCAGCAGCACATGGAGCGCCTCTACCGCTGCGCTGAGCAGATCCACCTCAAGATCCCCATCGACATGGACCAGATGGTCCGCGTCCAGCGCGACTGCATCGCCGCCAACAACCTCGACGACGGGTACATCCGCCTGGTCGTCACCCGCGGCTACGGCACGCTCGGGCTCGACCCGCGCCGCTGCCCCGTCCCCGGCGTCATCTGCATCGCCGACCAGATCCGGCTCTACTCCGAAGAGGCCTACCAGAACGGCATGCGCGTCGTCGTCGCACGCCGCCCCAAGACGCCCGTCGCCTGCCTCGACCCCCGCATCAAGAGCCTCAACTACCTCAACAACATCCTCGCCAAGGTCGAGGCCATCGAGGCCGGCTGCGACGAGGCCATCATGCTCTCCACCGACGGGCTCGTCACCGAGTGCACCGGCGACAACCTGTTCATCATCAAGAACGGCGCCATCTACACGCCCCCGCCCGTCTGCGGCGAGAGCGGGCTGCTCGAAGGCGTAACCCGCCGCTTCGTCCTCGAGACCCTCGCGCCGCAGTGCGGCGTGAAGGTGCACGAGAAACTCCTCCGCATCGAGGACGTCCTCCACGCCGACGAAGTCTTCCTCACCGGCACCGCCGCCGAGATCATCGGCGTCACCGCCATCGATCACACCGACGGCAAGCGGTACCCGATCCCCGCCAGCAAGCCCGGCTCGGGCGAAGGCCCCGTCACCGGCAAACTCCGCAAGCGCTTCCGCGAGATCGTGACCAGCGATCATGTGCCGGAGGATTGAGGGGGCGGAAGGGCTGAGGGCTGAGGGCCAAGGGCCGAGGGCCGAGGGCCGAGGGATTGGAAAATGACACACGCCGCGCACCGCACCCGCGGCCGCGGCGTTTTTCATTGCTTTCCTGGTGCCCGGTGCCTGGTGCCCGGTGCCCGGTGCCTCTGCTAGTGCCCAGTGCCTAGTGCCCCGTGCCTGTATCAAGGGCCGGGCGGGGCCTTGCGGCCGCCGCCCGCCGAGGAGAAGAGAGCATCGTGCTGCGGCCGGCACGCCGGCGCAGTTCACCACCTGTCCCCAGAACAGACCCGGATGTACTCCCATCGACCCCACACACATGTCGTGGAAGACACGTACTGTCAAGTTCTACGCGTGTGAAGATGGGAAGTTCCAACCGCTCAGCAAGTCGGAAGCGATTTCCCGCGCGCTCGGTCGCCAATCACAAACTTGTGCGTGCGCTCACCCCCCGATCGCCCGCTCCGCATCGCCCAGGATCGCTTCCGCGTCCGCCGTCGTCGGGGCTTCGGCGATCAGGCGCATGATCGGCTCGGTATTGCTCCCGCGCACGTGCAGCCACGCCCGCCCTGTGCCGCTGGGTGCGCGTTCGAAATCGACGCGCACGCCGTCGCGCGTGTCCAGACGCTGGTCGGCGAAGCGCTTGGCGACCGCGCCCGCGGCCCGCACCGCCGCCGCCGGGTCCGGCAGGTCGACCTTCCGCTTCACGATCGCGTAGGTCGGAATATCCGCGACCACCGCGCTCAGCGGCTTGCCCGTGCGCGCCAGCAGCGCCAGCACCAGGCCCATCGCCCCGATGGAATCGCGGATGTACGTCACCGCGGGCCAGATGACCCCGCCGTTGCCCTCCCCGCCTAGCACCGCGCCGTGGGCCTTCATCGCCTCGACGACGTTGGCCTCGCCCACGGGCGTGCGGACGACGCGTGCGCCGTAGCGAGCCGCGACGTCCTCGATCATGCGGCTGGTCGAAAGGTTCGTGCAGATGACCGCGCCGGCGGTCGCCTTCCCCTGCGCCTGCATCGCGCCCAGCAGCGCCTCGCCCGCGAGCGCCAGCGTGTACTCCTCGCCGATGTACGTGCCCCGCTCGTCGATGATGGCCAGGCGGTCCGCGTCGGGGTCCTGCGCGAAGCCGGCGTCGGCCCGCTTCTCGAGCGTGAACTTGGCCAGGTGCGTGAGGTTCTCCTTCAGCGGCTCGGGCGCGTGCGGGAAGATGCCGTTGTCCCCCGCGCCGAGGTGGTGCTTCAGTCGCTGGCCCAGGAACATCGCCGCGCCTTCGACGCCCGAAGCGTTCACACTGTCGACCACGCACGAGACGCTCTGCATGCGCCGGTCGTCGACGACGCCGATGTCCTGGAGCGCCTGACGGACAATCTCCAGGTGCGCGTTCACGCCCGCGCTGCCCAGCCCGAGGGCCGCCCCGCTCGGCGCAAGTTCAACCCGCCCGGCCGACGCGGGGTCGACGCCGTGCGCCCCGGTCTGCACCGCGGCCTTGAACCGCGCGATGACCTGGTCGGCCATCACCTTGTCGGGCGCGCAGGCGCTGACGGCTCCCGGCTTGGCCCGCGGGCCGGAGAGTTCGCGCACGATCGGCTTGAGCCCGTTCCACTGCTGCGGGTTGTGGCTCGCCGTCACCACCAGCCCGCCCGCCGCCCCGACCCGGTCGACCATGATCCCGACGCTCGCCGTCATCGCGACGCCCAGGTCGAGCACGTCGCACCCGCTCGCCGCGAGCCCGGCGGCGGCCGCCTGCGCGATGATGGACCCGGCCAGGCGCCCGTCACGCCCCATGACCACGCGCGTCCTCGCGTCCGCCCCCCCACCGCCACCACCCGCCGCCGCCCGCTGCTCGCGCAGATACGCGCCGAGCACCATCCCGTACCGGGCAGCGACCTCCGGGGTCATGGTGCGACCGAAGATCCCGCGGCAGCCGCTGATGCTCAGCATCAGCGGCGCGATCGCGCCCACATCCGTTGTGCCCGACTGATTGGACATGTCCCTGGTCCTCCTGCCTCGCGGCGGTCACGGCGTGCGGATCGCCGCCCCGGCCTGTTCGATCCAGCGCTTCAGCGCCGGGGCCGTGACATACCCCTCGACGCGCGACAGTTCCTTGTCCCCATGGAAGAGCACCGTGGTCGGCATCGACTCGATCCCGTTGGCTTCCGCCGTCGCCGACTGCTCGTCCACGTCCACCATCACCGCCACCCCGCTGGCCCGGATCGCCGCCTCGACGGAGGCGTCGACCCACGTGGTGCGCTTCATGCGCTGGCACGGCGGGCACCACGAGGCCGTGAAGTTCGCCACCACCAGCCCCTTGCCCGGTGTGGTCTTCGCCGCCGCCTGTGCTTCCTGCAGCGTCAGCCCGCTCGCGAAGATCGGCGGCGTCGGCGCAGGCGAGCCCGTCGAGGCCCGGTACATGAACCACACCGCCCCGATCACCAGCAGCACCGGGACCAGGATGCGCAGTTCCCAGTTCGGGCGGCGCTTGGCGGGCATGTCCGAGGCGGCGTCAGCGAGATGCATGCGCGATTGTTGCCCGCCCGCTCGCCCGCGTCGCCCGTTCGGGCCACGCACGCGATGATCGTGCACGCTGCTCAATGCGGATCAGATCGCCCCGCCCGGCACGCCGCCCCCGTGCTTCATGCGGCTGTACACCTTCACCAGCGGGAACTGCTTGACGCTGCGGATGAAGCGGTAGGCGCGGCTGGCCTGCACGCGGGCCAGGGCCTCGCGCGGGTCTTCCACGTGCAAGCCGCGTTCCCAGTCCGGCCCCCAGCGCAGCCGCGCGATCACGCGGTACGCCGCCGCCTGCTTCACACGCTGCACCGCGCGCCACGACGACGCGCTCTGGATCGTGTGCAAGACGGCCTGCGCCGACTGCTTCGACGCCGCCTCCGTCTGCTCGCTCGTCGCCGCCATCTCGCGGTACTTCCAGAGGTCATCGGCCAGCGCGTCCAGTCGCACGGCCTCGACGGCCAGGCGGGCCATCTCCGTCGCCAGGGCCGGGCTCGGCCGCTCGCGCGGCTCGGCCTTGTGCAGCTCGATCGCCCGATCGAACAGCTCGACCATCCGGTCGCCCATCGCCGAGAGCTGGTACCCGCTGATGATCCGCCGACGGGCCGCCTTGCCCATCCGCCGACGCTTGTCCGGCTTGGCGATCAGGTCCGACAGGATCGCGGCGTACACGATCGACTGCCGCTCCGGCGCCAGTTTGTGGCTGATGAGCACGCCCGTGTCGCGCGTCACCAGTTCCGGCTGCCCGCCCACGTCCGCCCCGACGACCGTCAACTCCGCGCACATCGCCTCGTAGATCGAGACCGCGATCCCCTCCCACTTGCTGGGCAGGAAGTACACGTCGCTGGCGGCGTACAGCTCGGGCATGCCTTCCGTCGGCACGGCCCCGAGCATGCGCACATGCCCCCACAGCCCGTGCTCGGACCAGAACGCCTCCATCCGGCCCCGGTCCTCGCCGTCGCCCGCGACCAAGGCCACGAACGGCTTGCCGCGCTGGGCCACGCGCCGCACCGTGTCGGCGAAGACCATCGGCTGCTTCTGGCTCATCAACCGCCCGGCGTAGAGCAGCACGGGCGTGCGCGCGTCGATGTTCAGGCGGCGCCGGACGCGCTCGCGGGCCCGCTCGTCGGCCCGCCAAGTGCTCGGGTCGACGTTGGTCGTGCACACCGTCGCCCGCTCCGGCTTCGCGCCACGCTCGGTCTGCCACCGCCGAACGTGCTCGGACGAGGCGATGTTCAGATCCAGCAGCGGCTGCCACCCCGCCGCCAAGCGCGGGTAGCCCCCGTTCTTCCAGTACCACTCCTCCATGTGCACGTAGTCGACAAACGCCGGCCCCGGGCAGTGGGCCCGCAGGTAGGGCAGCAGCGTGTACGACAACTCGCTGTTGGAGATGCACACGACGTCCGGCTGGCGGGAGTTGATCAGGTACGCGAGCAGCCGCGGGAAGTGCGGGAGCGTCGCCAGGTGCCCCAGCATGAAGATGTCCGGCGTCACCTTGGCGAAGTCCGGCAGCCACGGGTGCCCGTTGAGGGTCGTGGCCATCGACACTTCCCACCCGCGCCCGGCGAGCTGCTTGATCAGGTCCAGGTTGAACTTGTCCGCCCCGCCCATGCGCAGCCACGGCACCAGCATGAACATCCGCCGGCGCTCTTTCGCCAGGTCGTTGCGGATGTTCAGCGGCGCGGGGATGTCCGCGTACGGCAGATGCCACGCCCGCGACGGCCTCGGGAACTGGTGCTGCGTATACAAGCGCGGGAACCGCGCCGGCAGCGTCTGCCGGAACCGCTCGTGGGCTTCCCACGTCCGCATGTTCGCCCAGTCGTCGTGCTGGCGCGGCCGCCTTCGGTACCAGTCGAAGTGCTCGTTGATCGTCTCGCCCCAGTGCCCGTGCTCGGCCATCCGCAGCCAGAACTCCCAGTCCTCCAGCCCGTCGCGGATCGCCTCGTCGAACAGCCCCACCTGCTCGGCGATCTTCCGGCGCACCATCGCGCAGATCGTCACGTGGTTGTTCTTCAGGAACTCCGCGCCCCAGTCGAACCCGCGGTCCCACAAGTACTGCTGCGCCCCGAAGCCCACGTTCCGCCCGTTGACGAACGCGAACTCCGGGTTGCACTCCAGGTGCAGCAGGCACTTCTCGACCGTCGTCGGCTCCATCAGATCATCGGCGTCGAGCTGGTACACATACGGCGATCGCGCCAGCGCATAGCCCGTGTTCCGCGTCGCCGACGGACCGCGGTTCACCGGGTGGTCCACCACGCGCACGCGCGGGTCGCGCCGGCTCAGCGCCCGGTACTCGTCGAGCACCTCCAGCGCCTCGGGCTTGGTCGAGGCGTCGTTGACGATGATCCACTCGAAGTTCTGCAGCGACTGCCCGAGCACGCACCGGGCCGTGTCGTGAAACACGCGCCCCACGTTGAAGAACGGCGTCAGGATCGTCGCCGCCGGCGCCCGGCCCAGGTCCTCCGCCCCGAGCCCGCTCGCGTACGACCACCGGGGGCGGTGAGCGCTGAACGGGGTCGACTCGAAGTTGGGACTGCGCGGATCAATCATGCGAAGATCAGGTCTGGCGGCCTATTCGTCGTGAGTCGGCGTGCGCGGACGCGGTGGATCGGGACAGTAGGCTCCGCGCTCGCCTCGCCCCGCCGGACACCGCGCCCGGGCGGGGCGAAAACCACCCAGATTCTCATGAGAGCGTGCCGCGCATCGGCCCGTCTGTCAAGCCGACGCCGACGGCCCCGCGCCCCCGGTCACCCGCCGCCACAGTTCGTCGGCCAGGCGCTGCACGCGCACCATTTCCACCGCCTGCACCAACATTTCCTGCAGCAAACCCGGGGACAGTTCCGGATCGGTGCTCGCGGTGCGGCGCCGAGCGGCGTCCGCCAGCGGCCCGCCCGCCGCCCGCCCCAGCGCCGCATGATCCCCCGCCGGGACGTCGCAGACCGCGACCTTCGCCGGGTCGCGCCCGCGGGCCGTCATCCACGCCGCCAGTTCGCGCGTCGCGACCAGGCTCAGGTCGATCTGCCCCGCCGCCCCCCACGCGACGCTGTCGCGAGCATGCCCGCCGCGGCGCCACGATTCGTCGACTCCGTGCGTGAAGTCGACCACCGCGGGGCTCGACGCCGAGGCCCGCAGATACCCGCTGATCGCGTACGCCACATCCCACCCGCAGATGATCACCGCGCTGGCCCCGCGCGACTCGATCAGATGCCGCATGAAGCCGGGATGAAATCTGGCCGGGCCGTAGTGATCGAGCACGAACACGTCCGGCGTGACGCGGGCCGCGGCGGCCATCGCTGAAAGTTCACCCGTCTCGGCGCACACCGTCGCGTTCCACCCGACATCCTGCAGCCCGCGGGCCAAATCCAAGAGGTGCCGCGTCAGCCACGAGTCGTCCAGCCGCCCGCCCAGCAGCACCACGCCGGGCCGATCCTGCTTCAGCGGGTTGACCAGCCCCGCGTCCATCGGGACTTCGTCGAGGGCCTGCGGCGTGTCGCGGGCCGCTGCGGGCCAAGCGCCGGAGAAGATCCGCGGGAACCGCTCGCGCAGCCCGGCGCGGAACGCCTCGCGGGCGCGGTCGCTCTCGAGATTCGACCACGGCCCGCTGTCGCCCTCGGCCCGTCGCCGGTACCACTCCAGGTATTCGGGGATCGTGCATCCCCACCGCCCGCGCTCGGCACAGCGCAGCCAGAACTCCCAGTCTTCCGACCCGCCGCGGATCGTCTCGTCGAACCAGCCGACATGATCCACCAGCGACCGGCGCAGCATGCCCGTCGCCGTGACCAGGTTTTGCTCAAGAAACGCCGGGCCGTCGTGGAACCCGTGGCTCCACAAGTACTCCTGCCCGCCGAAGCCGATGCCCAGACCGTGTGCGACGTCGAACGCGGGGCACGCCCCTAGCGTCAGGGCCGACTTTTCCAAGGTCGTCGGCTCGATCAGGTCATCGGCGTCGATGAGGAACACGTACGCCGCCCGAGCCAGGCGCACGCCCGTGTTCCGCGCGGCGGAGATCCCGCGGTTGCGTTCATGATCCACCACGCGCACCCGAGGGTCGCGCGCGCTCAGGTCGCGATACGCCCGCAGCGTCTCTGCCGCCTCGGGCGACGTGCTCCCGTCGTTCACGATGATCCACTCGAACGTCTGGAGCGACTGCCCGAGCACGCACCGCGCCGTCTGCGCCATCAGCGCGGCGTCCGGATTGAACACCGGCGTCACCACCGAGACCTGCGGCACAAACGTCCGCACGCGCGGGTCGTCCGGGTTCATCGCGTACATCCGCCCCGTCCGCTCCGGACCGGGCTGGGCCGGCGTGCTCGCGAAGTTGGGGGCCCGCGGGTCGATCATCGGGGGCCACGATAGCGAGCCCGCGCGACGATCGGGACACGCTCACCGCCGCGCCATCTCGCGGACCTCGGGCCCATCACCCGAAAAGGCAAACCGCAGCGCATGCTCCAGCCGCTCCGCCGCGCCGAGCAGCGACACGTCCGTCCCCGGCTGGAAGTGCACCGACACATCGTCCGGCGCCGTCGACGCACCCTCGAACATCGCCCGCCCCTCGCCCACCTCGCCCAGGATCACATCGGGCGCGAGCGTGCCGACGCGCGTGTTGTCCGCCAGCACCGTGTCGCCCAGCCCGAACCACACCCGCGCGGGCGACGGGTGCCCGTGCACCAGCGCCCGTGCGAAGCCCGTCTGAGCGCCCATCGGCAGGACCATCTGGTCGCACAGCGACACGCCGAACACGTCGCCGCGCCGCGAGCCGGCGAAGTACGCCAGTGTCGCGCCCAGGTTCTGCCCGTAGATCGCCGTCGACGCCGCGTCGCTCCGCACGTGGTACCGCGCCCGGATCTCTGGCAACAGCGTGTCGGCCAGCAGATCCGCGAACGCCGCCCCACCGACCGCCGACGACCGAAAGATCTGCACCCACCCGCCCGTCCGCTCCGCCGTCACACCCGGCGCCGGCACGTCCGGATCGACCGGCACGTACTCGTCCAAGCGCATCGCCCCCGCGTGCGGCACGGCGACCACCACGGGCGGATCGATCGCCCCCGCGCCCGCCAGCCGCGTGATCGTCTCGTCAAACCGCAGCTCCCCCGCCTCACGCCCAACGCGCTCCAGGGCCATCTGCCCGTCCAGCACGACGACCACGCGGTGCATCCGCCCCGCGGCGCTCGCGTCGTCATACCCCGGCGGCAGCCACACCCACACCGGGCGCTCCAGTCCAGCCGCCGCCCCGCCCCCGCCCTTCAGCGTTAGCGTCTCCACCCGCCCGTGCCGCACCCGCGGCGTCCACCCGACGCCCAGATTCTCCGGGTCGTTCGCCCGGCTGAACCGCTCCACCGACATCTCCACCACCGCCCGCCCACGCCCCGCGAACCGCGACGCATCCAGCGACGGCATCCGCCGATTCTCGATCGAGAACCCCCACTGGTCCGTCTCACACTCCGCCCATGACCCGAGCGTGAACTTGAACTCCAGCGGGGCCGCCCCGTCGTCCCGCGGCACATCGATCGACCACCACCCGCCCTCCTCCGGCGTCAGCGCCCACGCCGGGTCGCCGGCGCGCCATCCGTTGCGGTTGCTCGCCAGGTACATCGGCGTCGACGCCGACGCGCGCCCCGAGTCGTCGCGCACGCGCAGCCGCACGCCCTCGCCCACGCGGTCGGCCGGGCTCAGCGGGCTGATCACCCCGCTCGCCACCGCACGCACCAGGAGCGGGTGGGTTGCGCCCGCCTGTTCCGCCTCCGGTGCGGCGTGACGCGAGAGCCCAAGAGCCCACGCGCCCGCCATCAACCCGCCAAAGAACACCACGTGCAGGGCCACGCTCGGGATGCGCACGCTCATGCCGCGTCCTCCTTCGCCCGCGTTACTGGGCGACGGCGACGCCGGGTTTCAGGCCCGCGCACACCCGATCAGACACCCGCTCACTCGTCGAGCAGTTCGGCGAGCAGCCGCACGCCCCAGCCCGTCGAGCCCTTGGCGAAGCACCCGCTGTCGCTCTCCGCCACGTGCACGCCCGCGATGTCGATGTGGGCCCACGGCACGCTCTTGTCGACAAAGTGCGCCAGGAACGCGGCCCCCTGGATCGGGTGCGCCTTGCGGTTCGGGTTCGAGTTCACGATGTCCGCGATCGGGCTCTTCATCATCTCGCGGTATTCGTCGTGCATCGGCAGCCGCCACCAGCGTTCGCCGCTGCGGTCCATCGCGCCCTGCAGCTTGCCGCGCAGCCCTTCGTCCTCGCAGAACAGCCCCGCATACGTCGACCCGAGCGCGACGACCACGCCCCCGGTCAGCGTCGCCAGGTCGACGATGTACGCCGGCTTCTCCTTCTCGCACGCCCAGATCAGCGCGTCGGCCAGCACCAGCCGCCCCTCCGCGTCCGTGTTAGTCACCTCGACCGTCACGCCGTTGCGATACTCAAGCACGTCGTCCGGGCGGTACGCCTCATCGCTGATCGAGTTTTCCGCCACCGCCAGCAGCGCCACGACCGGGCGGCTGGGCTTGATGACCGTCGCGATCGCGTGCATCGCGCCGAGCACGGCGCACCCGCCGTCCTTGTCGCGCTTCATCCCGACCATCCCGTTGTTCACCTTCAACGACAACCCGCCGCTGTCGTAGGTCATGGTCTTGCCGACCAGCACCGCCGGCTTGCCGCGCCGGGCCGCGCCCTTGGCGGGCGTGTACTCAAGCCGCACCATGAGCGGGCGGTTCTCGCTCGCCTTGCCGACGTTGATCAGCCCCGTGAACCGCTCGCGCTCGAGCGCGTCGCCCTCGAACACCGTGCACTTGAGCCCGGTCTTCCGAGCCAGCGCCTTGGCCTGGTCGGCGATGTACGCCGTGGTCGCGACGTTCGGCGGCGTCTCGCTCAGCGAGCGGCAGAAGTTCGCGCTCTCCGCGATCCGCATCCCAACATCCACGCCCGCACGGAACTCGTCGCCGTCCACCGTGACGCTGAGGCTCGGCTTCTTGCCCCCGTCCCCGTTCTTGCCCGCCGTCGCCGTCCCCTTGAAGCGGACGAAGTTCCACGCGATCAGCCCCAGCCCCTCGCCGAAGCAGCGCCCGGCCCGCTCAAGGTCGATCTTGCTGTCCGCCAGCGCCGAGTGCAGCGCGATGCGGACGCGCTCTTCCTTGCACGCGGCGATCCGCCGCCCGATGTTCCCCGCCGCCGCCCGCAGCGAGCCCGGCTCGAACGACTCCCGCTTGCCGAGCCCGACGGCGATGATCCGCACCGCCTCCCCGCTCTTGTTGTCGCGCACGAGCACGTCGGTGATCTTGCCGCTCTCACCGCTGGCGCCCGGGCGGTCCAGGGCGGCGGCGATCGCGCCCCCGACATCCAAACGGCGCGTCTCCGCGTCGAGCTTCTTGTCGCTGAACACACCGACCACCACCGCGGTCGGTTCGATCTTGTTGACCAGACGCAGGGACTGGAACATCGCGCGCTCCGCTCCACGCCAGGCGGCCGGCCCCCCGCGCCCCATGCACGCGGCCCGGCCCCGGGCGAGCGGCGAGTCTACGCGGCTTTCCGCTCCGCCTCAGCCCGAAGCCGCGTCGGGCACGCGTTGTCCGTCAGGTGCTCCAGCGACCACCGCATCAAGTCCCGCCAGGTCACGATCCCCACCACCGCCCCCGCCTGATCCACCACCGGCAGGCACGACACGTGGTTGTTCAGGATCATCACCGCCGCGTCCCCCACCGGCGTCTCCGGGCTCACCGTGATCGGGTGCCGCGTCATGATCTGGTGCGCGTGCATCTTCAGACACGCCGCGTCCATCGCCCGCTCCGCCGCCTTCCCGATGAACGGCGACAGGTGCATCAGCAGGTCCCGGTCGGAGATCACCCCGACCAGCCGGCACTGCTCCAGCACCACCAGGTGGTGGAACTTGTGCCGCTCGAAGATCGTCCGGATCGCCTCCAGCGTGGTATCCATGCTCACGCTGATCACGTGCTTGGTCATCAGGCCGTCCAGCGTCATGGGCGGGGTCCTCCGGGTCGGGGCTCGATAGGCCCTCCTCGTATCGGCCAGCCCCGCCCGCCGCTAACCTGCGCTCGATGTCGGACCCCGCGCCCGCCCCCAATCCGCCCCCCGCCGGCCCGGCCAAACGCGCCTTACCGGACGCTCCGCCCACTCCGCCCCCCCCACCGCCTCCACCCCCGCAGCCCACCCACCTCGGCCCGCCGGCGATCCAAGCCCCCTGGCGGCTGAGTTACCTTGAGTCCATGCCCGACGCTGCGGCGCCGGCGCCCGCCGCCGGCTCGCCGCTTACGTTCCTGCGGGCCGCGTGGCTCAATCCCGAGCGCGACCACGCCCACCGCGTCGTCGTCCGCTCCAGCACCGCGATCATCCTTCTCAACGCCTTCCCGTACAGCGCCGGGCACCTGCTCGTCGCGCTGGGCGACCCGCGCCCGACGCTGCTCGATTACACCGCCGAGCAGCGCGCCGATCTTTGGCGCCACGTCGACGCGGCGGCCGAGCTCGTCCAAGCCGCCTTCCAGCCCCAGGGCCTCAACATCGGTCTCAACCAGGGCCGCGCCGCCGGCGCCGGCGTGCCGGATCATCTCCACGTCCATCTCGTCCCGCGCTGGGGGGGCGACGTCAACTTCATGACCGTCGTCGGCCAAGTCCGCGTCATCCCCGCCGCCCTCGACGCCACCTTCGACCGCTACCGCGCCGCCTGGACCCACCTGGCCCCGCGCTGGTCCCCGCTGCTCGGCTGACTCCCCGTTCCCGCCGCGCCTCCCCCCTGCCCCCTCCACGGAGCCCGCCATGACCCACATGTCGCCGCACGGCAACTTCCCGCCACCCGCCGCCAACGCCCCGGGCGGCAAACGCGGCGTGCCCGTGCCCATGGTCATCGCCATCGCGTGCACCGCGCTGGTCTGCGGCTGCCTCGGCGGCGGGGTCATCGGCGTGCTGCTCAACGTCGGGCAGGCCGTCAACACGCTCGCCCAAAGCCTCCAGCCCCGCGGCGTCATCGTCGCCGTGACCACGCCCCCAACGGTCAAGCTCAACGAAGAGTTCCAGATCCTCGTCGCCGTCACCGACACCTCGGCCCAGCCGCGCCAGATCCACAGCGTCGACCTCAAGGACACCCTCCTCGCCGGGCTCACGATCGTCAAGATCGACCCGCCCGCCAACCCCGCCGCCACCGGCGTCGCGCTCCCGGGCTACACCAGCCACCAGGCCCGCCTGCCCATCGCCGCCGGCGGTACATCGACCATCACCATCACGCTCAAAGCCACCACCCCCGGCACCTTCGAGGGCGACATCGACGTCTACGTCGATACCGACATGACCTTCACGACCGAACGCCGCAGCATCACCGTCACGCCCTGAGCAGCGCGCGGCCGGTCACCCGCGCTGCCTCAAGCCCGGTACGCCCACCCGAACGGCACGTACTCAAAGCCCACCCGCCCGTCCCGGTAGATGTCGATCAGCGCGTACCCGGACTCCGTCGTCCCGTTCGGCCCGCCCCACCACCCGCCGCTCACGGCCCCGCTGCACACGTACGTCACGCCCTCGATGTCGATCCGCTCCACCTGGTGCATGTGCCCGCTCAAGCACGCCCGCACGTTCCGGTGCGTGCGGAACAGGTCCGTCAGGATCGCGCCGTCGGCGTGCAGCACGCCCCGGTTGATCCGGTGATCGCCCCGCTGCATCTCCGGCTTGCGATACGCAAGCGCCGTCGCCGACACGATCGAGATGTGGCTCACCACCACGATCGGCGTCGACGTCGGCGTCTCGCGCAGCGTCCGCTTCAACCAGTCCATCTGCGCTTCGTCGCAGTACGCGATGTACCCGTCCGCGTTGTCCGGGTCGACCTGCGTGCTGTCCAGGATCACCAGCCGCACGCCGCCCACGTCGAAGGACGCGTACGGCGTCTCGCGCCCGACCATCTCGCACGCCCACGCCTTGCCCCAGCCCGACTCCGCCCCCGTCGTGCGGCTCTTGCCCTTGTTCCAGCCCCAGATGTCATGGTTGCCCAGCGTGTGATACACCGGCAGCGAGCACTCGTCGCGCAGCACCCGCTGCCACAACTCCCACTGCGCCCGCGTCCGGTCATGCTCGGCGGCGAACCCGTCCATGATCAGGTCGCCGCCGGTGACGATCACATCCGCCCGCTCGCTCCCGCGCCGGCTCTGCACATGCCGCAGGCACGCCGCCACCCCGTCGAACGCGCCGCGCTCGGGCTGAATGTGCGTGTCCGTCAGGTGCGCGATGCGGATGAGCCGCTCCGACCCACCGGCCCTGCCCGCCCGCGCGCCCTCGCCCGTCGCCGCACCCGCGCGGCCGCCCGCCTGACACCCGCCCAGCACTCCGCCCATCACGCCGCCCAGCCCGCCCACACCCATCAGCCCGGCCAGCGCCCCCAGCCGCAGCGTGTCCCGCCGCGTCATCGCCGCCGAGTCTTGATCACGCGCGTCACGTTCACCGCGGGCAGTGCTGCGATCCATCGTGGGCCTCCGGTTCAGAGCGCCACGATATCGCCCCGCCCCGCCACGCGGCACGCCGACGACTGTTCAATCTGCGCTAAGCCGCCCCGTCCAAGCCGCCCCACCCACCCGGGTCAGGCGAGAATCCGCCCGCGCTCCAGGTCGTCGAGTTCCCGCTCGAGGTTCGCCCGGGCCGGTTTTTCCAAGTCGCGCTTGAATAGCGCCGTCGAATAGATCGACGGCTTGTCGATCATCCGCTGCAGGAACGCCGTCCGCCCCGGGATGTACAGCTCATCGCTCGCGAACGCGAACTCCCGCCGGATCGCCGCACGGTACGCGTCGTACGCCGCCGCGCTCCCGCCCAGGATCGTCAGGTCGACATCCGCGACCAGCGCCGGATCACCCCGCGGCGGGCTGGTCGAATGCCGCGTCGCCGCGATGCACACCCGCACCCGCTCGCTGAACCCCGCCGGCGTCCCCAGCAGCCCCGCGATCATCGACGCCGCGTCCGCCGAGCGCTCCTCGTTGTCCGGCCGCTCCGGAAAGTACACGCAGTCGTGCATCCACAGGCTGAACTCGACCAGGTCCCGGTCGTCCGCCAGCCCGCGCACCTCGTCAAACGCCGCCAGCACCTGCGCGATGTGATCCAGGTTGTGATACGCCCGCGCCGGATGGCTGTAGAGATGCGTCAGCATCTCAAACGTCATGTCGTGCTCGCCGGATTTCCCGAACGCGCTGATCCGCGCACACAGCCCATTCCAGCGTTCGTGCAACCCCGCGCTCATCAGACCGGCTCCGCGCACGGGCCCGCACGCCGCCCCACGCCCCCGCTGATGCTAACTCTCGAACGGCGGGTCTTCCCGGTCCGGCCCGCCGCCGTCCCGGTGGTTGTCGATCGGCCCGGTCTTCTTCCCGGGCGCAAACGGCACGACCTGCACGCGGAAGGGGTCCTGCCAGTCCCCGCCGCCCGCGCCACCGCTGGCACCACCACCACCGCCGCCGGGCCCGGGCCCGCCGAACCCCCCCCCCCCCCCCCCCCCCCCACCCCCGCCCCCCCCCCCCCGGCCGGGCGGGGGGGGGGCGGCCCCCGCGGCGCCCCGGGGCCCCCCCCGCCC